>JALYTY010000012.1 GCA_030854045.1 Vulcanimicrobiota bacterium | reverse complement strand
CTTCTACCAAGCGGTACGCCCGCGTCTGTCGGCACGTCTTGCACGCACGGAGATATCATGAACACTCGTTCCACCATTCTTGCCATAATCGGCGTCTTTGCCGCGCTCTGTATGTTTTCAACCGGAGTCGCGGATGCCCGAACGCATAGCGTGGACCACGGCGGCACGTACGTGGGCTCCGTTTCGGTAGAGCCGGGACAGATCGTCGATGGGGACTTGAACGTGCTCTTCGGCAACGCGACGATCGACGGAACCGTTACCGGCGACGTCAACGTCGTGGGCGGCAACATCTTCGAACGGCCGGGCAGTACCGTCGGAGGGCATCCTCACGCTATCGGCGGCGAAGTCTTCGACAGCATCGTTCCATGGGCGCCGAGCGCCGACGGTTTCCGTGTCGGCGATACCGACTGGCGTCTCACGTGGCGTATTGCCTGGAACGTCGTGGCGCTGCTCTTCTTCTTGATCTTTCCGCTTCGCACGCGCCTCGCGCTCGATCGCCTCGAACAGCATCCGGGACTTGCCACGGCGGCCGGCCTCTTTGGATGGGTCGCGGTGATTCCCGTGATGATCCTTCTCGCGGTAACGATTGTCCTGATCCCGCTCATTCCGCTCGAGCTGGTCGCGCTCGTTGCGGGCGTCTTCATCGGAAAAGCGGCCCTTTCGCTCCTGATCGGGCGCCGTTTCTACGAGCTGATGCGGCCCAATACCACTCCCTCACCGATCGCCGCGCTCGTCATCGGGCTCGTTTTACTGACCGCTGCAGAGATGGTTCCCGTGATCGGGGTTGTCGTTTCATGCATGGTTGGCCTCGTTGGGCTGGGAGCGGTTATCTTGACCTTCATCCGCGACCAACACCATCCGTTTTCGGGTACGTTTTCCGGGGGAACGAGCGTCCGCCCGCCAATAGGCGGACCGCCGATGCCCGCCGCCTAAGTTGAGGGTCGTATGAGAGCTGTCTCGCGCTCGGCGAAGTTTGCCGAACGCACCTCGCGGTTGCGCGCCTCGACGATTCGCGAGATGTTGAAGGTGACGCAGCAGCCCGACGTCATTTCGTTCGGCGGCGGCCTTCCGGCCCCGGAGCTGTTTCCAACGCGCGAGATCGGCGAATGCACGGTTGAAGTGATGGAAGAATATGGCGCCGCCGCTCTACAGTACGGCGTTACCGAAGGCATTCCCGAGATGCGCGCTTGGGTGGCGGAGCGTCTGGCCGAGAAGCTTCATAAAATCTACGACCCATCGGACATTCTCATCGTGAACGGCTCTCAGCAGGGCCTCGATTTGATCGGAAAGATATTCATCGATCCGGGCGATCACGTCGTTCTCGAAAATCCATCCTATCTCGGAGCCATTCAGGCGTTCGATGCGTATCAGGCCCGGTATCTGACCGTCGAAACCGACGAGGACGGGATGATACCGGAGTCGTTGGAACGCGTACTCGACTCGGCGGACCCATTTCCGAAGTTTCTCTATCTCGTCCCGAATTTTCAAAATCCGACCGGGCGCACGCTTTCTGCCGAGCGCAGAGAAGCGGTGGTGCGTCTGTGCGAGCATTTCGATCTTCCGATTGTCGAAGACGATCCGTACGGCGAACTTCGTTTCGAAGGCGCTCACCTTCCGTCGCTTGCTTCATTGAACAAAACCGGCACGGTCATCTATTGCGGGACCGGCAGCAAGATTATGGCGCCCGGCTTACGCGTTGCATGGCTCGCTATTTCCGACGCCGACGTACGCGAAAAGATCGCACTTGCCAAACAAGGTACGGATTTGCAGACGGGCTCGCTCGCGCAATACGTCTTCCACCGGTATGCGAGCAAACGGGAGGCGTTCGTCGCGCACGTGCGGCGTATCGTTGAGACGTACGAACGGCGCAGAGACGTGATGATTGTCGCCTTGCGAGAACACATGCCGCCGTACTTTCAGTTTAACCGGCCACAGGGCGGCATGTTTCTGTGGGCTTGCATCGACGGCGTCGACACGCACGACTTCTTGCAGGAGTCGGCTAAAGAAAAAGTTGTCTTCGTTCCTGGAGTCAGCTTTTACCCGGAACGCGACGTTCACAACGGGATGCGTTTGAACTTTTCAAATGCATCGGAAGATAAGATTCGCGAAGGCGTTTCCCGCCTCGCCGCCGCACTTCGCATATTCGAGAGAACCACGTAAGGAGAGGTCGATGCCAGGTTGCTATGTGACAGGAATTGCGCCCACGAACGACGTTAGCGAACTCGAGAGGATGCTTGGAGACGTGGGCGGCGTCGATCGCTCAAAGCTGCACGTCATCACGCTGGCCGACGAATCGAGCCAACACGAAAGCTCGTTCTTGAACTTTATCCACGCCGGCGGCGGCTACGTGGATTCCGACATGCAAGGAAATCTCGCCGGAACCGACACGGACATCATTACGGGATCGGGCGGTACCGGCGTTCCGGGAATCGGGATGCCCGTAAACCGTCTAGGCTACCTCGGCACAAGCGACGTCGAAAGTCATCTCGGCACGCTCCCCATTCCGGAAGACGAAGCCGCAAACTACAACGACGCGCTGGACGCAGGCCGCACCATCATCTCCTACGATTGCGGCGACCGCGACACGGCGGCTGTCGAGGGCGCATTTCGAAGCGCGGGATTACAGCGCGTGAAACGATACTGAATGTAGCTGGAGCTAGCATGTACGGGAAAATCGTCGCCAAGCAGTCGGCCACATACTTCGTTCTTCTTTGAAGCACTGCGCAGTGGACCGCCTCCGGGAATCACGTTTCGACTAACCATTACACCCGCCCAAGAGACGTCGCGTTCGTTCGTTGTTTCAATCGCTAATGCGATCCGTTAAGCGTCTGCAGCACGCGCTCAAATCGTCCGACAAACCGGTCTTCATCAAACCGCGCGAGGTATTGCATGGCGCCGCGCGAGAGCGTTTCCCGTAGCGGTCGATCCGATATCAGCCTTAAAATACTTTCGGCCAGGGCGCGCGGGGTCTGATCCGCAGTCACGACTCCGGTTCTTCCGTCACGAACGGAATCGATAAGTCCGGGTACGGGATATACGACGCTCGGGACGCCGAATCGCGCTGCTTCAGAGACGACGAGACCCCAGCCTTCCCGAAACGATGCCATAACGAGTACGTCGAACGTTTGCACGAGTTCATCTCGCTCGGCGATGGGAATTCGGCCGAAGAAATGGACGGCATCGGCCACACCAAGTGCGCCCGACAACCGCTTGAGACGTCGAAGCTCTTTCTTCGAGCCCGTTCCAACGATCGCGAGCTCCGCGTGCGGTACAACCATCCGGACAATTGAAAAAGCTCGCACGATATGGTCCACCCGTTTTGACGGCGCGAGTCGTCCGACATAGCCAATACGGCCCAGCTTTGGGAGACTCGGGTGTTCTCGCGCGGGTCGCAGTTCGATCTCGGCAACGGTAATCGTACCGCGAAGACCGAACCGGCGAAACGACTCGGCACTCGAATCTGAGATTGTGACGATATTCGTCCGCCGGTAGACGGAAAGCATGACGAACTCGAGGGCATAGCCGATGTGCCCGATTACCGGCGGCGCCTCGGCTAGCCAAACCTCGCGCGCCAGCTGATGCATCCACACAACGACGTTTTTTCCGAGCACTAGTCGAGACAAAAAGGGAAGTGTATTGACTTCATCGACCGCTATGTCCACGCCGTCCCGGTTCTGCGCGAGCCAGATGAGCGCGTGGAATCGGCACGTCAATTCGGTTCCTTTCCGAACGATTCGATAGCCGTTTTTGTCTTCAGCGGCCGGCGCGCCCGGATGACTGCTCGTCAGCAGCGTCACATGATGACCGCGCGTGGAAAGAGCGGACGCCAATTGATCCGTTGCCACCTCAGCGCCGCCCGCCTTGGGATGACTCAAATCGCGCCAATT
This sequence comes from Vulcanimicrobiota bacterium, assembly GCA_030854045.1. Classification (GTDB taxonomy): domain Bacteria; phylum Vulcanimicrobiota; class Vulcanimicrobiia; order Vulcanimicrobiales; family Vulcanimicrobiaceae; genus JALYTY01. Next base: position 57,311 of record JALYTY010000012.1, on the reverse strand, counting down.
AGAAATGGCAATTCGCATTATTCTTCATACTCTCATCCAGGATGCGGGTCTTCTAGGAGTAGGAAGGTAGCCCGTTAAGCAAAACCCAAAAGAAAATCGACGCTGTGCGATGCATTTGCGGTCAACGGTTGGAGATTTATGTCCTTCGTTACTCTTCACTGCAAGCGGTACTTTGCCTTAGCGGTATTTTCCGTTCTGAGTGCGTGTGGGGGAGGCGGCGGATCTCAGCCGGCGACCGCGCCCAATTCTCCGTTATCTCCGCTGCAGCCATCGCCAAACCCGCCGCCGGCCGGGAACGCGGCCGCATGGCCGATGCTGGACGGGAACCTTCAACGAAACGGATACCAAAGTCCGATCGGTATCTCATCGGTAAATGCTTCCGCAATCAAACTGCAGTGGCTCGACACGTTTAACGCTCCGATCCAAGCAAGCCCGCTCGTTTCAAACGGAATGGTCTTTGTGAGCTTGCTCACCGGCGACATTTCAGCGGTAGATCGGCAAACCGGGGCCGTAATTTGGCATTATTCGTCCGGCAGCTCGATTCACGGTACGCCGACGATTGACGGTAATACCCTCATTGTTCCGCTCTACGACACGTCGGGCGTTTTGGCGCTCGACGCTACGACCGGAGCCGTGCTGTGGAAGAGGGTGGCAGCGGATTGGGGCGCCCTCGGCGCAACCAGGACCGCGCCCCTTGTCGCAAACGGCGTCGTTTATATCGCAAGCGGCTGGGGGGATCCCGATGTGGGGTGCCATCACGGAACGATGGCTGCCATTTCGGAGAGCACCGGAGCTATTCTCTGGACTTGGGCGACAGGACCGGAAGGCAACGGTGTAAACATATGGTCGCCCATCTCGTTGACGCCATTTGGAGACATTGCGTTTGGTACCGGCAACGCTTGCGTCCCCAATGCCCCGCACATGCAGTCGGCCGTGGCCGTGAATGCCACGACGGGCGCGTTCCACTGGGGAACGATAACCTCGCAGGGGGGATCCGACATCGACGTCGGAGGCGGAATAGCGGAGGTGAGAAACAGCGGTTTCTTTACCGGAAAAGACGGAAACCTCTACGCGATCGATTTAGGCACGGGGGCATTACAATGGAAAGCATCGCTCCATGCTGCACTGGGATATGGCAGCATCGCAACACCGGCGACGGACGGAAACAACGTCGTTTCTCAGAGCGGAGCTCTCGTCGATCCCGGAACAACGTCGACCCCATCCGGCAACCTTTACGACTTCGACGTTGACGGAGAAGTTCGCTGGGTAGTCGGACCCTTCACTTTGGAACAGTTTTCGTCTCCGGCTATTACATCAGATATCGTTGTCGTCGGCGTAGACAATACGATCCAGATCCTGAGCCTTGAAAGCGGGTCTTTACTCTGGTCGTATAACATGGGAAGTTTTGTCTACTCTTCGCCCGCACTCGCGGCAGGCAGCATTTTCATCGCGTCGTACGGCTCGGCATCAACCGGCGGCTCGCTCGCCGCATTCTCACTAGGCGCCTCGCAACCGGCATCGAAATTCAGCGCAGGTAAACCGGTTGTAAGGCGCTTCATAAATCTTCCGGCACATCCGGTGCTGCGGGACTGGCATCCATGGGGAGGCCATTAATTCATCGAGCGGGATATGCCGTTAGAAAGACGTCGGCCCGACGTGGAGTCGATCGTGTCTGATATACGTACCGTAAGGGACAACGAGCAAAAGGATCCGCGCACAGCGACATCTCTGGTCAAGCTGATGAGCCGGTCCGCAGCTCTTGGTTCCGTTCTCGATGTCGGGTGCGGAAGCGGAGAACTTCTCAAGATTGCATCGTTGCGTGGTGCGGCAACGCTCTGCGGCGTGGACATAAGCGAATACTGGTTCGAAGAAGCAACGCGTACCGTACCCGGCGCGCGAATACAACTGGCTAATGTCGAAGATCGCCTTCCGTTCGAACCGCAGTCTTTCGACACGATTTTTTTCTGCGACGTTATCGAACATTTAAGGCGCCCGGTCGACGCGCTTGGGGAACTTCGCCGCGTGCTTCGACCAAACGGCCGCGTGCTAATAACGACACCTAATGCGAACTCTATAGTAAGAAGAGCGACGGGGAAAGATTGGTTCGGGTTAGCGGACCCGACCCATATTCTCTTTTATACCTCGTTTACGCTTGCGCACTTATTGGGAAAAACCGGTTTTAAGATTGAGAAAATCGCCAAATATGGGTTTACCGGATCACCCTGGAAAGACCGTCTCCTGACGTCAATCGGCGATGGAGGAACGCTCCTTTGCATTGCAGGCGCGGTTGACTAGCAGTTTGTCTCCACTGGAGCATTTTCGGTGCGATGATCCACAGACGAAAAGCATTCAACCTCGAGAAATTCCAGCAACGCATTTTACACAAAAAGGCGATTATTTTGTTGCCTCACCCGCAGCGCCCTCGTTACGGTTCGCTCGTGCGCCGTTTAAAATCGTCCGAATGAGTTCGAGTTCTATTGTCGCTGCTTTCGTCCAAGAGAACTGCCGAGCCCAGTTCCTCGCGTTTTCCGTGGCGTTGGGCCCGCGAAGAGCCTGGAGCGTTCCGCTCGCAAACCGATCGATGTCGCCTACATCGACGAGAAATGCAGCGGGACTTTCGGCAATCGTTTCGCGATAAGCCGCAAGGTTGTAAGCAACGACGGGTAAGCCCGCGAGATGCGCCTCGATCGGAACGATTCCCCAGCCCTCAACGCGGCTCGGAAATATGCAGACTCTCGAGGACGCGTACAAATGCCATTTTCTTTCCTCTGGAACGGCGCCCAAAATTTCGATGTTATTTTCGATACCGAGGAGCTGCGCTTTCGCTATAAGGGCGGCTCGCATATCCGGTTCACACGGGCCTACAGAGGCCAACCGAAGCCCTGGAGACGCGTCACAACATTGTTTCCAAATCTGCAAAAGGTCGAAGATGCCTTTGTGCGGCGTGTGCCGCCCCACAAATATTGCATCGTAGAGAGCCGCCCGGGGCGCAACGCTCTCGTCGTCCACGCCGACGGTGCCTATGTGTATCGGAGCATCGATGCCCTCGGCTCGGATATCGCGTGCTAACGATTGCGAAATCGTTATGATTGCGTCGGCGTGAGCGTGCAGGCGTCGATTTATCCCCCACAGCGTCGTACCACGAACGTTTAAATTACAATAAATAAGCGGAATCCGGCGAACCTTCGCGACGACGAAGCCCGCGATCGCGCACGGCAGCACTTCGCTAAATGGTACGTAGACGAAATCGATGCGGTGTCGGGAAAGTAATCCTAGCAGCGTGAAATTGAGCGCTGCCCAGAACCAGTTGATCGCGCGCATGGCGCGAAAAGGTAAGCCGCTCCTCGCATAAGCCCACCTGCACGGAACGGTACGCAGCGTACCATGAAGATTCTCGCGCAGGATATCGGTTGAGTCAGTATCCACCACGTGAGCGTCAAAGCCGTCTTCAATCTCCAAGATCCGCCGTGCACGAAGAAACCCGCCCGCGAAACCGCCTTCAGGCGGATGCCATACCGGCACAAAGGCATTCACTATTGGGCGCCGGCTCCATCCGGCGATTTCTGCATCTTCGATATAGCAAGAGAGGGTAACGCATTTGGACGGTAGAGCGCGAGGACGACGGCGCAAAGGAAGCACAAGATCGCGACAAGCTGCAAAGCCCTGAATGCCGTTATCGGTGCATAGCTAAGCCGCACGGTTTTAGGTTCCGACCCCCTTACGATCCAGCCGTTCGTTACGCCGTTTACAACTACATGTTCCCATGGAAGCGTTACGCCGCCGGACGTCACGGTCCACGACCGGTCAAAACTTTCACTTAGCGTGAGTAGCTTGGTTCGCGGAGCTATCGTAACCACATAGCTGCCGGCGGTGCTTTTTCGCGACGAGGAAGCAACGATCCCCGGCGCGTTCCCGCCGACCCAAACGATATTCCCCGCGCCCTCTGCCACCAGGTGCACGTTTACGTTCTTGTACTCATCTTCCGCCGTACCATTACTTGCGAATGCGTAAAGTGCAATCGTGGCGTCCCCGCCGGTAGGTGGTATTTCGATAACGGCCTTCTGATTCTGCCATCCGGGTGCTGCCTCAAACTTGCTGGCCCACAGAATATTAGAATTTAAATCGACGATTCTGACAAGCGGCGAACCGCCCCGTAGTGCCCTAGCGGAAATGGATAAGGCGACCTCTCTGCCAACGGATCCTGGGATGATTTGGGATATACCGACGCCGTCGGATCTTGCGTGAAGCGCTAGCGTGCCATTCCCCAATGCATGTGCGTAAAGTCCGGCCGATTCGACGCTAACGGGCTTGACGGCGTCGAACGCGGGACCCCACCGGCCGACGACGTTCTGCACGGGAAAGAAACGGACTCGTTTTATTGTATAGCGGCCTGCCGGTATAGCTCGGGAGATCGGTATCAGTGAGACTCTCGTTTCTCCAGCAGTTCCCTGCCGAACCACCCGCAGATTGGAATATTCAGCGATCGTTTTGCCACGGCCGTCGGCATCCGCGTAGACGAAGATTTCGAGCCTCGAGCGCTGGGCGGCCGGTAAAGTATGTTCCCAGCTCGTTTTGTTCGTAGGCAGCGCAAACACTTGTCCCCGTTTACCGTCTTCAATTAGCGCAACTGCCGGTGCCGCACCGGCAACGTATCGGTACGAGAGCGTAAGCAAGAGTTCGCCGTTGTGCGCGGGCGACACGTCGATAACCATTTTCGAACAGGCTAAGTCAGCGGCGGCGGAAATTCGGATGCCGTTCTCGTTCAAAAGCCGCGTTAACGTGAGATTGGCATGCCTGGCGAGCGTCGCATTGAAACGACAATCACCGAGCGGCGCCCACGCGCCGGCGTCCGCTAGATTTCGTTCACCAATTCCACGGAGGACTACTTCGGCTTTCATTTTTGCGTCTGCGCGAGCGTACATTCCAACATACGATTCATTCTTCGCCGTTTTTACCGGCAGAACGAAGTCGCCGCTGCCGATGCTAAGACGGCGCAGGACGCCGAGTGCCGGATCAATGTTAATTGGAACGCTTTGTTCCCACCCGATGCTCCGCGTGGTAGACCGCCGCAGTGATATTCCACGCAAGGTGACCGCCAGTCTGCCGGCTCCGGGCTTAGAAACGTATACTCCTAGGCCGGAAGGGCGAAGTAATATTTTTCCCGGCTGAGAAAAGCTAATTTGGGTGTCGCGGTCCAGCGATGCCTCGGCTGTTGTACCGCTCGAATCCGCCAGCGAAGATATTGTAGACAGCGTTAACCATGGCATATCAGCAGTGCCCAGTAGCGCCGATGCATTCGCTAGAGCAATGGGCTTGCGGCTATTCCAATAGCCGAATCCCGAGAATTCCTTTGTGTACGAGTGCACCCCCGATATTCGATATAGCGTGAGGTTACCGAATGTCGCGACTTTAAAGATATTTTTTTGCGTCGTAAAGTACGCCTTCAGCGTATCGTTGTGCTCGATGGAGCGATCGGGAAAATCGGTATCAATATCTCCTCTTACGATAATCCATTGCACGTTAAGCGGGGCAAGCATCGATCGAAGGTCTTCTTCGGGCGCCGTTTCAACAGCATCACGAATCGACGCGTCAAGTGCGCTCAACCCTTGCGAGCCGCTGATGTAGAGGTCGTTTGGAGCGATTGTAAGCGTTCGCCGATCGAGCAGACTTTGTGCAACCTCGTCGATCCCGTAATATCCCCACTTGTACGGCATTTGATAGAAGTCGTCTACTGGAAACAACAAAACCCTTCCGTCACCTGGAGATGAATTGATGTATCGCGCGGCTGAGAACCAGTCTTGTGGAATGCTGACGAGCGTTTTCGCTCTCCCACGCAACCATGTGTTAGGCAGATGCAAGTTTAGGACGAATGGTAAACCATTTGAGAAGAACACCGCGAGGACGACAACCGACGCCGCAGGGCGCACAAACTTCAATTTTGCCGCTCGCTCGGGGAGCGCCGCAAACTTCACGAGCTGGTCCGCCCCGAGCGCCGCGAGGATGAAGAGCGCGGGGTAAAGTGTTAGTCCGGACTCAACCTGCGGATCTCGAAATAGCCAAAACATCGGCAACTTGGCATAGAGCAATGCGTTAAACCCTTGAAACGGTTCGTGCAATCCTTTACCGATCAGAAGCGATACAAGAACCACCGCAAAAAGAAGAAACACACGGCGTGACCTAATTGACGATACGGCGACAATCGCAAGCGCGGCGGGGACGTAGAGCGTGAATCGCCAAGCCGATTCTGAATACGCCGGAGCCCATGCGAAGTAGTCTCCTAGCGGCCACGACCACATCCCCTGCATTGAAAGCTGTCCCAGGATGCTCGAGTGAATGCTGACCCATTGCCACGCCATTGGAGAGACGAATGTCTGGTTCGTAGACGCCGAACCGAAGAGCGTGATTCCGGCCGCATAGGACCACCAAACGTTCATGCCCACGACCAGTAAGGCGCCGAGCAGCAAGGGAACCAGCGTCTTGCCGACGGTGCGGTACCGAAACCAACCGATTGCGAGCCACAGAGCAACCCAAATGCAAAAATAGACTGCAACAGGCGGCGTCGTCGCGAGAAAATACAGGCCGAGTCCCAGTAATCCAATTTCTCCTGCAAACCGAGTCCAGCGCACCGGTTCGCGTAAGCGTCGAAGCACGAATCCGGCAGTGAACGGGAAATAGCCGAGTCCAAAGACGAATATTGGATTTGTCATATTGAGGGCGCTGTAGAGCGAGATCGCAACGCCAATACCAGCAGCGGTTACAACGAAATTACGACATGGAAATAAAGCACGGGAGAAATATGCCGTTCCCAACCCGCTCAATAGCAACAGGGCGGCCCGGAAAAGAAACTGCGCGGCCGGTCCTTTTGCGCCGACGAGACCGCAGATTGCATTAAAGACGCCCAGGGGAACACCGACGGGGTCGAAATACGGCGATCCCATTCCCGTGATATTACTGCCCCAAAGCTGTAGCGAATGCTCCAGTACTCGATTTCCCGCGATGAACGATGCTGGCCAAACATCACCGGATGCAACGTATTCCGATTTCGGAAAAGCCACAACCGCCACCAACGCCAGCGCGATTGCAACGATATAGTACGGTATGTGAGCGGGTCGCATCGTTTTATGGAAGACGGCCATGGTAAATTTGCGAGTCTTCACGTGCAGCGGTGGCGGGGTGGGATTCTTGAAAAAGAAGGCAGTTGATTCGTCACGATTGATTTATTTCGAAAACATTGGCAGTTAACGCACGGTTCCTATAAAGACGGCGCAGCAACAATGCCGAGGATAGCGCCGTTATCGCGATTCCGGCAAAATATGTCAAGTACAGTACGTTTATAACGATTAACAAGCTTCCCGGTGGTACGCGCCAACCGCTCGCGTAAGAATTCGCGACGAAACGATCCGCTATTCGAACCGGCCCCTTTGAAATCAATAATCCGACCCACGTTAACGAATCACTTTGATTTATAACGCGCACCGTTGCACTGCGAACAATCGGAAACGACAACAAGAAGCCCCCAAAGGACCGTGGAAAATCCTCCTTTGCGCGCAACATCGCAAGAGGCCATTCCTGCGGGAAAGCGGTGATAGACCCCGCGCGCTCAGATTTCTTGGACCAAACGCACGTACCGCCTGAATATGCCGGCCCGATCCCGACGTAGACGTTCGGCGGCCCCTCGGACGAGAAGACGCGGTTCGAAGAAGGCGCTTCCACGCATTGTCCGCGTTTGGCCGCAGAAAATCCAATCTTGCCGTCAAAGTTACTCGAGAGCAACGCCAGTTGGTAACGCACTTCGCCGTCGCAAGTTGTGGGAACAAAAAGGGCGCCGTGCCGAAGAGCCCGTCGATCGCCTCCAACGGCGGCCGTTCGCGGACAAACGCCGCTGTTGACGGCCTCGGCGATTCCGTTCCCAAAGGCAGCTATGCGCGATGAGGATATGCTATCCCCGGCTACGGCAATGGAAGCCTGCGCAAGTTCGAACTTTGGAACGGGATTATGTATCGGCTTTAGGAGCCCGAGAGTACGATCCTCATAAAGCACGTTGCCGTAAAATCTCAAGGGCCGGAAGCGATCGTATTGCCGAACCACGTCTTTGTGAACCAGAACCAATCCAATCCTCATCGTCGCCATCTCCGCATGCGCCGAATCCGGATCCAGCTTCGGATCGTCGAAAGATCTTAATTCGGCTGCGACGTTGTCGTTCGGTTCGGGGATGGCGTTCGATATAAGCGTTGGCCTGCCAAGGAACGCCGGTACGAAGTCGTTGCCGTAAGCGCCCCACCGGTATGCCGCAAAAGGCATGTTGGGCTGCATGAGAACAATTTGGTCCTGCGGCAATTCTCCAATGATTTCACGAGCGCGAAGATATGACTGCGGGATCGTCACGGGGAAGTTGGGGAAAGCGACGCTGCCGGTTCGCGCGCCGGCTTCAATAATTTTCCCGCTCGTTAAAGGCCACGATATCAGCAGCACCGAGAGAGCGACCACGCTTCGCGCCACTACGCCCGTCCGCGCCGTGCAAAATACTTGCGTCAGCCCTATAGCGTACAGGAATGCAGTTGAAGCGCTGAACTTAACCGCTCCGCGGAAAATGTCCGCGAGAAATGGAAAGTCGGTGAGTATGAGGTAAGGCAAGCCGACGATTTGATCCGAATAACGCATGGTCGTGCCTAAACACAAGAAAACGCTCAGCGTGGCAAGCGACGCCCACATCCTCGCACGCGCTAACCCGTAAACGGCGGCAATAACTACGGCTAGCATCGACGCGAGAAAGATAGGATTTTCGTAGAAGACACATGCCGTGCACTCGCGGGCGTTAAAACCACCAGTCCACATCGAAGGATTCGAAATGAGTAGCGTGACGTTCGTAAGAGTAGAATGCAGCGAAGTAACGTCGCGATCGGAGGTCGTTTCCGCTGCATAGTTCGATCCGACGTGAAGGAAGACCCCGAAGATATTGGGGATAAACCAATATGCGTTGAGCGCCAAAGCCAGGACGAGATTGAGATTCGCGCGCGCGTCCATTCGCAGAAGCGCCCCTATCTTCCGATATTGAATCGTCGCCACCGTGAGCAGGTCGATCAAAACAAGAGGAACGTTGTAAAAGCCGGTTGCAAAAAAAAGCAGCGCTATTGCGACGAGATAATTTGGCTGCCTCCGCGCGAACGCTATCTCTACGATGAAAACGGTCAAAGGCAAAAGCACGTACTGAACGAGTAGTACGGAGTATCCATCATGAGTCAGGCCCACGACGTACGGGTTGGACGCGTAGAAAAAAGCGGCGACTATGGCGCCGAAAAACCCCACGTTTCCTGCAATGCGCCGGGTCAGAGCGTAGAAAGAAAAGAAGGCGCCCAATTCGACGGCGATCACAAAGAACCGGCTCAGTATGTCCGGACCCAAAAAGGCCAGCGCTGCGAAGAAAAATTGTTGAACCGAAACGTACATTAGCGCCCGCGGATCTATCGATCCCAGGTGCTCCTGAACGTCCCAGGGCTGAAGTATTCGCGCTAGTTTCCATAGCGGATTAAAGTAAGAGTCTGCGTCGAAATATCGTATATAAAGAAGGCGGTCGGGATACTGCAGGAAAGCCCATACAAGCGCGAACGCTACGATGCACAGTATGGCGCGTCGAGTCGACGGCCGGCTTGCCATCGCACTCAACCGGAGCAATTTAGGGACTTCTCAGACATCAAAAACATTTCCAAGGGTAAGCGTTACTTCCGCAGACATTGCGGTACGAACTTGTGGGCTTCACCTTTGTTTTAAGGAAGCGGTCGTCCTGGCTCGAGTTCTACGCTACGCCCGCAATATGTCTAAGGACTCCGATTCAAAGGCGCGAACTTTAGCGCCATCATCCGCGTCTTTAGCCGCAACGCAGAAGGAGCAATCTGAACGTCCTGGGTCAGCCTCGCGGCGTAGCTAGCGCTCGAGAGTTCCTTTCGGTGAAGCTACGCGACGATCGCGCGGTCGCTCTTTGTGTTGCGTTCGTGTTAGCGGCATTCACCGCCATTCAGATTGATGGCGCAACCGGCGTTCCAGCGTTTCTACACGACTGGGTGTGGCCGGCGAACCGCGGCCAGAGCCTCTCGTTCGCCTTTCAGGGGTTTTGGGCTTGGGATCCGTCCGGTGTAGGAAGCGCGATGTTTTATCCCTTTCCGTGGATGCCGAACCTTATCGAGGGGATGGCAGCATGGATCGCCGGCCCCAAGCTCGGTCTTGCACTCGCGACGGCTTCATATGTCGCACTTGCGTCGGCAGGAATGCTGTTGCTCGCGCGACGCTGCGGAGGAAGCATGGTTCCGGCAGTTGTTGCTGCGGTCGCATATAGCGCTTCCCCCGTTACGTTCAATGAATTCCATGCGGGCCACATGTTTTTTCTGTTTTCGATGGGATTGCTTCCGTGGGTCGCCGCTGCGGCGTTCGACGACAGCGCGTCCGGTGCGCTCGTTTGTGGTGCGCTTCTTGGCTTAGGAAGTGCACAGCAACAGTTTTTAATTTTCGATCTCGCAATTGTGATTGCCATGCAGTTACGATGGTCGCGAAGATTTGCCGGCTGGATAACTATCGTTCTGATCGCTTCGGCCATCGTAACTATGCCTCAATGGACGGGCCTGATGGCATCTTCGGGGGACTCCCTTGCGGCTTATAGGCCGTTTCTCCATTGGGAATTGGCACAAAGCGCGCTTCCGCTGGAAGCTGCGCGAACGATGGGCTACATGGCGCGCTACGCCGATCATCTTTTGTCTGCGCCGGTTCAAGCGTTGTTATGGCTGACCCCTGCTCTCGCACTAATTGGTGTACTACGGACGCGAAATGCGATGGCGGTGCGCAGTTTTTTTATCGCACTGTTGGGAATCAGCTTCGCTTCAGGCCTCAACGGACCGCTTCAAGCGCCGCTGTCTTGGATGTTTTCTCACGTATATGCGTTTGCATTTTTTCGGGAGTTGTACGATTTTTCAGTTTTGGTAATATTCGGTTTGACTTTCGCCCTGGGCATGCAACGGTTACCGAAAAATGCGGCTTCGCGAGCGGTCGCCGTTGCTCTTGGGGGCCTCGTCCTGATTCCGCCTTTAGCAGTCGCAAACACGTTGATGGTGGGAGTCCCGACCTACAGCGGTCGAGCAGAACTCTCTTCGAAAGCAATGTATTATCGCTATCTTCCGATTCCGGGCGATTTTCCTGTGCGAAAAGCTGATGAAGCGGGAGGCGGATTTTCGCCGTTCACGCTACCTCTGGGAATACACCCGAGCGCTGCGGCAGCGAGCGCAACATATCCGACGTCGTTCGCGGCCCGCTTGGCGCCCACCACGAACCCGAGAAGATCCGTTTCGCTTCCGCGTTTTGGGATCGGGGAGTTGCTTTCGACGCCTTTCCATTCGGCATTCGCTGAAACTGTGGAACCATCACTGCGCCACGCCGCCCCACGGATCCTCGAACCCTTTGTTGCCTTTCACGCCGCCGCTCCACGTCTCGCGATACTGGAATATTCTAGCGGTCCCGGTACCCTCGAGGCTGAATATGCGGGGGCGAAATCACTGCTGCCCGCCGACTCGTATCCGCGATTATCAGTCTTTGCCTCAGTACTAGATCCGTCGCACGGATGGGCACGACTGGCGCTGTGGCCGACGTTCGATGCTTGGGTCTACGCCGAACCGTTAAATGTTTTTACTCTGCGTTCCAACGCGATGGTGTCCACTCCACCGGGAATTTTAATCGCCGGAGACGCCAAAGGGGGGCTCAGCGCACACGGATGCCATCTGCTGGAGCAATTGAGCGCGCATTGGCGCGCTTTGTCTTGCAGCGCAGATCCGGTGCTCCATGGCGCTCCGCCGTTGGTCGTTTCACAGATCTTGCCCGCATCGTTCTCGTTCGCTACAACGAGAACGTCAGGAAAAAAAGGCTGGATAAGCGAGCAGTTATCTTCGCCGATTTTCGTCTATGGAAGGATGGCGGGCGCTAACCATTCCGTCGTAGTATTGCGTGAGCGCTTCGATGTCGGCTGGGAGTCGCTGCTGCCCGCAAAACACATTCAAATCGACGGATACGCCAACGCTTGGCTATTGCACGCAGATTACTCCGGGCCGTTTCTCCTGTGGTTCAAGCCGGGCCTGTTCAGGCTGTTCGCCGTTTTCTGCTCTGCGTCGCTGCTCGCAGTTGCATGCGTATTAACGCGATCGGCACGCACCTTCCGTAGAGGCGCAAGCGGCAGCTGAGGTAACCCGTGGCTAGTCCTTCAGAGCCATCTCGATGTCTTCAACGCGCATCTCACGATGCTTCGTCATAACGTCGCGTAACGAAAGATCATGCATAACGTCATAGTAACGACGGATACGGAGGCGATAAAATATCGCGAGAGTATCTAAGAAAAGGCGCCACACATCCGTAAACTTTATGCGATTCAATGTACGGCGGAAATCTAACTGTACGGGAGCGTCGGTGATTTTGTATCCTAAATGGTTCGCAACCGCAAGAAGTTCGATATCGAAAGCAAAGCGCTTTGCCAGGACGCGGGGAAAGACATCGTTTAGAAGTGCTTTCTTGAAAAGCTTTAAGCCCGTTTGCGTATCGCGCAAAGGCAAGCTGAAAAGCAATCGAATAAGCGTGTAATAGCCGACGCTGTAGATTCGCCGGATCATGGGATATTCAACGTTGGATTGCGGGTGATGCTTGGATCCGATGACGGCGTCGGCGCCGGTTCGTTCCATCGTTTCAAAAAAAACAGGCAACTGCGACGGATGCAGGTCCATATCGGCATCAAGAAAAACGACGTACTCGCCGCGAGCGCAAGCGGCGCCTGTAATAAGAGCGTTGCCTTTACCCTGATTTTGATCGTAGCGAACTATTCGAACATATTCGGGATGCTCGCTCAATACGCGAAGAGCCTTGAGGTAGGTTTGATCGGGACTACCGTCATCGATCAATATAACCTCGAAATCGGCGTGCAGATCGTAAAACGTTGCAACGACTTCACGCAGGTTTTTCGCAATGTCGCCGGACTCATTAAACGCCGGCATAAGGATGGAAACCTTACCCTCGGCTACAGACGGAGTTGAATCCGAATGAGAGATGGGCCTATGCGATAGGTGCATCGCGGTTCTCCGACGGCGCAATGATATTTTTTTCGAACTTGGCTACGATCGTTTTCCACGCGAGATCCAGTTCTTCAACCCCGACGACGCGAGCGACCGCGATAAATACTGCCGCTCCGATCATAATCTGGCCGAACAAAAACCAAGCGCGCGATACGAGCGTCGTCTCAGGAACGACGCCTAAGGCCTGAATCCAATGCAGCGCCGCGAACATTGCGGCAGAGGCGGCCGCGACTTTCGCAATCGATATGCCCAGAGCGCGCCAATCGATTCCTTGCACAAGCCGAGCGACGAGTGAAAGCAACAGTACGGCTTGCAGCATTTGGCTCAAACTATTTGCCAGCAGCAGCCCTCGAGCGCCAAGCGAGGGCAGCCACATCATCGAGAGCAAAATGTTGACCAATACGGAGATTACCGAAATAGCGACCGTCATGCCCGTTTCACGGCATGCGAAACAACAGCGCGTCAACACGACGTTCGCAGCCAGCGCTACGAGCCCCAGTGCGCCGTATGGCAAAAGCGCCGCGGTGACGTCCGTCGCAGGCGGTCCGAAAGTGCCTCGTTCGAATAGCGTCTGCACCATCGGATGCGCGAGAACGATCAGCGCGCACACCGATGGAATAGTGATGAAGTTGACGAGCCGCAGTCCGGTGACGGCGCTTCGGGCAACGCCTCGGCGATTGTCTCTGGCAAACTGCGCGGCCAGCAGCGGAAAGATAACCGTCGCAATGGCTGCTGCGAAAATTTGCTGCGGAAAGTTGACCAGTTTGGTTGCATAGTTCATTCCCGCCATGTAGCCGGGCGGTAATGTCGATGCGAAGAAGCGGTCGAAGAACATCGCCAGCTGTCCCGCCGCGCTGCCGATGACGATCGGCCCGAGCAGCAGCCACATCTTCGCCAACCCCGGATGATGTAGGTCGACGATCGGGCGGTATTTGCCGATCCGCAAAAACGCCGGCATTTGAACGAGCAGCTGCGCTATCAGGCCCCACGCCGTTCCAAAGACGAGCGCGAAAATGCCGTACTTGTGATCGAGCAACATGACCGCGGCAATCGTGACGACATTGATTGCGATTCCCGTAAGCGCCGCAGAACGAAACCGATGGTACGCATTAAGCATCGCGGAGAGTACGCCGCTCAAACTCACCGCAACGATGCTCGGCATTAGACATCGCGTCATGTGGATTGCCACACTCATCTGCGGCGGCGGAAATCCGTGCGCGATGATGGGAACGTACCAGGGCGCGGCCACGTAGCCGATGATGGCGCATCCCGTTAGAATAATCGCAAGCACGTTGACAATCGTGCTGCCTAGAACCCACGCATCGTCTTCCCGATGGTTTGCGATGTACTCCGAAAACGTCGGAACGAGCGCGCTAACGAGCGCGCCGTTAAATACGCCGAAGAGAATCGTCGGTACGGTGGCCGCGGCGAGAAACGTGTCCATCTCCCATTGCGTGCCGTAGAATTTCGCGTTGACGACCTCGCGAGCGAAACCCAGCATCGTGGAGGCAAGCGTCGCGCCGATGACAAAAAACGTCGAACTCGCAAGCGACATTCGTTTGCGGCGCGGCCGCTCAGGAACGACGACGCGAAGCTGCGCTTTAATGGGCGCCGTCCCTTCGAAGCACAACCGGAATGGTGCGGATCAGAATACCGATGTCGCCGAGCGGCGACCACGAATCGACGTATTGGTTGTCGAGCCGCATCCACTCTTCAAACGAAACGTCGCTGCGCCCGTTGATCTGCCACAGACAGGTGATGCCTTGCGGTACGCTCAACCGGCGCTCGGCATACCGGTCGTAATGCGCGACTTCGCAAGGAAGCGCCGGACGTGGTCCGACGAGCGACATGTCGCCGCTCAGAACGTTGATCAGATTCGGCAATTCATCGATGCTGGTGCGTCGCAAAAACTTCCCTAAGGGATGCAGCCGCGGATCGTTCCGTATCTTGAAGATCGGGCCGTCCGCTTCGTTGAGGTGCATGAGCGCGTCCCGCTGCTGATGCGCGTTTCTCACCATCGTGCGAAGCTTGAACATGCGAAAGCAACGTCCGTATTGGCCCACCCGCTCCTGCGCGTAGAACGGCCATCCTCGGCTCACCGCAACGATTGCAACAACGGCGAAGATAATGAACGGCAGCGCAATCGCGAAGAGCAGGAGCCCGAGCCCGATGTCGACCGCCCGCTTCAATGCTCCCCATGAAGCCGGAACGTCCCGGCGGTCGAGAATCTGAATAGCGCTTTGCATCGTACCGCTACCGTAATGCCTCTGCGACGTACTTGCCGACGGTGTCCAGCCCGTCGATCTCTCCGAGCACCGCGCCATCGTGCGGTCCGAGGTGAACGAACGGAACGAATTCGCGCGTATGGTCGCTTCCGGGCGCGGTGGGATCGCAGCCGTGATCTGCCGTAAAAATGACGTTGTCCCCCGGGCGCAACAGCGATTCGAGCCGCGGAATCAACGCGTCAAGTTCCTCAAGAGCATCTGCATAGCCCCGAACGTTGCGGCGGTGCCCGTATTTCGAATCGAAATCATTTAAGTTCGTGAAGATGAATCCGTGTTCGATTCGATCGAGCAGTGCAAATGTTTTCTCCATAGCTTCGGCATTGTCTGCAATTCGCACCGATGATGCGATGCCGTGGCCGCAGTAGATGTCGCAAATTTTCCCCACACCGTGGACGTCCACACCTCGTTCGGCAAGGACATCAAGGATGCTAGGCGGGGGCTCGATTGCATAGTCGCGCCGGTTCGGCGTTCGGACGAATGTGCCCAATTTCCCGACGAACGGCCTCGCGATCACGCGATTAACGTTGTGGGGCGCCGTTAGCATCTCGCGCGATCGCTCGCACCAATCGTAGAGCTGCGGCAACGGCACGATTCCCTCATGCGCCGCAACTTGGAAAACCGAATCCGCGGAGGTGTACAAAATCGGCCTGCCCGACATGCAATGCTCCTCGCCGAGACGCTCGATGATCTCCGTACCGGAGGCAGGAATGTTGCCGAGCGGCGGCTTTCCGACGATGCGCGTGAACCCATCGACGACCTCTTGTGGAAATCCATGCGGATATGTCGGAAACGGCACCGACGTGATGATTCCTGCCATCTCCCAATGTCCGGTGATCGTGTCCTTTCCGCGACTCTTTTCGCGCAGACGCCCCACGCGGGCCGTCGGAAGCGCGGTAGCGGGAACGCCGTCGACGTTCGTCGTGCAACCGAGCCCCAGACGCTCGAAGTTCGGCATCCGGAGGCCGCCGATTCGGTGAGAAACATTCCCAAGAGTGTCGGCACCGGGCGCATCGCCGTATGCGGCCGCGTCGGGCAACGCGCCCACGCCGCATGAGTCCAACACGATTGTAACGACCCGCATACGCTCCTTTCGTGTCGCGTTTCTGCTTCGGCGCGGAGCAGCCCCGCATACACTATAAGAGAATACGCCTTCGGCAAACGTTACAGCAGCATGAGAGTCGACGTACTGTACGAAAACGGCAACTCCGCCACTTTCACCCTTTAACGGACCAACTTTTGCGACAAAACTCGCTCCGCGTGCTCGGGGCTCTCGCCGTGCTTCTCGCTATTACGTCAGCACCCGCGTGCGCCGGGACGCTGATGCGATTGAGCGCGGACCGCATCGCCTTCTATTACGATCGCTTCGCGTTGGAGGCGGACGGCAACGTGCGCCTGGAGTCCAGCGACGGCACGGTGGTAACCGGCGACGCTTTCTCGATGGACCTCAAGTTGAATCGCTATCTCATTGCGAGCCACGTGCATCTGCACGCGCGAGGCGGAACTCTTGCGGGCGCCGCAGTCTCGAATTATCTCGATTTCAACCGCGTGTATTTCATTCCGGTCGTCGGCGAGCCGGACCGCTGGACATACGTTGACGGAAATTACTTAGCTCCGCTCAAAGGTCGAGAGATGCCGGGCGACGTTTTTGCGTTTCCGCAACTGGGAAATGCTCGCGCGGATATCGTCGCCCGCGCGGCAACGATTAGCCCAAAGTCTTTTGTCCGCTTCGCTCGTCCGACTGCGTACCTCTTCGGCGCCGGGCTTCCCTTGCCGTCGTTCTACGTCAATTTCGGCTCGAACCAGGACCTCGCTCAGAACTCGCTTTCCGGCGCGAGTTACGATGCCACCTGGAACGTCACGGGAAACAACAATTCCATTACGGCGGTGCACCTGCGCGACGATCCGGTCAATCACGTCTATGCCTCACTCGAGCAGCACCTAGCAGGGTCGCACGAGTATGCCGTATTTTCCATAAATCCGGCGACAAAGCAAAACCGCTTCTTTAACCTCTTCACCGGAGACCGCATCGGATCGCGCTTCAACCTCACGACGTTCTCTCAGCTCTTTACGACACAGCGAGGCTTCTCCGAACCAACGGCGGCGTCGGCATTTAACGTTATTACGGCAACGCAAGCGTTTCGGCAATCCTATCTAACGTCGCAAACGAGCTTCGTCAACTACGACCTGCTCGGACCGCAAGCGCCGGTCTCGAAATCTCATCCCGTCTCATCGCAACTCGTTGCGAGTACCTTCAACCATCAGATCGCACGGCTTCCGCTCTACGAGCAGATTCGATACGGGATCGGTTTCAATCACGACGCATATCCGCTCCAACAGTACGGCGGCGTAAACTACACGACAATCTGGAACCATCTCGCGGGCTTCACATTCTACACCCCAAGCGTGAAGTTCGGGGACCGCGACAACGGATACCGGACGATGTTTTTCAACGCGTCGTTCGATAAGCAGCGGCAATGGTTCTCGGTGCCGCACCATGTCGATACGGCGACGACTGCGCTGAGCGTAAGCCGGACGTTTTCGCGCGATATTTCCGCCTACTCATCGTACACGATTACGAATACCGGCGATTACTACATACACAGCGGATATCAGCCGTACGTTCCCGTCATCAACGGCTCGCCGGTTCAAAGTTTCGCTTCCTTTCGCGGCGTCGCGACGCAGCGGACGCTCGCGCTTTCGACGACCTATTCCGCAACGCCGAACCTCTTGGCTACGATCGTCTTCCGCCAGCACCGAGATTTCCCGTTTCCGTCTCCGGGACTATTTGCACCGCCGCCTACAAATGTTTTAGGGCAGTATATTTATACGACATATTTAGGGCAGCCGCCATACGATGTCACGGGCGAAGTCCGCGCGCGATTCGCCGAGCACTTCACGATCGACATCCAACGGAGCTATTACTTCAATTTCGGAACGCAGCGCTGGAGTCCCCAATTCATCGTTCAGGTGAGTCCCCAATGAAGCGATGGTCGGTATCCTTCGCGATAGCGGCCGCATTGTTGTTCGCGACCGTGGCGGCCGCCGGCTCCGTCAGCATGACCGGTCAGCTTCTCGCCTTCCAAGACGGCTTCGTTTTCTTCACGAACGGCGCCGGGTTTCGCGTGGAAACCGGCGTGAAGATCATCGACGACGCGACGAAATCTGCGACCACCGATCTGCCGCGGCCGCGGATGTATGCTCGAGCCGTGTTCGACGCGCATGGATCAGTCGCAGAACTCGATCTTTCGCACACTCCGTTGCCGATCGAACCGTTATCCGGCGACGTCGCATCGTATTCGGTGCAGCAAACGCCGGCCTATCCGGATCCCGAACTCGCTCCAAAGGCATCCGACATCTCCGGCTATCCCGCCGCCGGGTCGATCGCCGGGACGGGAAGGCCCGTCTTGGTCGTCGTCACCGTTCAAGTGCCACCGCTCACGCCGCCCGGCGCTCAGATATTCATCGCGACCGATTCGAGCGGATGGAATCCACAGGCGATTCAAATGGACCGCATCGACGCACTGCATTTCCGGATCACGCGCCGCTTTGCGTCGGGCACGGTCTTGAACTATTTATACACGCGCGGTTCGCTGCAATCCGAAGAGCGCGGGGAAAACGGCTTGGAACGAAACGCGCGCAGAGTAGCCGTTACCGACGCCGACGTCCGAGCGGTCAACGACATCGTTTACAACTGGGCCGACACGATCGCCGGAACGCAAACCGTGCAGCCCAACGTCATTCCAACGCCGTACAACCCGGCGCCTTTCCCCAATCTGCCCTCGGGATTACCAACGCCGCACCCGGAGAGCATTTAGTGGATCGTAATCGGAATCGTCGTGGACGTTGCGTCGCCGCGCGTATTGCGCGCAATGATCGACATGTCGTAAGTTCTAGCTAAAAAAAACGGCAGCTTCGGTACTACATATGAGAGTGCGAACTGGCCGACGCCGGTTTTAGGAACCGTGATGCTATAGGTTGCGACACGCGCTTCCACGCTTGCGACGTTGGACGAAGTGAGCACCGAACCCGAAAGCGTGTCGCCGCCGTTCACCGTGGTCTTATCGATGTTGACTTTGTAGATAAGCGGCGGAGCATCGGGCGGCGCCCCCGTCGGTGTAGCGCTTGGGGCGACGGACGGAAGACCGGCGCTCAATGCCGGGCGGGGCGATGATGCCGAAGCGGGGCGGGGCGATGATGCCGAAGCGCCGCCCGGCGTAGCCGCGGCAACGTTCGAGCCTCGCGGCGCCGTTTGAACCTGTGAAGCGTGGCCGCTTATCGCCGAACAGCCGCATAACGCAGTTGCAGCAAGAAGCGCCGGAACGAGAAATCGCATTGGACGGTAGTCTTCTCCTTGGATAGCGTCGAACCCGCGCCCGATGACCGTCGCGGAGGCTCGCCCCACGCTGAGCATCGTCGTTCCCCTTTATAACGAAGAGGATAACGTCGCGCCTTTGCTCGAGCGGATTTCGGACATCGTCGCGCGCCTAGATAACGTAGCAAGCTATGAAATCGTGCTCGTCAATGACGGCAGCACGGACGGAACGCTCGCGAAGCTCCGGCGAGAACTCGATCGCCGCCCTAACATTATCTTGGTGAACTTATCGCGCAACTTCGGGCACCAACTGGCCGCTACCGCCGGCATGGACATCGCGCAAGGTGAAGCCGTCGTGCTCATGGACGGCGATCTTCAAGATCCGCCCGAACTCATCGCCGGTTTTATGGACAAATGGCGCGATGGTTTCGACGTCGTGTACGCGGTTCGGCGCACGCGAAAGGGGGAGAGCGCGTTCAAGCTTTTGACTGCGAGAATCTTCTACCGCACGATAAAACGCTTGACGAAAGTTTCCATTCCAGTCGACACCGGAGACTTTCGGCTGATGAGCCGCCGCGTCGTGGAAGCGCTCAAACGCACGCCGGAACGTCACCGCTTCTTACGCGGTCTCGTCAGCTGGGTCGGCTACAACCAAGTCGGCGTTGAGTACGATCGCGACGAACGGCGCGCCGGCGTTACGAAGTATCCGCTTCCGAAGATGATTCGCTTCGCAATCGACGGCATCACGTCGTTTTCCGACGTGCCGCTGCGGTTTGCGTCCTATCTTGGATTCGTCTCCAGCGCCATCGCGTTCGTATACGCCCTCGTCGTGATCGGTTTTAAGTTTCTTAGCCTCAATCCGCCGGCGTACACCAAAGGCTGGGCGTCCACGATCGTCGCCGTACTCTTTCTGGGCGGCGTTCAGCTCATCAGCCTCGGCATCTTGGGAGAATACATCGGCCGCATCTACGATGAAGTAAAAGGCCGCCCACTCTACTTAATCAAGGACATCGAACGCAGCTGAGCAGGGCCTGGGAGCTCGTTTGCTGCTGCAAAAATCGACGCGTTAGCCGATTGTTTTCTGGAGGAGCGGGCGTGGAGGTGGGGCCGTGGACGCGATGGTGAACGTTTGCACGAGCGATTCTAATGGCGGATGCGGTCCGCATGCCGTCGCCAGCACGTCGCCGGAGTTTACATAATCGCCGGTCCGCACGCGCATGATTATGCCGGCGGCGGGTGTTTCGGCGGACATTTCCCGAGCGAGATTACCCAGGGAAACGGCGTCGATTGCGCCGACGAAACCCGCGATCGGCGCGAATATCGCGCGCTGCACAGGATGGGGACGCATCGCTTCCAAGGCGCGCCGCGATGAGCCCTGCGCTTCGATCATTTCGACAAACTTCTCGTAAGCGGCGCCGTTTCGAAGCGCTCGTTCTGCGGCGCTTCGCGGCCGTTCGATTCCGCCAAGGTTGAGCATCGCGGCGGCAACGTGCACACACGCTTCCAAAACGCGCGGTTCCGCTGCACCCGATCGAAGCAGGTCGCGCGCTTCGATCGCTTCGAGCCCCGATCCGATCGAACGGCCGAGCGGTTCTTCCATATCGGTTACCATTGCGCGCGCTTTCCGCCCGAATCGCAGCGAAAGCTCGACTAACGTTCGCGCTAGTTCTTCCGCTTGCGCGACATCGCGCATAAATGCCGCGCTCCCGCATTTAACGTCGAACGCGAACGCATCTGCGCCGCCGGCGATCTTCTTCGAGACGATGGAGGCTGCGATGAGTCCTACGCTCGACACCGTCGCGGTGCGGTCGCGCAGGCGATAGAGTCGTTTATCGGCCGGCACGATCGATTCGCTTTGCGCAGCGATAGCGCATCCCACGCGCTGGACCTGCGTAACGAACGCATCCATCGTCAACGACGCGTCAAATCCCGGAATTGCTTCCAGTTTATCGATCGTGCCGCCGGTGTGGCCTAAAGCGCGCCCGGAAAGTTTCGCCACTCTCACGCCGCAGGCGGCGACCAGCGGTACGGCGACGAGCGATACGCAATCGCCTACTCCGCCGGTTGAATGTTTGTCGACGACCGGCACCGAGCGATCGTAGCTCAGGACCTCTCCGCTGCCCACCATCGCTTGCGTCAAGGAATACGTTTCTTCGACCGTCATTCCGCGAAAGACGCACGCCATGAGCATCGCTGCCATCTGTGCGTCATCGATGGTTCGCGCGAGGTACGCGGCGACGACCGCTTCCCAAAGAGGCGATTCGATCGCTTCGCCGTCGCGCTTGCGCTCGATTAACCGCCGCATCTGCATTTCGTCCATCGGTTCGCGTGGATTTCTTCCTCGTATGCGCGAAGCCCGCCGCGGTGCACTACCAGCCGGTCGTCGACCGCTTCCCCATACCGGTCCCGCTCGACCCGATCGCGGCAATGCTTTTCGCGCTGGTCCTCGTCGTGGTGGCGATCGCAACTGCACGACGCGCATCGTACGGGCTCGCGGCGCTGCTTTTTGTGCAGCCTTTTTCGTGGTACCACTACGTCTTTTCAACGACAATCACGTTTCCGAAAGTCGTTCTCATCGGCGTTATCGCGGGACTGATACGATATCCGGGCATCGGTCTGTTGCTCCGCGAGAAACGCCTTCAGACGCTCGCACTGCCGCTTGCAGCGCTCGTTGCGGCGACCGCCGCAAGCGGACTCCACGCGCACGATCGCATCGCGGTACTGCGTGAGGTGCTTAAGGCCATAGGATATCTTGCGCTCGCGACCGCAGCATACTTTGCATACCGGCTGGACCGCAACGATCGTCTGTTGCGCGGCGCTTTTGCGATATCCGCGACAATTGTTGCGTTCTCGGCGCTCTTAGACGAACTTATCGGCGCGCCCTCAGGGTTATGGATGCACGGGCATCCCGTTCCGCGCATCGCGGGACTGCTTGAAGGACCCAATCAACTTGCGGGATACTGCGAGATCGCGACGGCGACGCTCGCGGCTTGGAGCCTTAGCGCACGAACGAAGCTTACCGATATCGCACTCGGATTCATCGGCTGCATACTGGTGCTCACCTTTTCCAGAGGAGGCATCGCGGGAAATGCGGTCGTGATTGCTACGCTGGTATGTTTGCAAGGGCGCGCCGCGCTGCGTGCCCTCATTCCCTTCGCGGTCGGCGTTGCGTTTGGAGTAGCGGGCGCCGGTATCTGGTCGACGCTAGTACAATCGAACAACCTTTTCCGCGTCACCGCTACGCAATCGGCGTACGCGGGCGGTGTCGGCAATCGATCGGAACTGTGGAAAGCCGCGCTGTATCTCTTTCGCTTGCATCCGCTCACCGGCGTCGGGGCGGGAAACTACGAACTCGACCTCCCGCAGGCCGGAGTGTACGGCGTTCGCACGCACGCGAACAGCTGGTACCTGCAATCGCTGGCTGAAGGCGGTATCGTGCTTTTTGCCGCCGTCGCGGCGTTCGTCGCAATCGCACTGCGAACGCTTTGGATGGGCCTTCGGAACAATGCTTGGACGTGTGCCGCATTCGCGGCAACGCTCGCACTCGCGCTGCATCAGCTCGCAGATTACATGATCTTTTACCCGAAAGTCGGCGGGCCCTGGATACTGCTCATCGCGCTCGGCATGGCGGCGCTTCCGGCGCGCGAATGATACGGCCCCTTGCGTTTGTTGCAATATTTGCACTAGGAACGCTCGCGAGCCGCCTGATAGCCGCGCACGCGCCCACGCGTTTGGGCGTTGATTTCGCACAACCGGTCCCCGTCGCTACTGCGTGGGGCGCCTACGGCTCGCTCTCGCTTGGCATGCTGCTCGTCACGCTGGTCGCGGCTTTCGCGGCGTACGCAGCCTTGCTCAGGCGCCCTCCGCCGGTTCGCGTGACGATCGCTACGGCAGCCGCGGCGTGCTGCTTTGCCGCCTGGTTCACGCCGCTCTTCTCAAGCGACATCTATGCCTACGCGGCATACGGCGAGATGGCTCGCATCGGCCTCAATCCCTACGCACATGCAGCGCTGCCGGCGAGTAACCCAACGTTCGCCGCCGCCGTTTGGCAATGGCCGCAACTTCCGGTATGCGTGTACGGCGAATCGTTCGTCGCGATCGCGCGCGGCATTGCATCGCTTTTCGCAGACGCCTCCGTCGCGTGGGAACTCAACGCCTTTCGCATGCTCGCAACGTTTTCGCTGCTTGCGTGCGCCGTACTCTGCGCCGGCTTGCAGAAGCGCACGCAAAATGCGCGCTTCGCCGCGGTATTTCTCGGCTGCAATCCGGTCGTGTTGTGGAGCGCGATCGAAGGTCACAACGATGCGCTCGCAATCGCCGTTGCCATGGCCGCGCTTTTCATCGGCCGCCGATCTGCGTCCCTTGCATCGATCGCAGCGGCGGTCGCCGTTTCGATAAAACTTCCCGCGATCGCCGTGTTTGCGGTCACCATCGTTCGCTCGATTTCGCACCGCGCGCGCGGCGTAGCTGCTTCTTGCATTGCAGCCGCCATCGTGGCCGCGGCGTACGCGCGCTGGTTCTCGGCCGTACTCTCCACGATTGCGCCGCACGGACATTTCATACCGTTCGCCTCCGTTGCTGCGGTGCCGTGGAGCGCCGCGACGTGGATCGTGCCTCAATCACCGGCGTTTGCCGCAACGCTCACCGCGCTGACCGTTACTGCAGTCGCGCTTGCCGTTGCGTTGCACGCGCGCACGTACACCGGCCTCAACCGACTTCTCGCAATCGCGCTTGCGTTGTGGGTGCTCGTTCCCAATCCGTATCCGTGGTATGGAATCTGGATCGTCGCGCTGGCGGCTTTCGCGAGCGATCCGAAGCTACGCTTGACCGCGCTCGCCGTCACGGCGATTGCATTGCTGCGGTACGTGCCCGATGCAGTTGCCGTTCCGTCGCTTGCCCTTAATCTGGCAGGCGGCGTTCTCGCAACGTCTCCTTATGCGGCAATCCTGACCGTCCGAAAACGTGCTATAATCAGCCGCTCCTCATGAACACCGAACTAATTGAAAGTCCGCCGTTTGCGCCCGGCGGCTTAAACGAGGCATTGCTCGACCAACTCGTACGGTCCAACCGCACGCTCG
The DNA here is from genome assembly GCA_030854045.1 of Vulcanimicrobiota bacterium. GTDB lineage: Bacteria > Vulcanimicrobiota > Vulcanimicrobiia > Vulcanimicrobiales > Vulcanimicrobiaceae > JALYTY01. The sequence continues at coordinate 32,542 of JALYTY010000012.1, read as the reverse complement.
GAAAACTTTCCGAGGAACTGCGCGGCGCTCGCGGCAGCTATGTCTGCCACGAGACCGTTGGGGCCGCGCGTCCGGCCCTTTTGGCCGCGCTCTTTCGAGCCGTCCGCAAACCCATCTTCGCGATCGTTCCGACGCCCGACGTCGCGGAACGCGCCTTCGCGGACCTCTTGTATTACATGGGCGAAGAGGAGCCCGAACGGGTTGCCCTGTTGCGATCCCGCGACGAGGCCATCGGGGCAATTGAGAGCCCGTCCGACCGCAGCGCGCGCATGACGCTTTTGGCGGATCTTGCAACGGGGAAGCCGCGAATCGTTCTCGCGCCGGTCGTTGCGTTGCGGCAGTTCGTGATGCCCCGCGCAACGTTCGATGCGCTCGCCTTTACGTTACGCGTCGGCGAGGACGCCGGCTGGGAAGCGCTGCAGCATCGATTGTTCGACCTGGGTTACGTACGAACCGACGTCGTCAGCGCTGTCGGCGAATACGCCGTGCGTGGCGGAATACTCGATCTCTTCGCAGCGACGGCCGATGCGCCGGCGCGCATCGAGTTCTTCGGCGACACGATCGAAAGCATACGGCCGTTCGATCTCGCATCGCAGCGCAGCGATTCCGCAATCGAACGACTCGACATCGTTGCTTGGAGCGAAATTCCGCGTGCGCCCGAGTATCGAGACCGCATCCTGGAGCGATACCAGGGACCGCCGAACGTGCGTCAGGCGCTTTCGACGTTCATCGAAAGCGGTGGGGACGTTCCGGCATCGTGGCTTCCGCTTGCCTATGAGGAGCGATCGACGATCGTCGATTTTCTTCCCGGCAACACGATCGTTGTGCTCGACGAACCCGGCATGCTGCTCACGGTAGAACGGGCACTCGAAGAAGAACGATCGCGCGAGCGCAGCGTGTTGCTTGCAGGAGTAGATTCCGGAGAACTCTCCATCGACGAGACCGAAGTCGATGAAGCGCTGCTCGCTGAAGTCGCCGCGCCGCATCTGCGGCTTGCCGATCTTGCGCCGGCTTTTTTAACGCATCCGTCGCTCGTATTTCCGGCAGCAATCGAGACCGCAGAGGAACTGAACTGGCTTCCGGCGGCAACTGCGAGCCACGTCTTGGAATGCCGGCCGGTCGAGCATTTCAACCGTCAGATCGAATTGTTCTCGCAGTCGGTCCGCGAGTGGGTGCGCGAAGGCGAGACGGTGGTGATCGTGAGTTCCGCAGTTTCGCGCACGATCGATCTGCTGCGTGCAGCCGGCATCAATGCGGAACGCAATTCGTCGGCGTTTTCATTTCGTGCCGGCCGCGACACCGTCTATGTGGACCACGGCAGTATCGAAGGCGGCTTTGCTCTTGCGAGCCCTCGGCTGCGCGTGCTCGGCGATCGTGAAATATTCGGCCAGCCGCCCAAACGCGTTAAGCTTCGCGCCGTCAAGGAAGGCGTCCCCGTAACCCTTGCGGATCTCAAAGTCGGCGATTACGTCGTCCACGCCGTTCACGGAATCGGACAATATCTCGGCCTGCGCACCGAGACGATTCTCGGCGCGACGCAAGACTATCTCGATCTTCGCTACGCAGGTTCGGATCGCATGCTCGTGCCCGTTACGCAGATGCATCAGGTCACGCGATACTCCGCCACGGAAGGGCAATCGCCGCGGCTTTCAAAGATGGGCGGCGCCGATTGGGCACGCGCGAAGTCGCGCGTTTCCGAGTCGCTTGCCAAGATCGCGGACGGCTTGGTCGATCTCTACGCGCAGCGCGAGCTCTCGCGCGGCTACGCATTCGGCGCGGACACCACGTGGCAAGGGGAGTTGGAAGAAGCCTTTCCGTACGAACCGACGCCCGATCAAGCTAAAGCGATCGATGCCGTCAAGGAAGATATGGAACGCACGCGGCCGATGGACCGGCTTGTTTGCGGCGACGTCGGATACGGGAAGACCGAAGTCGCGATGCGCGCGGCGTTCAAAGCGATCGCGGATAAGAAACAGGTCGCAGTGCTCGTTCCGACGACGCTCCTTGCGGCGCAGCACTATCGCAACTTCACCGCCCGCTTCGCGAGTTTTCCCGTTCGTATCGACGAACTTTCGCGTTTCAGAACGAAGGCCGAACAGCGGCTAACACTCAAGGACCTCGCAGAAGGCCGCGTAGACGTGATCATCGGCACGCACCGCCTGCTGCAGAAGGACGTCGCCTTCTGCGATCTCGGCCTCATCGTCGTTGACGAAGAACAGCGTTTCGGCGTCATGCACAAAGAGCGTCTCAAGGAGTATAAAACGTCGGTGGACGTCTTGACGCTTTCCGCGACACCGATCCCCCGCACGCTGCATATGTCGCTTATGGGCGTGCGCGACCTTTCGTTGATTCAAACCGCGCCGAAAAATCGCATGTCGGTGAAAACCGTCGTCGTTCCGACGAGCGATGCGATCGTGCAGCGGGCGATTACGGCCGAACTGGATCGCGGCGGTCAAGTCTATTATCTGCACAACCGCGTCGAGTCGATCTACGCGGTGAGAAACGCGCTCGAAAAGCTCGTTCCGCGCGCGCGCATCAGCGTCGGACATGGGCAAATGACGGAGAGCGAACTCGAGCCCGTGATGCAGTCTTTCATCGAAGGCGACACCGACGTGCTCGTGGCGACCACGATCATTGAAAACGGCATCGACATCGCAAACGTCAATACGATGCTAGTCAACGACGCCGACAGGTTCGGTTTGGCGCAGCTCTATCAACTCCGCGGGCGCGTCGGACGCTCGAACCATCAAGCCTATTGCTATCTGCTCTATCAAGGACACAAAGCGCTAAGCGAAGATGCCAAGGCTCGGCTGGAAGCGATTCGCGAATTCGCGCACTTAGGATCCGGACTACAGATTGCGATGCGCGATCTGGAGATCCGCGGCGCGGGCAATCTGCTCGGCGCGGCGCAATCCGGGTTTATCGGGTCCGTCGGTTTCGACACATATTGCCAGATGCTCGCCGAAGCGATCGCGCAGCGCCGTGGAATGGCGCCGTCGCTGGAAGATCAGCGCGAAGCCGTTATCGACGTCAAGATCAGCGCGTTCATTCCTAACGAATACATTCCGCAAGTCTCGCAAAAGATTGCCGTCTACCAGCAGCTTGCCAAAGCGCGTACCGAAGCGGAAGTTGAAGAGATCGCGGCGGGAGTTCGCGACCGTTTCGGCGTTTTCCCGACACCGCTCGAGCACTTGGTCGAATTAACGAAATTGCGCGCGGTTGCGCTGCAAAAACACGTGACGCGGGTCATCGTCGATGAGAAGCGCCTCACGCTCGGGGTGGGGTCCGGATTCCAGCTCAGCGCGGGAACCATTCCGGTTTTTCAGTCCCTTACGAAGAACAAGTTCCGCTTTGCCGAGGGCAAAGTGCTCGTCGATCTGCCGCCGATCGGCAACGGGTCCAGCCCGGAAGGCGTCTGGATGCCGCTGCTGCGCCGCCTGCTGGAGGCGATGTAGGCCGAAAAGACCGATGGGGAGGACCGTCACGCTTCCGAACGAACCTGCCACCGTCGAGCGGGGCCCTTGACTCCGCTTAATACGCACGCCCTTTCTCTTATCTGGAGTTCGCAATGTCAAAAGCCGGCCGCGTCTGCGCGGGTCTTGCTACAGTTTTCCTTGCCGCGTCGATCACCGCATGCTCAGGCACGGGCGGCGGCGGCAATGTCGCTACCGTCAACGGCCAAGCGATCGGCAAAGCCGACTTTGACGGCAAGCTCGAATCAAGTCCCGCCGCCGCGAGCACGCTTCAGCAGATGGTTCGCGAAGTGCTCATCGATCAATATGCGAAGCAGAACAATCTCACCGTCAGCGACGATGAGATCTCGCAGCGCGAGAACGAACTTAAAGCAAATTTCCCCAACGGTTCGTGGGATGAGATGCTTAAGGCTCGCGGTTTAAGCGAGACCGACGTGCATAACGCCCTGCGCGAGCAGATCATCATCGACAAAGCCGTCGGTAAGGACGTTAAAGTCTCCGACGCGCAGATCAAGCAGTATTTCGATAAGAACCATGCCGCATTCGATAAACCGGAGCAAGTTCACGCCCGGCACATTCTCGTAGCCGATATCAAAACCGCAAACAAAGTCGAGGCCGATCTCAAAGGCGGCAAAGATTTCGCGGCAGAGGCCAAGCAGTATTCGATCGATCCGGGAAGCAAGGACAAAGGCGGCGATCTCGGCCTTTTCCGCCGCGGTCAAATGGTGCCCGCGTTCGATAAAGCCGCATTTTCGATGCCGCTTAACCAGGTGAGCGCGCCCGTGAAATCACCGTTCGGCTATCACATCATCGAAGTGCTCGAGCGGCAATCGGGTACGAAAGGGACGCTTGCGAGCACGCACGACCGCATCGCGGATATGCTGCGCCAACAACAGGAAGCGCCGCTAATTCAGCCGTTCCTCACAAGCTTGCAGCAAAAAGCCAACATTCAAGTAACGGACCCGCGCTTCGCATCGGCATTCCCGTCGCCCGCCGGTTCGGGCGCACCCGCTCCGGCAGCCAGTCCGTAATAGAGACGAGCTTTTGCGACGTGAAGACCCCGGAGCTATCCGGGGTCTTTTTACTTCCGGCACGAAGCGTTCCCGACCGATGTTCGTTCGTATCGTTGGCCTGGGTCCCGGGGACCCGGCCCTGCTCACGCTCGGAAGCCTCGATGCGCTGCGCGCTGCCGCGCGCGTTCCGACGGTGCTCGCGCCGCCGGCGCTCACGGCGTTCCTAACGGGCAAAGGCATCGCCACGGAACCGAACGTCGTGCGCGATGCGGCGCTGTTCGTGCGCGGCGGCAGCGAAGAGATCGAGCGCTTCGTAGAGTACGCCGGTGCTGCAGCAAGCGACGGGGATATCGCTCTCGGCGTGCTCGGGAATCCACTCTCCGATATGCCCGGACTACCGGCGCTTCTTCATCGGCTCGAAGCGCGCGAAATCCGTACCGGGATCGTTGCGGGAATGGCGCGAGCGACGCTTGCAGCGCCGCTCGAAATGGCGCTTGTTCCGTTGCCGCCGCAATCGCACCACTATACGTTCGGCGAACTCATTGAAATCATGGCACGCCTGCGTCTGGGTTGTCCGTGGGACCGGGAGCAGACGCATCGCACGCTCGTCCCGTATCTCATCGAAGAGACGTACGAGGTGATCGAAGCCATCGAATCGAGCGACGCGAACGGCCTCTGCGAAGAGCTCGGCGATCTTCTTTTGCAGATCGTCTTTCACTCGCAACTGGGATCGGAGGCCGGAGATTTCACCGTCGCCGACGTTATCGACGCCCTTTCCAATAAAATGGTGCGCCGCCATCCGCACGTATTCGGCGATGCCGTCATCGAAGACGTCGATTCGCAGTGGAAGAGTTGGGAAGCGCTCAAAGCGCAAGAGAAAACGGGGCAGCAGCGCAAGAGCCGCCTCGATGGGATTCCCAAGGCCCTTGGCGCCCTGCAGCGTGGGCAGCGCATGCAGGAAAAAGCATCGCGCGTCGGATTCGACTGGCGCAATGCCGGCGGCGTGATCGATAAATTAAGTGAAGAACTCGCAGAACTCGCCCAAGCGCGCCGGGAAAAGCACGACGATGCGCACGTTCGCGAAGAACTCGGCGACGTGCTTTTTACGATCGTTAATCTCGCACGAGTGCTCGGCATCGACGCAGAAACCGCCATGCGCGAAGCCAACGAAAAATTTCATCGGCGATTCTTCTTTATGGAACAGCGCGCCGCAGGCGACGGCAAAGCCCTTGCAGATCTCTCGCTCACCGAACTCGAGGAACTGTGGCAGATAGCCAAGACGCAAGCAGCATAACCAGCACGATCCGCTTGCGCATGAGCGCGCACGACGCGCATTACGGCGGAAACCTCGTCGACGGCGCGCGCATGCTAGCGCTCTTCGGCGACGTCGCGACGGAGCTGCTCATCAAAATGGACGGCGACGAGGGCCTCTTCGTTGCGTACGAGGGAGTGCAGTTCATCGCTCCCGTCTATGCAGGAGACTATATCGAGGCGCGCGGACGCATCATCAAAGTGGGCAACACGTCGAGGACGATGGAGTTCGAAGCGCTCAAGGTGATCGCGGTTCGGCCCGAGATAAGCGAGAGTTCTGCCGATTTCCTGAACGAACCGCTTGTAGTATGCCGCGCCAACGGAACCTGCGTGACGCCGAAGGCCAAAAAGCGCCAGCTTTCGTAAAGCACGTCGAACGCCGGCACTCCTACACCAATCGCTCGTGGGTCTTTTTCTTCCAGACGAATTCGTAATAGCAGAACTGCAGAAACAGCCCGCAGCAGAACGCAATCGGATATCCCATCCATACGCCGTCCAGGCCAAATCGCTGCATCAGAATGTACGCCGCCGGAACTTCGATTCCCCAGATGGAAAAAACGCCGATAATCGTGGGCCACAGGACGGTGCCGCTGCTTCGCATGAGGCCGCTCAACACCGATGAGTTTCCGAAGACGGCGTACGACCACAACGTGATCATCAGCAGGCTATGCGCGATATGCAACGTTCCTGCATCGGTAATGAACCAACCCAGGATGAACCACGCAGAAGCGTAGCAGATCGCAATCGCCACGCCCGTGATGATGTAATTGAGCGTTACCGCGGTACGCACCACAGCCGTCAACCGGTCTTCGCGTTTTGCGCCGATAAACTGCGCTCCGAAGATAGAAGCCGTAATGCCCATGGAGATAGCCGGAAACTGCACGTATCCCACCACTTGATTGACCGCACCGTAAGCCGCTGTCGCACTCGAACCGAACCGATTGACAAACGAGATGACGGCGATCTCCGCAAGTGAAACCATGATCACCTGCACGCCGGTCGGGACACCAATTCGCATCACCGCGAGCAGTATCCGCATATCGAACGCCATATCTCTTGCCATCTCACGATCGAACTTCAGGGGATGGTTTTGCACGCGAAGCGTGACGAGCATCGCTGTGAAAGCGGCGCTCTGCGCGATCGCAACCCCTACGGCCGCGCTGACGACGCCGAGCTTGGGTAATCCGAGCCATCCTTCGATGAACGCAGGCGTGATTGCCATGGAAAGTGCCGTACTTACGATGAGAAAATAGAACGGCGTGGTGGAATCGCCCGTTCCGCGTAGACACGTCGTGTAAACCAGATACGGAAAGAGGACGGGCATCGTCAGAAACGTTACGCGCGCGTAGCGGTCTGAATCGGCCAGGATGTTGGCGGGCGTCCCGAGCGCGTGCAGCACGTATGGGGAGCCGAAAAATCCTACGGCGGCGACGATACAGCCCAGCAGCAGCGTCGCTCCCAAAACCGTGCCTGCCACTTTTTTTACGCGATGTTCGTCCTTGGCTCCGTACGCCTGACCGATGAGCACCGTGCTGCCGCTTGCGATGCCGATCAAAAAAGACACGAGCAAGAAGACGACCGGGAATACCGCCGAAGCCGCCGCAAGGGCGTTGGTTCCGATAAGCCGGCCGAGATAGATGCTGCTGAACGTCTGCGAAGCCGACTGCAAGATGTTGCTCAACATCAACGGCACCAAGAACATGAAGAAAAGGCGCCACATCGGCTGCTCGGACTCGACGATCTTCATCGCCGTGGTCTGCGCCGGAGCATCCGGCCGCGCCTTCGCCGCAGAGCAGGCACGGGAACTTTTTTAGCGCAATTCCCAACGTAGAAGAATATGCGGCTCGATAAGTTCATGAAAATTGCACGGCTCTCCAAACGTCGCACCGAAGCACACGAAGCGCTGGAGCATGGGAGAATCACTAAAGACGGTAAAGCGCTCAAGCCCGCATATGCCGTAAAGCAGGGCGACGTGCTCGAGATTCATTACGCAACGCGCTACGTCACCGTGCGCGTGCTCGAAGTTCCGCTGCGAATGACGCCGGGCGTAAAGCCCGCGGAACTCTACGAAATTATCGAGAGCCGCAAAGATGATCCGTCGGAATGGATCTAGGAGGATCTTACTCTGAGCGCATCGTCGCTTTCCGCCGACACCAAGGATGCCTTAGCGCGCGAAGCCCCGCAGACCGCGCATTGCCGTGCCGCATTGCGTGCGGGTCTGGCGATCTACGGACGAGACTCGGGCGGCATACATTTCGTCACGCATCGCAACAGCATCGCCCGTCTTTTCTGGTCGCTTCTCAACGAGCGTAAACGCCACCCGATCGAACCGCGCAAACAAACCCGTCTTGCCGGGCTTCCGACGTTCGCAATCTCCATCCCGGACGATTGTAAGGAGCTTCCATCGAAGCCGGCTCACAAATGCGACCGCCTGATCGAGATTCGGGCCGCCTTTCTTGCCTGCGGATCGATTGCGGCGGGATCGCACGGCTACCATTTTGAGTTCGTAGTCCAGGATGCTGCGGCCGCGGAGCGTCTAGCATGGATGCTGCGCAGCACGGGACGGCCGGCTAAGCGTACCGTGCGAAAGCGGCGCCACGTGCTCTACTACAAAGATTTTGAGGCAATCGTGGACGTGCTGACGCTCGTAGGGGCATTCGGCGCGGTGCTGCAGCTCGAAGATATCCGCGCGCTACGAGAAACAAAGAACCGCATCCATCGCTTGGTAAACACCGAAGCCGCTAACTTAGAACGCGTAGCGGCGGCCGCTTCGACGCAGCGCCGCACCATCGACTATCTCGCAAGCGCGTATGGTCTCCCGCAGCTCTCGCCGCCGCTGCGGGAGATTGCGGAACTGCGCCTTCGTCATCCCGACGAATCGCTAGCCGAACTGGGCGCGCGGTGCAATCCGGCTATTGCAAAACCGACGGTCAGCAGCCGCCTCTGCGCGCTCGCGCGGCTTGCCGGAAGATTGCGGGCCGGAAGGGGCGGAGGAAGCAAGCCCGGTAAACGGTGACGCAACTGAAAATCACTCTACGGAGCTATGCATGCGCATCGGGATCAACGGCTTCGGCCGCATCGGAAGAAACTTTGCTAAAGCGTTGATGGAGCGCCATCCCGGCATCCAAATCGCCGCCGTAAACGACCTGACCAGCGCCGCCGAGTGCGCGCACCTCTTCAAATACGACAGCAACTACGGAACGTTCGATGGAAACGTTCGGGTGGACGGCGACGCGATCGTTATCGGAAACCAGCGCATAAAAGTGATCGCCGAACGCGATCCTGCCAAGATCCCGTGGAAGGACCTTGGCGTTGACGTGGTCGTTGAATCGACCGGTCTTTTTACCGATGCGAGCAAGGCGAGAGCGCATATTGACGGAGGCGGTGCGCGAAAAGTCATCATCTCGGCGCCTGCCAAAGGTGAGGACGTCACGCTCGTGCTCGGCGTCAACGACGCAGCGTACGATGCCGCAAAACACAACGTCATTTCAAATGCTTCATGCACCACCAATTGCTTGGCGACGGCCGTCAAGCCGCTCGTAGATCATCTCGGATGGGTGAAGGGCTTCATGACGACCATTCACTCTTACACCAACGACCAGAACATTCTCGATGCGCCCCACAAAGATCTTCGTCGCGCCCGCAACGCCGCGACCAATATCGTTCCGACATCGTCGGGAGCCGCGAAAGCGCTCTACCTGACGATTCCCGAAGTCGAAGGAACGTTCGACGGCTTCGCACTTCGCGTCCCGACCCCGACCGTTTCGATGGTCTATCTCGTCGCACAAGTCAAGAAAGCAACGACGCGCGACGAAGTGAATCGGATATTACGCGCGGAGGCTGAAGGGTCGCTCAAAGAGTACGTTCAGTACACGGAAGAAGAACTCGTTTCGAGCGATTTTAAACATTCGCCGTACAGTTCGATCATCGACGGCAAGCTCACGCAGGCCAACGGCGATTTGGTGCAGATCTGCGCATGGTACGACAACGAATGGGGTTATTCGTGCCGTCTCGGGGACCTCACCGCAATGGTTTTGGAGAAAATTCCGGCAAACGCGTGAAGTTTCGTACGCTCGACGATTTGGGGGTCCGCGGAGAGCGCGTGCTCGTCCGTGAAGATCTCAATGTTCCCATGAGCGAGGGCAGCATATCCGATTATACGCGCGTCGACGCGGCTATCCCGACGCTGCAGCGCTTGATCGAGCGCGGTGCGCGCGTTGTCATTCTTTCGCATCTCGGGCGCCCCGATGGAATGCCGGACGCAAAATATTCGCTCGCTCCCGTTGCGGCGGCCCTCTCAGAACGCCTGCATCGGCCGGTCGCGTTCGCTGCGGACTGCATCGGTACCGTCGCTCGCGATGCCGTCGCGAAATTGAACGACGGTGACGCCGTTCTCTTGGAAAACGTACGGTTTCATGCGGGGGAGCAAACGAACGATCCGGCCTTCGCAAGCCAACTCGCTTCGCTCGGCGATTGCTACGTGAACGATGCCTTCGGAACCGCGCACCGTGCCCACGCATCGACCGAAGGCGTAGCACATCTTCTTCCGAGCGCGGCCGGTCTGCTGATGCAGACAGAGCTTTCCGCGCTCGCCGGCCTCATAAGCCGGCCGCGCAGGCCATTCGTTTGCGCGATCGGCGGCGCCAAAGTCAGAGACAAAGTCGGCGTCTTTACCAATTTATTAGAACGCGTCGACGAATTCTGCATCGGCGGAGGCATGGCAAACACGTTTCTGGCGGCGGGCGGTACGAACGTCGGGCGGTCGCTGCGAGATGATGACTTGACTCCCGCAAAAAGCATACTGCAGCTCGCCTCAACCAAAAGCGTCACGCTGCATCTCCCGGTCGATGCGATTGTCTCCAGTGCGTTCGACGCCGACACGCAAGCGCACACCGTCGATATCGAAGACGTCGGCGACGCGATGATTCTCGACATCGGCCCGCGCACCGCGCAGGAATACGCGCGCGTGATTGAAGCCGCGAAAACGATCGTCTTTAACGGGCCGATGGGCGTGTACGAAAAGCGCGCATACCGGGCCGGCACGCAAGCCGTCGGCGACGCTATTGCTGCCGCGACGAAGGACGGCGCGACGTCGGTTGTTGGAGGCGGCGATGCCGCGGCCGCCGCGCACCTGCTGGGCTTTGCCGATAAAATGTCGCACGTATCGACGGGCGGCGGCGCAACGCTCGAATTTCTCGAAGGCAAAACGTTGCCCGGAATCGCCGCTTTAGAGATCGCCGGTGCCTAAAACGCTCATCGCGGGAAACTGGAAGATGCACAAGACCGCCGCCGAAACGGTCGCATTTCTGGATGTGTTCTTGCCGCTCTCCGGTTCGTTCGAGGACGATATCGACGTTGCGATTGCGCCGCCGTTTACGTCGCTATCTGCCGCGCACGAACGACTCAGAGGCCAACGCCGCATATCGCTTGCCGCCCAAAACGTGCATTGGGAACCGCAGGGCGCATTCACCGGTGAGATCAGCATCCCGATGCTTGCCGAAGCCGGCGTTCGCTATACGATCGTCGGACATTCCGAGCGACGGCAGCATTGTTTCGAGACCGACGCCGCCTGCAATTTAAAAGTTAAAGCACTACTCGCGCACGGCATGACGCCGATACTGGCCGTCGGCGAAACGTTCGAAGAACGCCGCGCCGGAAAAGCCGACGAACGGCTCGCGTCGCAGACGCGCGCAGGGTTGAGCGGTTTACGACGTGCGGATGTGGCGCGAGTCGTCGTGGCGTACGAACCGATTTGGGCCATCGGCACGGGACACAACTGCGATCCCGTAGAGGCCGACCGCGCCATGAGTTCGATACGCGCGTGCGTCGACGGCCTATCGGAGGCACCGCTGCTGTACGGCGGGAGCATGAAATTGGATAACGTTGCAGCGTACATGGCGCAGCCAAACATTAACGGCGGCCTGGTCGGCGGCGCCTCGCTCGATCCGGCGGCTTTTGCAGCGCTCGTAATCGCCGCGCGCCCGGCGTAACGCAATGGCAAATCAGGAAGGACTCGCGCACCTGCCGCTCGTGTTGGCCGTCTTAGATGGGTGGGGCTGCAGCGAAAGCGCATACGGGAATGCGATTGCGGCCGCGCACGCACCACATTGGCGCGCTCTTCTCGAGCGCTATCCATGGACGACGCTCGAAGCCTCGGGCGAAGCGGTCGGACTGCCCAAAGGCATCATGGGCAACAGCGAAGTCGGCCACATGAACTTGGGAAGCGGCCGCGTCGTCCCGCAGGGCGTCGTCGTCATCGACGCGGACGTGCGGTCCGGCGCGTTTTTAACCAACGCGACGCTGCAGGCGTGCATCGCGCACGTCAAGCGAAGCGGCGGGACGCTGCATCTGCTGGGCCTGCTCTCGGACGGACAAGTACATAGCTCGATCGCGCATCTCTTTGCGCTCATCGACGCAGCCGGCGCTGCGAACGCACCCTTCGTTATTCATTGCTTTCTCGACGGCCGCGACACTCCGCCGCGCTCGGCGCTCAAATACATCGAAGCGCTCGAAGCCAAGCTGATGTCGAGCGACGGCACGGGGACAATCGCAAGCGTCTGCGGACGGTATTACGCAATGGACCGCGACAAGCGGTGGGAACGCACGCAACACGCCTACGACATGCTGGCGGGCGGGATTGCGCGCTACCGTGCCGCGAATGCGGCCGACGCGGTGCGCGATGCCTACGCGCGCGATGAGAGCGACGAATTTGTTCTGCCGGCGATCGTCGGCCCGGTGCGTTCGATCGGCGATGGGGATGCGTGCATTTTCTTTAACTTCCGGCCCGACCGGGCCCGGGCGTTGACGCTTGCATTCAATTGCGATGCGAGCGTACCGTTTCCGACGAAAGCCTACTCGGACTTCGTTTGGGCAACGATGACGAAATACGATGAAAGCTATCCGAACGCCGTGCTTTTCGGCCCACGGCCGCAGTTCGACACGTTCGGCGAAATCGTCGCGCGCGCGGGTTTGAAGCAACTGCGCCTTGCAGAAACGGAAAAATACGCGCACGTCACCTACTTTTTCAACGGCGGACGTGAAGAGCAGTTTCCCGGCGAAGACCGCAAGCTTATCCCATCGGACCGCAGCGTTGCAACGTACGATCTCGCGCCCGCAATGCGCGCTCGAGAGATCACCGACTATGCCGTGGGCTGTATAGAACAACGCCGCTACGACGTCATTATCATGAACTACGCCAATGCGGATATGGTTGGCCACACGGGCAAATGGGAGCCGACGGTAGAGAGCGTGCAAATTTTAGATGCGTGCCTCGCGCGGCTGGAAGATGCCGTATCGACCGCCGGCGGCTTGCTCGTGATTACGGCAGATCACGGCAACGCCGAAGAAAAGCTCGATAAGGACGGCAATCCACTGACCGCGCACACGGTGAACCCGGTACCGCTCGTTCTTGCAGGCGCAAACGTCCATGGCAAACTTCTCGACGGCGGAAGACTGGGAGATGTCGCGCCTACGCTGCTCGCGCTCCTGGGATTGCCGGTTCCCGATGCGATGAACGGCCGCAATCTTTTGCGCGATGCGTGCGAGCGATGTTTGAATGCGTTCGAATCGCAACGCCTTCGCCGTGCGTGTTCTCACGGGTGTTCGTTTTGTGAAGCCTGCTCGGATACGATGGGCGGCATCTGTCCCAACTGCGGCGGTGCGCTCGTATGATCGACCGGCGTTCGCCAAACGAGCAGATTCTTGCGCAGGATGCGCACCGTCTGCACGAAGCCGCACAAGGGCCGATCGATATCGCCGTGATTTTGGGCAGCGGGCTTTCGCGCGCGCTGCTCGGACGTTTCGCCGGCAACTCTGTGCCGTACGATGAGTTGCTCGGCTTTCCGTCAGCATCGTTAACCGGCCACGTCGGCCAAGTCTTCGCCGGTGCATGGCATGGGAAACGAATCGCCGCGTTCGCAGGCCGCGTGCATCTCTATCAAGGCTTTTCGGCATCGCAAGTCACCGTAAACGTCCGCCTCGCTCACGCCGCGGGAGCGCGAATCGTTATCCTCACCAATTCCGCCGGCGGTCTCGACCGGCGATTCGTTCCGGGTGACTTCATGATAATCGGCGACCACATCAATCTGACCGGCTGCAATCCTCTCCTTGCGATGCCGCAGGATAATCCGTTCGTCGATATGGCGGCCGCATATTCACCGCGATTGCGTTCGATCGTACAGTCGGACGCAGCTCCGGGCCACGAGCTTCAAGAAGGGGTTTACGCCGGGGTGCTCGGTCCAAACTACGAGACTGCGGCAGAATGCCGCTATCTGCGCACCATCGGCGCCGACGCGGTCGGCATGTCGACGGTGCTTGAAACCATCGTGGCGCGCGTCTTAGGAATGGAGGTTCTTGGAATCAGCTGCATCACGAACAGCGCCGAAGGCTCGATAACGTCCCATGGAGGAGTCGTCGAACGTGCGGCCGCTGCCGCGCCCCGGCTCGGTGCGCTCATCGATGGCTTCATCGCAGCGTTGTAACGCCCGCGTAATCCGATTTTCACGCCGTTTTCCGGATTCGTTCAGAAAACAGCGGCATAGTAGGGAGTACCAAAGGAGAAACGCCTCATGCTCAACAGATTGAACCGCGATTCCGACGTCGTCGTCCTGGCCGAAGCGATGATTTACTTCGTCATCGTAGGCGGCATAGCGGCCGTCGCCACGATCGCCGCCCACCTGTTCTAACCGGCTGCTATATCCACGAATGGAGCCACATGCGCTGCATCCATGAGGCGTACGGTATCGTCATCCCGCTCAGAATCGGATAGTAATAGACGAACCACGCCGCTGCGACGGCAAAGTAACCCGCGACGATCGTGCGGGCCGCGTTGAGATCGGAATCGCGCATCCACGCATAGAGCCTCTGCATCGCAATTGCGCTGCAAAGGCAGATCAACGGAATGTCGACGTAAAAATGGTACGCAAAGGCAATGCGCGGCGAGAACATCCACGGCAGCCATTGGGCGAGATACGTCAGCACGACCAGCGCGTATCCGCGATTGCGCTCCAATATCGCAAGGATGCCTACCGCGGGCACCGTAACGAGCCCTAACCACAGGAGTATCGGGCTTGCAAGCGACGTGATAATCGCCGCGGTGTTTACCCCGCGCTCGTGCCCATAGGTCGCATAATAGAGGACCGGCCGCAGATCGAGTGGCCACTGCCACCATAGCGACGAGTACGGATGCTTGGCGTCGAGATGGGCGTGATACAGATACGCATTGACCTGCATCGTCACGATGTCGCTGAGCGTGTACGGCCGCGGCGGTTGCGTCTGCAGGTCGCGCAAGCCGATAAAGTGCGGAATATATGCTAAAGCGTACACGATGCCGAACGCTGCAATAACGCTCGCTGCAACGAGATCGACCGGAAACTGCGGCCGGCGGCGTTTGTACGCCGCGTACGCGGTCGTTCCGGCCACAATCGTGAATGCGACTCCATACGCCATGACGCCGTACCACTTGCTCGCAACCAGCAGCGCAGCAGAAACGGTAAAGAGCGCGAGCCAGCGCCATCCCTCGGGTGGCCGCAGCAGTACGCGATAGACGACGTAGAGTGCGGCCGCTGCAATGACTGCGGCGGCGATCTGTGCGGGCCGGCTTTCATGCGGAAACCGCAGCGCAACACCGGCGACGGCACAAATGCACGCGCCGGCGGCACCGAGCCATAGCCGCGCGGAAGAAATCGGCAGCGGCCGAGCGGCTCGCGTGACCAGAATCTCCCAATACCGGTAAAACGTATAGAGGGTAGCGAGCGAGAAGCACACGACGAAGCTTTCCGGCGTCGCGATCCGAGACTGCACGAAGTGCATGCCGTCGAGAGCGAACAGTCCGGCCGCGTAGGCGCCGTACAACGTCGAGTGCGTGATTCTTCGCGCGAGGACGAACAGCAGCCATACCGCCAGGGCACCGGCAACCACGTCGAGGAAACGCCACCCCGCCGACGTGTCGCCGCGGTGCAAGCCGCCGAAGAGAATCGTGGAAAACGTAATGAGCAGCTTCGTTACCGGTGGATGGGTATTTTCGTAGATGTAGCGGCGCTGCAGATATTCTTCGGCTGCGCGCGCGAAATAGACCTCATCGAAAATTTTCTCGGGGGGAAACCAATACCGGTAGAGGAGCAGCAGGAACGATCCGGCCGCCAATCCGGCGCCCACGAATCGATCTTTCACGCTACGTTATCTCCGGCACGGGCGTGGGTGCCGGAGTCGAACCGGTTACAAATACACGCGCACCGTCGTGCGGCGCCGAAGCTTCGCTTGCAAATACGGCAAACGACGCAAAGATAAAACCCGCGGCAAGGATGGCTCCCGAACGCCTGGCGTGGATTCGTCGCCGTCGCTGCAGAACGCGGGAACGAACGGCGGCAACGGGAAACGCCGGTTCGACGACGTCTAAAGCGCCTCGGATAATCGACTGGAGCCTAGCAGCTTGCATGCGGCACGATGGTCCTTTCACGCGGCATGCCGCGATGCTCTTCTAGCAAAAATTCCAAGCGACGTCTGGCGCAGGCGAGATGGAATCGCACGGAGCTATCTGCAATACCGAGCACGCCGGCAATCTCAAAACTGTTGAGTCGCGCGTAATAGTGCAGCGCGACGGTCGCACGCTGGCGCGGAGAAAGCTTTCCTAGCGCGTTGAGAACGTCGAGACGTACGACGCTACTGGTAAACGGGGACGCGGACGGGGGCACGTCGCCGACCGGCGCGCAGGAATCGCGGTTGCGATTTTGCGCAAACGCTTCCCGCACGACGATGCGATAGAACCACACACCGAAGGCGGGGTCGCTTCGCAGCGTTGCAATCGCTGCAAAAGCGCGGGCACATGCTTCTTGCGCCGCATCTTCGGCAATGCAACGATCGCGCACGATAGAAAACGCGATACGGAACGCATGCGGCCAAACCAGCCGAAGCAGCGTTTCGATCGCAGCGGGCGAACCGTCGCGCGCCGCGCCGACAAGCGCGGTTGGAACCGCCTCATCCATCGGAAGTAGCATTCACGATAAGAAGAGCAATTACGCCGGCCGGCTGTTGGGTACCGTCCCATATTATTGTCGCGTCTTGTCGTACGCTTCCAGCGTTGCAAGAAAGTCGGGCATCGATTCGACGATGCGCACCCGGCGAGAAGTGCCGCGACCGCGAAGGGAAGCGGCTCCGCTTCCGGCCAGTATGAGGCCGACCGTCCTTGGAAGCCGTTCGGCGAGCGCATCGACGTACGCTACGGCGTCCGGCGCCGGAGGATCGAGCGTCAAAGCGACGACCACTGCACTCGGATGGATCCCCGCGGCGGCGGTTACGAGTTCGTCCAGCGGAACGTTCGTCCCGAGGACGTACGCAGCAATTCCCCGTGCGCTTGCGAGATTGGCGGCAAGAACTATTCCAAACTCGTGCGCGTCATTGGGGGGCGTGGCAAAAAGCATCGCGCGAGCGTCGTCCGACGGCCTAAATCTCGCCAGCCGGCCAATCGAATTTCGGACGATCTGCGAAACGAGATGCTCCTGCGCAATCGAAACGCGGCCGTGCGACCATAGCTCTCCGACCTCGTGCATCAGCGGAATCAGCACGTCCAGCACGATCGCTTCCCTGGCCATTGAAATTGCGAGCGTATCGAGAATCCGCTCCACTTCCGCGGGATCGAAGCGTTCCACCGCTGCAACGATAAGCGCGATTGCCGAAGCTGCAGAACCGGCGGCGGCGAGCGCTGCGCGCTGTGTACCTGCGCGTGGCCCATCGGAACTTTTGACGATGCGCCTAAGTCGGGCGTTACTGAATGATGCGACCCGTCCGACGGGATGGCCGAGTTCGACGGCATCGCGAACGAGCGATAGGCGCTCGATGTCGCGGGCGCTGTATTGGCGGACACCCGACCCATCCCGCGTGGGGCGGATCAGCCCGTAGCGGCGTTCCCATATCCGGATCTTATCGATCGACAGACCCGTGCGGCGGGACACGACCGAAATGCGGTACGACTCCTGCGTCATTCTCTTCGCTACGGTAGCCGCCGCCGGTTCGATTTGTCAATGGTTTGTCCTGGGCAGTCCATTGACAAGGACCGGCTTACGGGAGTATTGTCGTGACACTATGACACGAACCGTGGCAGTCACCGGCGCAACGGGATTCATCGGCCGCGCACTCGTTGAAACGCTCGTCGCACGCGGATATTCCGTCGTAGCCCTGACAAGAAATGTCGATACCGCGAGCTTTCCGGCGGCCGTCTCGGTACGCAGCTTCAGTCCCTCGGAAGCCGCTCCGGATCCGGGCGCATTCGACGGCGTCGATGCCGTCGTTCATCTTGCCGGAGAACCGGTCGACGGCCGATGGACGTCCGAGAAGAAGTCGCGCATTTACGACTCGCGCGTTGCCGGGTCTCGGATGTTGGTTCGTTCGCTTGCGGCTGCGTCGCGAAAACCGGAGGTTCTGGTCTGTGCGTCGGCCGTTGGTTATTACGGATCGCGAGCGGACGAAACGCTCGTGGAACGATCGGCAGCGGGCGCCGATTTTCTTTCCGACGTGGTGCGGAATTGGGAACGCGAATGCGTCGCGGCAGAGGACCTTGGGATTCGAACGGTGAGTTTGCGCACCGGAATCGTGCTCGGCAACGGCGGAGCGCTTACGAAGATGCTTGCCCCATTCCGCTTAGGGATCGGCGGCCCGTTCGGGTCGGGAAAGCAATTCGTCCCATGGATCCATCTCGATGACATCGTCGCGCTTTACATCTACGCCCTTGAAACCCAACTTCGGGGTCCGGTCAATGCGGTGGCGCCGGATTACGCAACCAGCACGCGGTTTGCACTGGCAGTCGGTTCCGCACTTCGTCGACCCGCATACCTTCCTGCACCCGCTCTCGCGCTACGCGCCGCGCTCGGCGAATTCTCGCAAACAATTCTCGCAAGTCAACTGGTGCTTCCGGCGGTCGCGCAAGACGCCGGGTTTGCGTGGAAATATCCCCGTCTTGAAACGGCTATGATGGCCGCAATCGATCCCGGTTCCCAGCGCCGCACGACCGTGCGCCGTTTCTCCAGCAGGCAGATCGTTCCGGGTCTGATCGACCGCATCTTTCCATTTTTTGCCGAGGCGCAGAACTTAGAGAGCATCACGCCCGACAAACTGCGCTTCGAAATGCTTGCTTCGCCACGATGCATGGAGCGCGGCGCGCAGATCGAATACCGCTTGCGCTTACGGAGCGTTCCGATGCACTGGAGAACCCTCATTGCGCAGTGGAAGCCGCCGTTTCGCTTCGTCGACGTACAGATGCACGGCCCGTACGCGATGTGGCGGCATCAGCATGATTTTACACCGGTCGACGGCGGCGTACGAATCACCGACACGGTAGACTACGTTCTTCCCTTCGCGCCGCTCGGCGATTCGCTGATCGGGCGATGGGTCCAGAAGGACGTTGCGGATATTTTCGCGTTCCGGCGAGAGGCAATCGAGAAGCGTTTTGGATGGCTCGACAAGCCGCGGGTGCCGCTCCTTGCCGCTTCGCGGTAAGCGCGCCGTCGTCGTCGGCGCCGGGGTCGGCGGCCTAACCGCGGCGGCGTTGCTGGCACATCGTGGATATCGCGTCACCGTATTAGAGAAAACGGATCGCCCGGGAGGACGTGCCGCACAGGCGACATGGGACGGCTTCACGTTCGACCTCGGTCCGACGCTGCTCTTTATGCTCGATGTGTACCGAAGCGCGTTTGCGTCGTGGGGAGCGGACTTCGATCGTGAAGTGCCGACGGTTCGTATGCGACCTAATTACCGGCTTCAATTTGCTGACGGAAAAGCTCTGACCGTTTCATCGGTACTTTCCGAAACGATAGATTCGCTCGAAGCGCTCTCCCCGGGATCGAGCCGCGGGCTGCTGCGCTATTTTGCCGACGCGGCGAAGGCCTACGAAATATCGCGCCGGGAGTTCGTCGGCGAACGCATTACGAGTCTGCGTTCGTTCCTCACGCTTGCGAAGCTTCGCGGCCTCATCGAGGCAGGAGCGTTTCGCTCGCTCGGGACCGCCGCGCATCGCGCCTTCGGTACGCCGGAGATCGCGGGCGCCTTCTCCTTTCAGTCGATGTATCTCGGGATGTCGCCATTTGCAAGTCCGGAACTCTATCGGCTTCTGCTTTTCACGGAACTCGGCGAGGGAATACACTTTCCGCTGGGCGGCATCGGTGCACTCCCGCGCGCGCTCGAGCGCGCCGCAGTTGCCAACGGAACGACGATTCTCTACGATACGACGGCAACGTCTCTCGAGCGCGAAGGCGGCGCGATTACCAGCGTTCGCGCCGGAGATGAACGATTTGAATCGGACGTCGTAGTAATCAACGCGGACCTTCCCTATGCATACGGAGCGCTCTTCGACGAGCCGCGACATCGCTCGCGCAAAATGGAGTTGACGCCTTCTGCACTCGTTATCTATGTCGCGCTCGACCGGCGTTATCCCGATCTGCTGCATCACGAATTTTTGATGCCCGCCGATCTGCGCAAGACGTGTGCCGACATCTTCGACGCAGGCTCGGTACCAAGCGATCCGGCGATCTATATCGCTGCGCCATCGGCCACCGATCCGGCGATGGCTCCGCAAGGCGCAGAGGCGCTCTATCTGCTCGTTCCCGTTCCCAACTTAAGTGGCGTCGCCGATTGGACGCGCTCTTCCGAGATCGCCGAGTCGGTTATCGACATCGTGGAACGCCGGCGGCTTCCCGGATTGCGTTCGCGCATCCGGTTTTATAAAACGCGAACGCCGCTCGACTTCTTCCACGACCTCAACCTGCACCGCGGCGCCGCCTTCGGCCTCGCGCACGGGCTGCTGCAGATCGGCCCGATGCGCCCTGATAACCGCCACGCGCGATTCCGCAACGCATACTTTGTCGGAGCGAGCACCCGCCCGGCTACCGGCCTGCCGCTTGTAACGTTGGGAGCGATGCAGAGCGTCGAGCGCATCGTCGAAGAACATCCTCTTCATGCTTGACCTGCCGCAGAGCCGCAGATGGTGCTCGCAGACAATGCGCGCGCATGCAAAGAGTTTTTACTTTTCCACGCGGCTTCTTCCTAAAGATAAACGCGAAGCAATCGAAGCGCTCTACGGACTCTTTCGCTTTGCCGACGATGCCGCAGACGAACCGGGCCCGACGCCGTTTCAACGTCGCGATGTTTTCACAAGCATCCATCGCGATCTCGATGGAATCAAAGAACCGTCGCATTGCACGGATGCGCCGTGGTTCGCCGCGCTCAAAGATGCGATCCGGCGCTATCCCATCGACGTATCCGACGTACGGCGGCTTGTAGAGGGATGCGAGAGCGATCTCGTGCCTCGTACGATTGAGACGCTTGCAGACCTTGAAACATATTCGCAAGCGGTTGCCGGAACCGTCGGGCGAACTTCGCTGCCGGTGCTGGGCGCAAGTGACACCGACTCGCTCGCGCGAGGCGAACGCCTCGGCGTCGCAATGCAATACACGAATGTTTTGCGCGACATCGAAGACGACCGGCGGATGGGCCGCAACTATCTTCCGCGCGCCGCCTTTCCCGGCGAATCGACGCCGACGATCATGTTCGAGATCGCGCGCGTTGCCCGCACGTACTATGCCGAATCCGCGGTGCTCGCAACGCGCTTGCCGAACGATGGGTCGCGCGCAGCACTGCTAATGACGAGCGCGATCTACGAAGGGATTCTCGACCGGCTGGCGCGCACCGGGTACGATCCCTTAGCCGGGCGCGTTTACGTTCCGCTCGCAAGCAAAGTTACGATCGCGCTGCGTTCGCTCGTGCACGCTTATGCGGGCTTCTGAAACATGATATACACGACGCAAAACAACGCGAGCGTGACCGCCCACCCGGCAACGTTCCACCAAACGAAGCTGCGGCCGAGCTTACTAGAACCGGCAGCAATCTGTCGGCGCATGCCGATTTCGAGCGGTAAGAGCACGGCGAGCCAAACGATCCCGGCAGCGATTACGATCTCGAGCGCGGCGCGCGTCCAGAGCGTTGCCCAGAGGGCAATGCGCTCGCTCGCCGCAAGGGCGATGCCGCTTGCAACGACCGCGCTTCCGAAGGCGAGCGTGAAAACCGCATCGGTGAACAAGATCTCACGGACCGCGAATGCGCGAAGCTCGGGGCGTCGTGAAGCGAACGCGCGTGCACTCCACACGCCGGTAACAACGAAATTTCCGAGCCATACGATCGCGCCGATGACGTGCAATGTTTTGAGCCAGACCATGGTGCGAGCGCGGTTCGCGCCGTGGCGATGAAGTCCGCTGCGGTGATCGGCGCCGGACTTGCGGGTCTTGCAAGCGCGCTTGAACTCGCGCGCGCCGGTATCAGCGTCGATCTCTACGAGTCGGCCGCGGTGCCGGGCGGCCGCGCGCAGCGTCTCACGTCGCCGGACGGCCGCTTCCGATTCGATCTGGGACCGACCCTTATCGTCATGGTTGACGTTCTTCGGGAAACGCTCGGGCGCGACGCGTTCGACGCACTTGAGCTGCGCCGGCTGGAACCGGGATATGCGGTGCGCTGGCCGAGCGGCCAACGATTCGAAATGCATTCCGATATCGCTCTTCTGCTGCACGAGATTGCGCGATACGAGGGCCCGTATTCCGCCGCCCGCGCGCTGGACTATATCGCGCGTGTTCACGATGCGTATCTGGAATCACGATCGGCGATCCTCGACGTTGACTTCACGCAAGCAACGCTCTTGCGGCGCATACTGGGCGCACGCAAGCTGCCGCCGTGGGCACTCGGCAATCTGCGTTCGTTCACGTCGCGGTTTTTTTCAGATTCCCGGGTCGTGGAAGCGCTGACATTTCAATCGCTCTATCTCGGCCTTTCGCCGCAGCGCGCCCCTGCGGTCTACGCGCTCTTGCCGGTTATCGAAATGGTCGGCGGTATTTGGTATGCCGCGGGCGGCACTGCAGCGATCGTTGACGCGCTGGTTACGTCCTGCATCGCCGCGGGCGTACGCATGCATTTTTCCTCGCGCATCGAGCGCGTCGTCGTTTTTGACCGGCGCGCGCGTGGTATCGTCGTCCGCGGGAAAACAAAACCGACGGACGGGGTCATCATCGCATCCGATCGCGAGCCTGCATTGACGTCGTTGCTCCACGAGCGCCCTAAAAAATCGCGGTTACGCTACGGCCATAGCGCACTCGTGACGTACCTCGGGATTGAAGGCGCCGTCGATCTGCCGCATCATACCGTTATGCTGCCGAACGACCCCTGGCGCTCGTATGCCGAATTAGAACGGGGCATCGTTCCCGAATCGCCGGCGTTCTACGTCTGCAACCCCGTTGTGACTGACGCAGGGTGCGCGCCGCGTGGTTTTTCTTCGATATCCATGTTGGTGCCGGTTCCCAACCGTGCGGCCGCGGAGCATCTGGACGAACGAGCGGTGTTTGGCCGCGCCCTCACTGTTCTCGAAGGGCACGTCGGAAAAATCTCCGATCGCATTGCGTACAGTCGCACGATCGGTCCGGCAGCGTTCGAAAACGATTTCGGCCTAGCGCGAGGAGCGGCGTTCGGTCCAGACCATGCGCTCTCGCAGATGGGACCGCTGCGTCCGTCGATCGCGTATCGAGGCGCGCGAAACGTTGCCTTTGCGGGAAGCGGCACGCGGCCGGGATCGGGCGTACCGCTCGTTCTCATCTCCGGTCGTTTAGCGGCGCAGCATATCGTGAAATCGTTTTCGTGAACGGAGAGCCGCATTGGCTGACGGCGCACCGCATACGCGGTTTCCCTTCGGCTTTCGAACGCTACGTGCGCTGGCTCGTTCGGCGATCGTTTGCGACCGTGTGGATACACCGCGACGCGGAACGCTTACCGCCGAGCGGATACGTTGCCGCCGCAAACCACAGCTCGTGGTGGGACGGATTCATCCCGTTCTTGCTTCACCGTCAACAGAGGCCCGACTCGCCGTTCGCGATCATGATGCACGACGCGGAATTACGGCGCTTTCCGATCTTCCGTTGGGCCGGAGCCTTTTCGGTCGATTCACGATCGCCCCGCACGGGCCGTGCGTCGATTTATTATGCCGGAGATGAAGCGCGCAATGGCGCCGGAGTTTGGATCTTTCCGCAGGGCCGGTTCCAACGCAACGCGCGCGCCGAAGACTTCAGCAGCGGCTTCGTTCACGCGGCTCGACGAGCGGGCGTTCCCATTGCCCCCGTAGCGATGCAGTTTTTAATGACGGAGAAACAGCGGCCGGAAGCCTTTGTCGATATCGCTCCGACGGTGGATGCTAGCTTGCGCGACGCTCGCGTTCGAACCGCCGCCGCAATTGACGAGCGGCTGCAACGTATCGCTGCGATCGTTGAATCGGGCACGGTAGCTTCGCATTTCTTCCCATTGTTTGCCGGGGTGGCAGGCGTCGATAACGGCGTTGCAACGCTCTTGAAACCGCTGCGCCGATGGCTGTAGGCGCGGCACTCGCATGGTTCTGCTCCGCGATCGCGGTTGCGGGACTCATTATGGAAATCGTCAATCTCTTCGAGTTTCGTTTTCTTACGCCCCGTGCGGGTGAAGGCGATGTCGTCGCCTGCGTTGCGATGCGCAACGAAGCGCGAAACGCCGCTGCGTGCATCGCCTCACTCTTAAGGCAAGCGGAAGTTCGAGCCGTCGTAATCTGCGACGATGGATCGACCGACGAAACTCCCGGCGTCCTCGCCGCAATCGCGCGCGCGGATCCGCGCGTAAGAATCGTCTCCCCTTCCGCTATGGCCGGCGCGACGGAGATCAGCCCCAAGGCGCGTGCTTGCGCCGCGGCGGCAGCTGCTGCGGAGCCGATAGCAGCGGCGTTTTTCTTCTTTACCGATGCCGACGTACGACTGCACGGGGGCGCAGTCGGCTCGATGCTCGCGCTCGCAGCCGAGCGCCGCGTCGAAGCGGTAAGCGCATGGCCACGGGTGAGAAGCCGATCGCTATGGGATCGCCTTTTCGCGCCGGTGTTGATGGTCTTTTTGCTGCAGGCGTTGCCGCTTCGCGCGGTGCGTGGACCCGATGCGCGTTTCGCAGCCGGCAACGGTCAGCTCTTTCTTATCGAGCGCAACGCGTACGTGCGAAGCGGAGGGCATGCCGCGGTTCGAGGCTACGTCGAGGACGTTGCGCTCGCACATCTGCTGCGCGCGTCGGGATCACACATCTCCCTTGCGAATGCAGCCGGCGTTGCAACGGTGGACGGCTACGGCAGCTTAGGCAAAAATGTCCGCGGGTACGGAAGATCGCTCTATTTCGGATGCGGAACGGCAGGATCGCTGGCTTTTGCGGCTTGGCAGATCGTGGGTTTCGTTTTGCCGTGGCTGCTGTTGCCGCGTGCATTCCACGCTGCTGTTTCCGGCGTTATTGCGTCGGTAATTGCGCGAACGCTCGTTACGCGGCGCATGCGCGGCGCTCCGTCATTGCAGCTCTTGGAATCTCCCTTCGGCGGCCTACTGTCGGCCCTGTGCGCCGTGTCCGCGTGCCTGATGGGATGCCGCGGCACTTTTACATGGCGGGGACGATCGATGCGGCAGCCTCGTTAGGGGAAATTTTTAGACTACCGTTCCAGTGTACCGGCGGAATCGCCGTCCCGATGATGGTACCGAGCAAGAAAATCCAAATGCCGGACCGGAGCGAGTAAGAAATTGCAGATCAATAAATGGACTCGGAGATCGATTTTACGGTTAAGAGGCGAGGGCGTTTTTGCGGGGGCTTCAGCGCTGTGCTCTATGAAGCGACGCCGGGTGAAGATGAAACGATATGCACGAACCACAGCATCAGCATGCACGTGGGTACGCCTGCGCTCGTCTCATCCACGTGCGACGGCGCACGGGAGCGGCGCATGCAGCGTGCCGGCGACCTCAAGATCATACCGGCTGGGTATTCTCGATTGTGGGCGATCGACCGACCAACGCAGAAGCTCACGGTCTCGATCAGCGCATCGCTGCTCGAACGGGCTGCGGATGCAATGCATGTGAGTCGTCATTTCTCGATTGCTCCGCAACTGCACTTTCGGGATCCGCGCGTCGAGCATATCTGCTGGGCGATCAACAGTGAATTGGAGGCGGATGAACCGCAGGGCAGGCTCTTTGCCGATTCGTTGGGAGTGGCGCTCGCAGCTCATCTCATCGCGCACTACGCATGCGGTAGGGTACACAAACTGGACGGACGTCTCTCGAAGCGCCGCCTTGGGGACGTGATGGACTATATCGCAGAGCATCTCGCCACGAACCTTACGCTTGAAGAGCTCTCGCGGGTAATCAACGTCAGCCCGTCGCACTTCGGCATGTTATTTAAGAACGCTTTAGGCATCCCGGTTCACCAATATGTCATACACGCCCGCGTTGAGGCCGCCGTTCGGCTCTTGAGTACCACGCCGGACTCCTTGAGCGACGTCGCGCTGCAGTGCGGATTCGCGAATCAAAGCCATATGACGAAATGCATGCAGCGTGCCCTTAACGTGACGCCCGGTTCTTTACGCCGCCGCGAGTAATCGATGCGAAAGAAACCGCCGGATTGTAACAAGAATCGTGAGATTGTAAACGACCCTTCGAACGCCTCCTGGTACGCTTCGTGATGTTAAGGAGAGCTACATGTATTTCAAATCCATTGGGAGTATCGTTGCCGTCGCTTTCGCCGCAGGCTGCGCATCGAACACCGGCGCGCCGAGCGGCATCGTCCCCGGCGCGATGCAGTCGACCGCCCTCGCGCAAACCGTAGCGTCTGCATCAACGGCTCAACGCTACTACACCGTGACGAACCTCGGCACACTCGGCGGCAGTGCGAGCAGCGCTGCATCGATCAATGAAGTCGGTACCAGTGCCGGAACATCGAACTTAGGCGGCAACGTGGACGCTGAAGCTTTCGTGCGGCAATATGGGAAGACCACGCCGCTAGGCACGTTGGGCGGCGCGAACAGCGCGGTCGCCTGGCCCAATCACAATAGTCTCGGCATAGTGGCCGGTATCTCAGAGACCTCTGCGGTCAATCCACTGGGTGAAGATTGGAGTTGTCAGAGCTTCTTTATTCCGCCCGATACGAAACACGTGTGTCTCGGCGTCATGTGGAAGGGCTATGCAATGACGCCCCTACCGACATTCGGAGGAGTGAACGGTTACGCTGCCGGAACGAGTGACGCGCCGGAAATTGTCGGCTGGGCCGAGACCCCGGTTCACGATCGAACCTGCACTGCGGTGACAAAAATACCAAACAGCTACTATCAGGTGCTTCAATTCGAGCCGGCCGTCTGGGACACGCACGCCAACATTCACCGGCTACCGACACTTCCCGGCGATCCTGACGGCTCAGCGACCGCCGTGAATGCGGGCGGCGAGATCGTCGGCATCTCCGGTATCTGCGACCAAGCCGCGGGCCGCTTCTCCGCGGCACATGCAGTAGTATGGAAGCACGGTCGCGTTACGAACATCGGCAACTTCGGTGGGATTTCGTGGAACACGCCGGAATCAATCGACGATCACGGTGATATTGCGGGCTTCATGAATCTGCCCGGAGATACGAACGGCCAGTTTCAGCCTGTGGGTTTCGTGTTGATGAGAGGGGGCAAACTGACGAAAATTCTACCGCTCTCCGGCGACACCAACGCGTTAGCAAACGGCGTGAACGACCTCGGAGAAGTCGTGGGGCAATCGTTTAACAACACCACCTTTGCCTCGCACGCATTCATCTGGCGCAACGGGAAGTCCGTCAACCTTCAGTGCTTCCTTGCCCCTGGATCATCGTTGTCGTTAACCAGCGCAAACGATATCAACGATCGAGGCGACATCGTAGGGCAGGCAAACGACTTATCGGCCTCTGAAAGTCCCGCGTTCTTGCTGACGCCACCGCGCAATTGGCAGCCGCCGATGAACCGGAATTGTCTGGCAGCAGCGCCGATTTTAACAACGGAGACCAGAGCATCGTTCTTTCACCGCTTCGGCATCGTGTCGCCCGGGCGCTGACCGTTCGTTACCCGGTCCTCAGATATGCGGTGCTGCGGCAACGTAGCTCCGCATACCCCGAACGCATGAGGGCTAGCGATTTCCGAACCCAACAGCATCGAATCAGCCGCTTATCGTGCGATATACCGATGGAGCATAGGTCGTACTTTTTGAAAACCATCGTGAAAAGTAGGCCGGGTCTGCGAAGCCGATTTTGTCGGCAATCTCGGCGATACCGTCGTTCGTAGTGCTCAAAAGCTCTTTGGCTTTCTTAAGCCGCAATTGCAGAATATAGCCGTAAGGAGTCATTCCCGTTGCAGCGCGGAATTGGCGTACCGTAGAAAATGGGGAGAGTCCTAATTCAGCTGCGACGTTTGCAAGGCTGATACGCTCGAACGCATGAGTCTCCAGAAACCGTTTGGCTCGCTGCATGCGGGGTTTCGCCGGACGGAACTCCGAGCGTTTCGTCGAGGCGGCGGATGCGGCATCAAAGATCGAAAATATGAGACTGTCGAAAGAATCGTCGGTACCGGCGTTTGCTGCCCGCTGCGCCAGGCAAAGTGCATTGCGCGCCGGTATGAGTTGCTTCTTGAAAAGAGGAGGTTGATCGGGGTCGATCGCGCCTGCGCGCAACGCGACAATCAAATTTCGATCTTCTCCGTCACGGAAGTGCCGGCAGCCATACCGGTCGCCGATTACTCCGACCGTCAGCCGTGCAGAATCGACGTCTTCCTTTCCGGCTATTCCCGAAAATTCCCAATGGCCTGCCGTTGTAACGACGAGGCAATTGAACTCAAATTCCTTATCTTGCACGCAAGTGGACCCTTGTCTCGCATCGTGCTTGTATTTCAAAATTGAAGCGAATCGAGACGACCGGATCGGAACTTGGAACCCGCAGCCTATGTCCACCGGTCTAGCCGGGTCCTGGCGTTGCGGCTGGACAGCTTGGCTGCCCGCCAGTAGGTGAGCGTCCGGCATGATGATAGTAAAGCGGCGTTCCGATGCCTCTCGTGACCGAGTGCTAGATGCTTAAGCTTGCGTACCACGGCTCTCTTGAACATCGACTCGGCGTCGCATGGCGGTCCACCGCCTCGGCGCGAATCGTCAAGATAGTCCAAATGTCGCTTCTGTGTAGGGTGTGAAAACCATCGATCAACACTCATTCTGATGGAGTAGCTCCGCAATGGAACACGCCACCCCGGCTGACGGGCCGGCAAGCGAAATAGCCGCAATAATAGTCGGCCTCGACGCCAGCTTGCAGCGCGCAAGTCGCACGTATGACGGCGACACAATCCGCAGCTTGATCTCCCGCGACTTCACGCTTGTGACGAGTTCCGGACGGGAAATGAATGCTGCGGACTTTATCGCCGACGTTGAAGACTCATCCGTTACATGGCATGAAAATCTAACCGAGAATGCGACCGTCCGAGCTTACAATGACGACTGCGCCGTAATTACCGCCGATTTGCATTCCGTGTTCGACGTCAACGGAGTGCACCATGATGTGCGAATACGCTTTACGGACACCTGGGTCAAATCGGAGGGCTCTTGGCGATACGTTGCCGGGCATGCTTCGCGCTTGACGCCGGCTCCCAAGTCGTAATGCGCGCTCAGGCGCTCCTTTTTGTTACAATCGTCTTCCTTGTCGCTACGATTGCAACCGCCAAAGCCGGCTGCAATGCACCGGAGTTCCGGCAGTTTGATTTCTTTATCGGGAATTGGCTCGTAACAAACAAAGCGGGGAAGCGTTTTGCGTCGGATCGCGTGACGCGAGAGTTCGACGGTTGCGGGATTTGGGAACGTTGGTACGGCGATAGCGGCAGCCGTGGGGCCGGGTACTCGGGCTACATTCCCGCCCGGAAGCTATGGGTTCAAACGTTCGTCGATAACGATGGCGACGTCTTAGTGTTTCAGGGCGAGCGCAAGGGGCGCTCGCTCGTAATTCGTGGATTGAGTTATCCGAAGCAAGGCATTGTCGAACAAAACGAAGTTGTCTTCCGACCAATTTCTAAGGACGAATTCGAAGAGTATTGGACTGTCGCTCAATCCGGAGAGTCACCACGAGTCGCCTTTGACGGTTTCTTCCACCGCGTAAAATGACGATTTGGGATTCGAACCGGGGCGGAGACGAATCTTAGGATAAGCCGCTTCACGAAGGGTAGATAATGCATTGCACTTTCGCTGGTTCGTCTCGCACACGCTCCGCGATTGCGGGGAGTCGGTGGCCACTTCCCGTACAGTCGCCGGTTCCGCTATCTCGGTTGCCGCTTTAAGCGCGATGCGCCGGGTCGTCGCTCGATGGTGCCCGGTCTGAGCTGCGATGTGCCGTTCGCTCCATTTCAAGCCCAACAGCCCAACGATCGTTTTACGCTCTTCCATGCTCAGTCGATTCATACACGACGTATTGCAACGCCGTCCTGGCATGCTCGGGCTGGATTACCTTAAGGGGATGGTACATTCTCAACCGCAAAGTGGTCACCGACCAGCCTGAGCGGTGTGAATTATTTGTGAAGGTTAGCTACGTCGGCGCCTTGCCTTCCGACTTCGTGCGTCGATGCTATGCTCGTGGAGCCGCTAGCTCTTGACGTTTATTGCCGCCCAATCAAACGTTTGTGTGTTTTAGCCGGGTAGCCATGAGTTATGACGCGGCTGCGACAACAGTTCAATCTTTGAACGTCTCTATATACTATAGGGGGGTATAGTACCGGGCAGCCGAGAACCGGTGCGTTTCATGGCACACACGCAGCGCGATCGCGCGAAGCTTACCGCCCGGATCCGCCGGATCAAGGGGCAACTGGAGGCGGTCGAGCGCGCCCTGGATGCCGAGAACGAATGTGGCGAGGTTCTTCAGCTGATCGCGGCCGCGCGGGGCGCGATGAACGGCCTCATGGGTCAACTGCTCGAGGATCACCTGCGCATGCATGTACTCGACTCTGACGATCTCATCTCTGTCGTACGGACGTATCTGAAATGATTGCGGAAGAAAACACACACACCAGCAACGGCCACACTCTTTCACCCGGCCAGCATCACGAAAACGAACATCAGCACGATGATCATGCACACCCGATCAAACGCAACGATGTGCTTCGCGTATTCTTTGTCGCTCTCGCCGCTGCCGCGGTTTGGTTTCGCGTGTGGGAGCCGATTCCGCACATAAGCATTATCGGAATTGCGGCAGCGCTGATCGGCGGATGGCCAATTTTCGCTGAAGCGTTCGAGAATCTGCTCGAGCGCAAGATGACCATGGAACTCTCCATGACGATCGCTCTGCTCTCGGCGCTTGCAATCGGCGAGTTCTTCACAGCGCTCGTCATTACGGCGTTCGTCCTAGCGGCCGAAATATTAGAGGGACTGACGGTGTCTCGTGGTCGACGGGCGATCAGCGATTTGCTCGATCTCCTGCCGCGTACGGCAACTGTACGGCGCGCCGGGTCGACTGAGGACATCGGAGCGAGCGACCTCGTTATTGGCGATGCCGTGCTTGTTAATCCGGGAGCACTGCTTCCGGTCGACGGCATTGTTATCTCTGGGCACTCGTTTGTCGATCAAGCGCGCATCACCGGCGAATCAATGCCAATTGAAAAGACGATCGGCTCGTTCGTGTTCGCCGGAACAATCAACCAGTCTGGCGCGCTTGAAGTGCGAACGGAGCAAGTCGGGAAGGACACGAGCTTTGGCAAGATTATCGACGCAGTCGAAACAGCAGAGCGCACGCGCGCGCCGATCCAACGACTTGCGGACCAGCTAGCCGGCTACCTTGTGTACTTCGCACTGGGTGCGGCGGTTCTAACTTACTTGATTACGCGAGATATGCGCTCAACGATCTCGGTCATCATCGTAGCCGGTGCGTGCGGAATCGCAGCAGGCACTCCACTTGCGATTTTGGGAGCCGTTGGTCGCGCAGCTCGGGAAGGCGCCATTGTAAAGGGCGGACGTTACCTCGAGGTGCTGGCTGCCGTGAACACCGTCGTCTTCGACAAGACAGGGACCGTCACGTTCGGAAGGCCAGAGATCCATAGCATTTCACCGGTTCCGGGGATCTCGGACGGCGAGCTGATGTCGATTGCAGCGAGCGCTGAATTTCGTTCGGAACACCCGCTCGGGAGAGCGATCGTTGCAGCCACGCCGCGCGAAGCGATCGTTGAGCCGGAACACTTCGCCTACGAACCGAGTCGGGGCGTTACCGCCGCGATCGCCGGGAAATCGGTGAAAGTCGGCAATCGGTCAATGATGCAAGCTGCTGGCGTGCAGATTGATGAGTCGGATGGCGCGATCGGTGGCACTACTCCGATATATGTCGCGCGGGATGCAAAGTACATTGGCTGCATCTCTGTCGCAGATGCTTTAAGGCCGGAGTCACGGGCGGCTATTTCAGCGTTGCATGCAATGAGCATAAGCACGGTGCTCCTTACCGGCGATACCGCGCCAGTCGCGGCAGCTGCCGCGGCCGAACTCGGGATACGCGATGTCGCTTCAGACTTGATGCCGAACGACAAGCGCGAGCGGGTTGCCGCTCTCGTCGCAAGCGGCAAACGGGTCGCAATGGTTGGGGACGGCGTTAACGATGCCCCCGCCCTCGTGCAAGCAGACGTCGGAATCGCTATGGGATCCGGCACCGACGTCGCGCAAGAGAGCGCAGACGTCGTGCTCCTCGGCAACGATTTGGAACGCTTGGTCGCGACCATTCAAATCGCTCGACGTGCCCGACGCATCATTATGCAGAACTTCGTAGGTACGATCGCCGTCGATACAGTCGGCATAATTTTAGCGGCGTTCGGATTTCTCAACCCATTATTTGCAGCCTTCATTCACGTGTCATCAGAGCTTGCGTTTATTCTGAATTCTACGCGTATGCTTC
>JALYTY010000081.1 GCA_030854045.1 Vulcanimicrobiota bacterium | reverse complement strand
CGGCGTAAAAATACCGCGCGTCGGGACCAAGTCGTGGGACTTCTACTACGAAATTTGGAGCGAAACGAACGATCGACGGGCAGCGCATGGGATTACGCCGGTCGTAGCGTACGACTTCGTCGGCCATACAACGATTGAAATTCCAACGCAGTGGCGTGAAGCGATCGACCGCTACGAGTCCGGGCCGCAAGAGGCATTTGTGTAAATCGCGTGGCTGAAAGCGGTTACACGGCTTCGGTGCCGCGTAAGCGCATTGCCAATTGTTCCAGTAGGTCGCTCGTAACTTGAGCGTAATTGGCGAGCCGTGCACGCACGCCCGTAGTTCGGCCACGGACTGCAAGTCGCGCTAAGCGATTGCTGTCTGCAGCCGATCGTGCGTGATCGTAACGTGCACGGACTTCGGCTTCAAACCAATAGTCCATGATTTCCTCATAAATGGTGAAAAAGGAAAAGGTCTCTCAGCGGATTGCCGGAGACCTTCGAAAGCACACGGTGGGCGGACGTTGCTACGTCAGCCGGTGTTCGAAGGCGCAACTCCGTTTCGTTGTCCACACATATCGACGTTCATCGTGCCTCCTTCCTTAAATTGTGCTGGCGTGAAAGATTCGATAACATTACCACGCGCGCTTAAAGGTGTCAAACGGAGGAGTGAAGTATTTTTTCATGCCGTTACGGCCCCGCTCGCTGCGGACTGCCGATTTCGGAGACGCGCGGTTAGCTCAGTGGGAGAGCATCACATTGACACTGTGGGGGTCGCAAGTTCAATCCTTGCACCGCGCACCATTTGCAAAAGAGCCTCGCGCTATATAGGCGCGGGCTCTTCGCACTACTTCGGGCGGTCGCGTCTTTACGGCGTTACGACCATCCATTCGATGCCGAAGCGGTCGTCGAGGATTCCGAATTGCCCGCCCCAGAACGCATCGCCCAACGACATCTTCACTTTACCTCCTTCGGCGAGTACGTTAAAAAGGCGCTCGCCTTCCGCTCGGTCCTTGAAAGCAAGCGATAGGGAAATATTGCCCGCTTCGGGATCGATCGACTTCGCTTCGCGCCCGTCCGATGCCATGAACGAAATGCCGTCGGCGGTGAAGCTCGCATGCATGATTTTATTTTTGAAGTCCGCCGAAACTTCATCGGCCATCGGCGAATCGGCGTTGCGCATCACTTCATACTTGCCGCCGAGCACGCTCTTGTAGAATTCGAGCGCTTCTTCGCACCGGCCGTAGTAGAAAATGTAAGGGGCTAGTTCCACTGGTATCTCCTCGATTTAAACGTTAACGAGTTGCGCTGTAGTACACATCGTCGAATCAATCTCGCTCGTGACCGTCCGATTCTTCAACGAGCCGGCCCGCCGGTTAATCGTTGAGGAGGTGGTTCGAGAGCGTGCGCGGGATAGCACGATGGTCGCCGTATCCGCGGGCTTGGGGGTGTTCGTGAAGCGCTGTGCCGCTACTTCTCTGGCGTTACTGTTTTTTATGCTCAGCGGCATTGCCGCCGACGCACAGACTTCTGCGTCGGGCGGCCCGCTCGTCGCACTTGTGCGCGCGAAAATAAAGCACGTCTTCGTCATTTATCAGGAAAACCGATCGTTCGATTCGTACTTTGGGACGTTTCCGGGCGTAGAAAACCTCGCATCGCCGCTCGCTCGTTCCCACGGGTTCCGGCAATACGATCCGCTGGGAAAACGGTACATTACGCCGTTCCGCATTACCGCTGCGGACACGTCAGATGTCGATCATTCGCGGCCGTCACTCGTCGCCAAGTCCGACGGCGGCGCGATGGACCGATTCGTCGCGGTTGAGGAAACGCTCGCGCTCGCGCGCCATAAAACGGCGCACGACGCCCAGCGCCTCGGCGCGCTCACGATGGCGCACGAAGATTGCGACACCGTTCCCTTCCTCTGGAAGTACGCATCGACGTTTGCCTTCTTCGATCATTTTTTCCAAGCCATGTACGGGCCGTCCACTCCGGGAAACCTCGACCTTATCGCCGCGCAAACCGGACAGACGCAATGGGCGCGGCATCCTTTGGAACGCGACGACCCGAATAACGCCGGCTTAGGCGAGCCGGTCGTCGACGATCTCGATCCGTTTCTCGGACCGTATCCGGGCGACAAGCCGGCCCGACCAGGCGCGCAGCTGGATCAAACGTATGCGACGCTCATGCTCACGCTTGCCGGACGCGACGCGGTCAACGCACGCATCGACAACGATGACGTAAAGAACGATGTCGAGACGCTCGCTTCGCTCGGACATCCCGCGATCCCATGGGGCTGGTACCAAGAGGGATTTGGTACGGCGACACAGCCGGGCGGCGCTTTCAGCGCGCATCACGACGCGCCGCAGTTTTTCGGGTATCTGCGGCTCAACGATTACTTCTGGCGCGGCGTACACGACTTGACGGATCTGCTGCCGGCCCTGCAAAGCGGCACGCTTGGCGACCGCGGCGTCGTCTTCATCAAAGGCGGACTTCGAAATTCCTTCGGATGGAAGCCGGCGGACAGATCGGCGTTCGTCGCGCAAAATTTTAACGGCGACGACGATCATCCCGGATATTCCGACTCGCATATTTCCGAAGCAATGGTCGCTACGTATGTCAACGCAATCGCGCGCAGTAAATATTGGAACGACTCGCTGATCCTCATCGTTTGGGACGACTCGGAGGGCGATTACGACCACGTTTCTCCGCCCGTCTTCGAAACGTGCCCGGATGGCAATCCCTGCGGCGACGGCCCGCGCGTCCCCGCAATGATCATTTCGCCGTACGCGAAATCGCACTCGGTCGTAACCTCGCCGGCAGATCACGCATCGTTTGCGAAACTGCTCGGAGCGATCTTCGATCTACCGGCGCTTGCATCGCTCCCCGATGAGGCGAAGTACATGCCGATCGGCCCGCGCGACTCCAATCCGGCTCTGGATAATCTCCTCGATGCACTCGACCCCGCTCGTCTCAGCGGCACCGCGCCTCCGATTTCGCGCGACGCCGCCATAATTGCGGACGACGTGGTAAACGCGATTCCGCCGAAGATGTCGTGCTCTACGCTGCGCATCACCCCCGTTGCTATTCCGGATGAGGGAAGCATCCCAACCGGATTCTCACCGCTTCCCACGAGAGACGACATCGTTCCGTAAACAGGCCATCGGCGCACCGGTTGCCGAATCGGCCTGCGATATGCCCGACCCTCGCGACTCCGTTACGCTTCCCGATCTCCGGCACACCGCAGCGCACGTCCTCGCCTATGCCGTTGCGGGTTTATTTCCCGACGCGAAGCCGACGATCGGGCCTTCGATCGAAAACGGATTCTATTACGATTTCGACCGAACCGAAGCGTTCACGCCCGACGATCTCGAGCGCATCGAGCGGCGTATGCGTGAAATCATCGCCTCAAATTACGTCATGACCGGACGCGAAGTGACGCGCGAAGAAGCAATCGAGCGGTTCGAGGGCAATCAGTACAAAGAAGAACTCGCCCGCGCGATCCCCGATGATGAGCCGATTACGCTCTATACGATCGGTGAATTCACCGACTTGTGCCGCGGCGGCCACGCCCCCTCCACAGGCGATATCGCGGCGGTAAAATTGATGAACGTCGCGGGCGCCTATTGGCGCGGCGACGAGAAGAACCCGATGCTGCAACGCATCTACGGAACCGCGTGGTACAGTCAAAACGAACTCGATGCATACTTGCATCAAATCGAAGAAGCGCATCGGCGCGACCACCGAAAGCTCGGCGCGGAACTCGACCTCTTTTCGATCCAGGAAGAGGCGGGCGGCGGTCTCGTTTTTTGGCACCCCAAGGGCGCAATCGTCCGCGGAATCATTGAAAATTTCATCCGCGAAGGTCTGTTGGAGCGCGGGTACGAGCCCGTCGTTACGCCGCACATCGTAAGCGAAAAGCTCTACGAAATATCCGGACATCTCGAGAACTACGCGCACGGCATTTTCGGTCCGCTCGAAGTGGAAGAGCAGCGCTTCCGGCTCAAGCCGATGAATTGCCCCGGGCACATTCTCATCTACAAGAGCCGCCTGCGCAGCTATCGCGACCTGCCGATCCGGTTTTCCGAGTTTGGAACGGTGTACCGTTTCGAACGTTCCGGCGTGCTGCACGGTCTCACGCGTGTCCGCGGATTCACGCAGGACGACGCGCATCTTTTTTGCACGCCGGATCAGCTGCAAGGCGAGTTCGAACGAACGCTCGATGAAGCGTTGCGGCTCATGCACGCATTCGGATTCGACGACTTCGAATATTTTTTATCGACGCGCGAAGCGGAAGCGCGGGTCGATACCGACGGCATCGCCGAAGATGCGATTCGTAAAGCACTCGAAAAGTACGGCTTGCCCTATGCGCTCGACGAAGGCGGCGGAGCGTTCTACGGGCCGAAACTCGATATCAACGTACGGGACGCGATCGGCCGCAAATGGCAGCTCGGGACCGTCCAAGTCGATTTCGTTCTGCCGCAGCGGTTCGATCTGAAATACCGCGCCGGCGACGGCCACGATCGGACTCCCGTAATGATCCATCGGGCGCTCGCCGGTTCGATGGAGCGCTTCTTCGGTATTCTTATCGAGCACTTCGGTGGAGCGTTTCCGGCGTGGCTGGCGCCCGTGCAGGCCGTGCTCGCCCCCATTTCCGAGCACCAGCTTCAATACGCGGGCGAGGTCGCCGAAAAACTCAAAGGTATGGGCTTTCGGGTCTGCGTTGACGAAAGCAACGAAAAGCTCGGATATAAGATCCGCCACTGGAAAACGCAGAAAATACCCTATATCCTCGTGGTCGGGCGGCAAGAAGCTGCCGATGGAACGGTCAACGTGAACGAACGCGGCATCGAAGAGAAGCGCACGCTTTCCATCGCGGCATTCGCCGATGAGCTCCAACGAAAGGTCGACGTCAAAGCATGAGATACACACGACGCATCGGATTTGCGGCCACCGCGCTTGTCGTTGGATTAGGGGCGTGCCAGGGCGGCTTCTCCGGAGGCGGTACAGCTTCACCGGTAAATCCGCCGGTCAATCAAGTTGCCCCAGGGGCGCTCAATCCGACCACGGAGCCCTCGCCGTCGATCAGCCCGCAGGCCTCGAGCGGACCGCAAGACGCGACGTTTTCTTTTGCGAGCGGCCCCAAAGGGCTCGCATGTCCGCAGCAAAACGGCTTTTCGTGCACGCTCTATCTCAACATGAGCGACGCACAGTATGCGGCGCTCTTGGCAACGCCGTCGCCGTTGCCGAGCGGACGCGGCAAGAAGCCGACTCCGACACCGTCGCCGACGCCTACGCCGACCGAAAGCCCGTCGCCCGGCGGCTCACTCTCTCCATCGCCGTCACCTTCACCGGGAGCGCAAGTCAAACTGACCCTCGCATCGCTGCCCAAAGACGCGCCCGCTATGGTAAACCCGGACAAAAAAGCTTTGGCGACGGTTTCGCTCCTGTCGTTACGTTTGAGCGCCACGGACGACATCGCGATCAGCGGTCATCAAAGCCTCCAGTTTACGCTTCCGAAAGAGCAGATCGGCGGCCGGGGGTTCGCGATCCAGCTTTTCCACGAGACGACGGGCAAACACAACAAGCGCAGCGACCAGTTCATCGGCTCGTATTCGCAGTCCAGTCTGAAGGACACCACGCTGATATTCAGGTTTACTTCGCCGAAGATCAGCGTAAAAAAAGGCGAGACTTGGCTTTTCATGTTGTACGGAGATGAGTTGCCGTCTGCATCGGAGTCTCCACAAACGAGCGGCTCCCCTTCGGCATCCGCAACGCCTGCCGCAAAATCGCCCGCATCGTCTGCAAGCCCGCAGGCCGCTGTAAGCCCGAGCACGTTCCCGTAAATCGCCGCTTCGAGCCATCCCGCTAACCACGGATGAACGCATCGGCGTGGAAGACGTTCATCGCGAGTTTTCTGGGATGGACGCTCGATGCGTTCGACTTCTTTCTCGTCATCGTCGTTATCCCGCGGCTCGCAACCGACTTTCACCGAAGCATCGTCGATATTACGATCGCGGTTACGGTCACGCTCGCGTTGCGGCCGGTCGGCGCGCTTATTTTCGGATGGTTTGCCGATCGCTACGGACGCCGCACGCCCTTCATTATCGATATCGCGTGCTATTCAATCCTTGAATTACTGACCGCATTCGCGCCGAATTTCACCGTCTTTCTCGTGCTTCGAGCCGCCTTCGGAATTGCGATGGGCGGCGAATGGGGCCTCGGCGCAGCGCTCGCAATGGAATCCTTGCCGCCGCAGCGCCGGGGTCTTTTCTCCGGCATTTTGCAGGAAGGTTACGCGGTGGGAAACCTGCTCGCCGGTTTGGCGTTCTGGTTTCTTTTCGAACGCATCGGCTGGCGGGGCATGTTCGTGGTTGGAGCGCTGCCCGCGTTCCTAATCTTCTTCATTCGAACGCAAGTCCCCGAGTCCGCGGTTTGGAAAGCCGGCGCGCAGCAACGGCTCGCACTGCGGGGCAGCGTGCTTTTGGCGGCGTTACGCAGGTACGCTCCGCTCTTTCTGTATGGTACGTTCTTTATGGCGGCGTTCAATTTTATGTCGCACGGGACGCAGGATCCCTATGCAACCTTCCTTACGAAGCAGCACGGATTCGCGCCGTCGACCGTTGGTTTCATCAATACAATCGCATCCATCGGCGCAATTCTCGGCGGCCTGTTTTTCGGCGGACTCTCGCAACGTTTGGGGCGACGGGTCTGCATCGTTGCATGCGCTCTGCTTGGCGCGGCGATAATTCCGCTTTGGGCGTTTAGCACGTCGATTGCATACCTCGCCCTCGGCGGCTTTGCAATGCAATTCATGGTTCAGGGCGCCTGGGGCATTATTCCGGCGCATCTAAGCGAGATTTCGCCTCCGCTCGTGCGCGGCACATTTCCCGGCTTCGTCTATCAGCTGGGGAACTTGATCTCGTCGTCCACGCTGCAGATTATTGCGCTGCTTGCGGCGACGCGCTTCGCGCTGCCCGGCGGTGGCGCAGATTACGCGCGCGCGATGGCGATCTTTATGGTTATTGTTTTCGGTGCCGTCATCGTCATGACAGCGATCGGCTACGCCGTGCGGCCGGAATCCCGAGAAGCATCGTTCTTTGAAAGTTCTGCGTAACGCCCTGCGCCGGGTCCGTGCAACATTTCGAAACGCAATTCGTACGTTCGCGATTCTCCCGGTTCGAGAAAAGGCAACACGTGCTCGCGCTCGGCGACGATACGTCCTTCAATCACAGGGCAATTGGCGGGCTCGACGGCAAGCACGTAGGTACGCGCGCCCAGCATGCGCCATGAAAAGCATGTCGCCAGCTGCTCGGGACGAAAATGCACTGCAAACCCTAAGCCGCCGGCCACCGTGCGATTGAAGACGCCGGCTACGGCCCATCCGTCTTCGCGCGCCTTAGCGGTATGAATAAACACCTGCTCGGCAAACGCCGCGTCCGGCGGCCCGCCTCGATTCCAAACCGCGCTCCCGGCCTTCGCCGCATCGTCGCGCGGGCGCATAGACGAGTGCGATACAAAAACCTCGGCATTTTCATCGACAAGCGGATAGCCCGCGTTGCAGTGATAAAGCAACATGTGGGGTTCGCTCCGGCCACCTTCGTTCGTAACGACGTCGCGCAGAAACAGTTCGCACCCGCCAAGCGGTGCGCGCCATGTGCGGTCCAGTCGAAGCGATTCTCCGAACATGCGCGCCTGATGCACGACGCCGCGTATCTCCACGTACGGTACTTCGCAATCGAGCACGGTCGCGCACAAGCACGCTTCGGCTGCGATATGGTTGATGTGTCCGTGCGTCCCCCACGAACCGTACGCATCGCTGCCGGACGGTCCGAACGCCTGCAGACCGCACGTCGTCACGAGACCACCGAAGAAGCGGCGTTGGAACTCATCGTCGTTGAGCGTGCCCGGATGTGGCGGAAGAATGCCGCCGGGTCCATGCCAGACAACCGGAATTCCGAACGCATTGCACCAGGCAATATCCATCGACCGATCGAGCACGACGAGCGCGTCGAGACCGCCGCCCGTTCGCAGGTACGCTGCTCGGACCCCGTTGGCGAGCCGTACTTCGACTGCGCTACCGAGCTGATCGTCGCGCCCGAGCGCGTCCATTCGCGCGGGCACGTCCGCGCTCACGAAAACTCCCACAACGCCGCACGCGTCCACGCGCCGCTGCAATCGCGCAGTTTTACCGGCGCCGTAACAAAGAGCCGTTCCTTACCGTCCATGACCTCATCGGGAAAATACAATTCTTCGACGATGAACTTTCCCGCACCGAGGACCGCACGGTGTCCCGGCCCGGCTTTCTGCGCGTCGTTGTATCCTCCGAAACTGACCGCATCGATTCCGACGCCTTTCGCGCCGCGCTCCACGATTGCTTGCGCCGCCGGACCGCTGCACCATACGTACTCCGTCAGAAACTCCTTTGTGTTAGCGCGTTTATGACCGAATCCGGTGTTGAGCAGGACGACGTCTCCCGGTGCGATGCGTTCTAGGTGCGCAGAGATATCGTCGAGGTCGATCGACGAACCCGGCGCTTTATGGCGCACATCGATAATGACGGCCGGGCCAATGTAATCGGCAAGCGGCACGCGATCGATCGGAACTCCGTCGGAAAAGAAGTGAAACGGAGCATCGCAGTGCGTGCCGGTGTGCGTGCTGATTTCCACGATCTCTTTGTTGACAAGTTCGACGCCGTGAATGTACATCCAACGGACTTGCGCGGGCCTCGGGTTCGTATCCGGATATTGCGGGCAGTTGTTGAAAACCGGCTGGCTGAGATCGTAGATGCGCGAGGGCAAGTTCATACGGGAATGCCGCCTGCGTTCCAGGCCGCCGCGAAACCGCCGATATTTCGATCGATGACATCGTCCATATCCGCCTTCCACAGCGAATCGGGAAGAAAGTCCGAAGAGAAAATCTCCAGGACGTAGGGCCGGACGTACCCGGCAGACCGTAACGCCGCGAGCAACTGCGGCGTCGGAATCTCGC
Source organism: Vulcanimicrobiota bacterium (assembly GCA_030854045.1). Lineage (GTDB taxonomy): Bacteria > Vulcanimicrobiota > Vulcanimicrobiia > Vulcanimicrobiales > Vulcanimicrobiaceae > JALYTY01. The sequence goes on along the minus strand of JALYTY010000081.1, from coordinate 27,334 downwards.
CGTCGCCGAGCGACCGGCGGTCGGCGTTGCTGCGCGGCGTACGCCAATCGCTGACTTGGACGAGAAAGATCTTCTCTCCACATCGTTTGATGACGTGAGGCAGGTCCGGCGTCTCAAAGATGTTCCAGGTATCGACGCAGAGGCCGACGTTGGGTCGATCGATGCGCTCGATGAACGAAAGCGCGTTATCGAGCCCCCAGAGCGCCGTGTCGGTATTGAATAAGATCGGATTGAGCGGTTCAAAGGCTACGCGCATGTCGAAGGACGCTGCAACGTCTGCGAGACGATGAAACGCTTCGATTGCGTACTCGCAGACATGATCGCAATCCCCCCGGGGAGCCGCGCCCGTTATGACGACGAACGGCGTCTTCGGCGGCACGTGCGGAGCGATTCGCTCCATCGCGGAAACCATCTGCGCCAGGCGGTCCGTCGGCTCCAGCGGCGTCGGCGCAAGCGAGTCCGGAAAGATCGAGTGCACCGTCGTCTGAACGGAACTCACCTCGAGCCCGGAACCCGATATGCTCTCAAGCTGAGGCGCGTAATCGTTACGGTTGAGCTTGAACTCGCAGACCTCAATCGCATCGACTCCGTGGGCGGCGTACCGCTCGACGTCGCGCTCGAACGACCACGGCCACGTTGTAAACTCGCTGACGCCAAAGCGATACTCTTTCACTTCATCCATCTTTCTTGCCTCGCAATTCGATTACGCAAAATCCGCCGCGATCGATCTGGACGGGGATACCGTCGAAGAGTTTGCGGCCGGTCGTTTCATTTGAGGTCCACTCTCCACGCAGGCTGCTGAACGAGCGCATGCTATACGCGCCTCGCAACGATTCCTTGAAAACCAGCGACGTTGTCACCGTTCGGCTTGCCGTATTGCCGAGGAACACCACAATCTCACCATCGCGCTCTAACGCAATTGCGGTCACTTCGTCGTCCGTAATCTGCAGCAAACGGTCCGTTATGTCGTGGTCATACGCCTCGTAGGCCATCGAATGGCCGAATCGAAAATTCGCATACATCGTCAACTCGCCCGCGCGGACGACGAACCACGAGACGTAGTTCCCGCGAAAACGCAGGTTACGCACGCCCATCCATCGCCAGTCGGGGGCCATGTGCGGATTGCAACACGGTTCGTCCCCGGAGAGGTCCAGCCCGGCGGCTCCTTCGATTGCGGCCCACAAGTAGCGCGGCGGAAACCATGGCGAAAGCATCATCCCTTGATTCACGAGCGTTTCGCCGTGAAGCCATTCGGAAAATTGTCCCGGAACCGTATTATTGCGCCGAGGGTCGCGCGAATAGTGCCGAAAGCTTTCGCTCAGCGACGATGCCATGAAGTCGGGATTGAAATGCGCGGCAGCAAAAGCGTACCAAAAAGCAACCCCGACCCACACGCCGCCAAGCAGACCGTATCCGTGCGTCGGCCCATAATTGATGTCGTCCCGCGGCACCGTTCGAATGCCGCCCTCGGTCCAAAACGCGTCCATGCTGAGGCGGCTAATGATGTGCGCGGCTGTCTCGCGCTCGGCGACGCCGAACATGACGGGAAATACCAAGTCCGACGTAACGTCCGAGCGTTTGCTGCCGTCGATATCGATATTTAAGTAATAGAGTCCCGTATCGGGATCGAGCAGGTGTGTATTGATCGCCGAACGCAGTGCCCGCGCTTCGCGAGCGAAGATGTCGGCATCTTGCGCACGATCTACTTTCGCCGCAATTTTGCTCATTGCATCGAGCGCGGCATAACATTCGGAGTTTACTTCGGTCGTCGCGCCGCTGAGTCTATATCCTTGAATGACGTTGCGCCAGCCGACAATGCCCCAGTCGGAAGTGCCCGTGGCCGTGCACCAAACGAGACCCTCGCCATTGCGCTGCGATAGAATATAGTTTGCCGCCTTTTTCGCCGGCGCGTACACCCTGCGCAAAAACGCTTCATCCCCGGTTGCGTTGTAGTGATGCCACAGCGCGAGAATAACGAGCGGAGTATTGTCATTGATGTTGAGCCCGTAATCCTCCGCTTTTCCCGTGCGGACATCGTAGTATTCCACGACCATGCCGCGCTTCTCCAGGTGCTCGATATACCACAGCAGCGATTCCCGCGAGAAGTCGGGCGTCACGTAGTCGGACCCGAAGGAAAACCAGGCGGTATCGCGCCCCACACTGTTGTTCGAGCGAGTCGGGTCGTTGACGAAACACCATCCCGTCTTTGTCAAAAGCTGGGTCCGCAGCATGTTGGCTTTCGCCCACAGCACGCCGCGGTTGACGTCTTGGTCGGGCGTCATAACAACCGCGCGATTGAGGATGTTGGTGTAATGGGCACGGGTTCGCGTCAGCGCCGCGTCGAGCGGCGGAGCCTGGCTGTAAACTTTGCGGACACCGCGCGTCCCGTTTGCCGAAGCCGCCAGCACGTAGGTAACGCTGCTTACTTTACCCGGCTTAAGCCGATGATGATGATGCAGAAGCGCGATGAACTCACTGCCTTGCCGGGCGATTGTATTCGCCAATTTACCGGGAAACGACGGCCGACTGCATTTTCCGTGATCGTGCGTCATCTCCCAACTCGTCGGTGCGCGCGAACAACCAAACGCCCGCGCGAACGCGGGAGTGCTGCTGTTCGCGGCAATAAAGGCGTTGCGTTGCGCATCGTAGGTAACGCGCACGTCGTGCCCGGTACCGCCTTTAAGATCGGCCGCGGCGAGCGAAGCGATCGAAACGTCGCGCCGCGTCGGGTTCTCGAGGGAGACCGAATAGTAGGCGATCGGCGGATCGGCTTTTTCGCGCGTCGCTTGCCCATTAAGAATGAACACCGTCTCGCGAACGACGACGCCGTTTGAAAGCTCGTAGCTGTGTTCCTGGCGGTCGGGATGGATCGCAAACTCGCCCGGAAGCGATCCCAGCGTGACGCCGGTGCGGTCGTCCCAAAATCGAACCTGCATGCCGGAGATGAGCACTTCACCGGCGTCAACTGAGTAGAACTTCTTAATCGCTCCGTTGGCTTTTATTTCGATTACGCCGGTAGGGGAACCGATCGTACTGCCCGTTGCCATCTGCGTATCCGCTATGTGATACGTCGAGATGCGCTCCCCGGAGCCGCTGGTCCGGGCGATCATAAGCTGCCGGACTGCTTGGTCATTCCGCCGTCGATAATATAGGAGGCGCCCGTGATATAGGCCCCGTCATCGGAGGCAAGGAAGACGCAGAGCGATGCAATCTCGCTCGGCGCCGCCATGCGGTGCAGCGGAATCTCATCAAGCAAAGCGTTATACTTCTTGGTGTCGCGTTTGAGTTTTGCATCCATCGGCGTATCGACGGCGCCGGGGCATACATCGTTCACGGTTATGCCATACGGCGCAAGTTCGACCGCGATCGTGCGCATCAGCATTCGTATTCCACCTTTGGACGCACAATAGGGAGCGTTCGTCGGCATCGCGAGTTCTTCGTGAACCGATGAAATATTGATTATGCGGCCGCCTGTTTTTTGACGGACCATCTGTTTTGCCGCGGTTTGCGAACAAAGCCATGCGCCGGTGAGATTGACGGCGATTACCTTGTTCCACACATCGAACGGCATCTCGAGAAACGGGTGCTTCTCTTCAATACCCGCGTTGTTGACCATAATATCGACTCGCCCGAAATACCGAGCCGCCTCCTCGATGAGATGCGCGACCTCATCGCTCTTCGCAACGTCGGCTTCAATGGCGCGCGCGGTTCCGCCGAAGTTTTCGATGCGATCCACCAGTTCGTTTGCCGGACCGGCATCGCCAACATAGTCGATTGCGACTCGAGCGCCCTCTTGAGCGGCCGCGATTGCAATCGCCGCACCGATTCCCGTGTCTCCGCCGGTAACGATGGCGACCTTATTTTGTAGTTTCATATTCCTCCGTCGGCAGGCTTGCGAGTGATGGGGGGAACGCGAGACCCAGCGTCCAGTCAAGCAAAACGCGCGTTCTTCGGCCGGCGCCGGGGAGACGGCTAAGATAGTAGGCCCGCCATAGCAGCCATGCGGCGGAACCTGTCACCATTTTTCCGCCGGGCAGCTCCGCGAGTGCTTGACGGTTTCCAAGTGATGCCATCTGCCCGAGTTCTCGATACCGGAAGCGCTTCGTCGCGCGGCCGCGCAGACGCGCGATGATGTTGCGCGCGAGCAGAGGCCCTTCCCGCACGGCGTTTTGCGCCAGTGGCGCGTACGTTCCGCCCGACTTCTTCGGAACTGCGGCGCAGTCTCCGATCGCCCACAGATGAGGGTGTTGCGATACCGAAAAATCGGCTTCGACGTCGATTGCGGCGTGAGAACTGGTCTTAAGGCCGAGGGTTTTTACAAGCGCTGAAGGTTCGACACCCGCATCCCACAATACGGTGCGGCTCTCGAGGCGCTCGCCGCCGTCGAGCGCCACACCGTTTCCGTCGACGCTCTCCACGCGCCGCCCTACTTCTACGCGGACGCCGCGATCGCGCAGCGAACGCGCTGCATATTTGCCGAACTTCTCGGGCAGATGCTCGAGCAACCGGCTTTCGGCACCAACTAGAACTACGTCGACCGCCGACTTCGGCAACGGGTAGTATTTGACGATCGATCCGATAAAAGCGATGAGCTCACCCGCCGACTCTACGCCGGTAAATCCGCCGCCGACGATAACGAACCGCAGCAGACGGTCGCGTTCGTTCACTTCATCTGTATGCGAAGCCACTTCCAGCGCACCGATGACGGCGTCGCGCACGCGCCGCGCATCGTCGACGCTGCGTAGTGTGAGCCCGTAACGGCCCGCGCCTGGAACGCCGAGCGTTGACGGCGTCGAGCCCAGAGCGAAAACCAATTCGTCGTATCGCAGGCTCGTGCGTTCCTGCGTGAGCGGATGGCGAACCTCCACTTCTCGCGAACGTTCGTTCACGCCGAGCACGTCGGCAAGCAGAAACTCAACGTGGTGGAGATCTGCTCGAAATGGTTGGGCGATGTGACGTACTTCGACCGAACCTGTGGCCGCTTCGGGCAGCATCGGCGTAAAGAGCATGAAGTTGTTGCGGTCAACGAGCGTGATGCGAAGGTTCCTGATGCGGTTGCGTCTGCGCTCGAGTTCCTTCGCGGCCGACAAGCCGGCAAACCCGCCCCCAAGAATAACAACGTGCGGCACTAACGCGCTCGGTTTCTTGCATACGCAACGGCGGCGACGATGGCTCCGAGCGCTAGCAGTATGCCGATCGTTCCGTTGCGCGCGGCGTCTGCAGCGGCACGGCGCGGATCGGTGACGTACTTTTGCTCGGGAAGCGGCGACGTCGCTGCTTCGCCACGCCGGTCAATTGCCATCTTCATCAGTTGTGCCGGATGCAGCGCCAGACGGTCCGTCGTTTGCGCGATCTGCTCGCGGCAGCTGAATCCGTCGGCGACTAGAATCGTCTCTGCGGCGGCCCCACGCACCGCCGGCAGCAACCCGCGTTCCCCGACAGCGATTGAAACATCGTAATGATCCTTCTCAAAACCGAATGCGCCGGCCATCCCGCAGCATCCATCGTCAAGAATCGTAAGCTCTAAGCCGGTCCGCTCGAAAACCGCTTTTTCGCTGGCTTTATCCAGCACCGATTTGTGATGGCAATGCTGATGCACGATCGCTTTACCGTCAAGCCGCGGCGGCTGATATTCCTTTGCGTGCGTTTCAAGGAACTCGGTAAAAAGATATGTCTGCGCTTTAAGGCGGGCGGCGTCTTGATCGTTTCCGAGCAAGTTTACCATCTCGTCGCGAAAGACACTGACGCAGCTCGGCTCGAGGCCTACGACAGGCACGCCCGCGCGGATGTCGTCGCGCAATGCATCGAGCGTGTCGATGAGAAGTCTCTTCGCCAGCTCCAGCATGCCGTAATCGTAGAGCGGGCGCCCGCAGCACAGCGGTACCTTCGGGATGGTCACGTAAAAGCCGGCATCTTCGAGCACTTCGACCGCCGCAATGGCCGTCTCAGGATGGAAATTATTATTCCAGGTGTCAGGCCACAAAATAACCTTCGCGCCTCCCGCGTTACCGGGAGTTCGAGATTCGAACCACGCGCGGAACGTCTGCGGAGCGAACGTCGGTATGCGACGTTGAGGTGCCATACCCGAGAGCCGCTTCGCTACCCAGTTGAGCACGGGCGTCTGGGCGAGCGCGTTTGCAAGCGCGGGCGCCAGTGCCGCGGCCTTCGCCCACCAATACATCAAACCGAAAGCGTACGCGTTGCGCGGCCGCACTCGACCTTCGTAATAGTGCGAGAGAAATTCCGCTTTATACGTTGCCATGTCGACGTTGACGGGACATTCGCCTTTGCAGCCTTTGCATGCAAGACAAAACTCGAGGGCGTCCTTTACCGCGTGGTTGCGCCAGCCCGATTCGAGCGGATTGCCTTGTAGCATCTCGAACAAAAGCCGTGCCCGCCCACGGGTCGAGTATGCCTCTTCCTTGGTCACCATGTAGCTGGGACACATCGTTCCGGAATCGTGCTTGCGGCATTTTCCGGTGCCGACGCAGCGATTGGCCGCGAATGCAAAACTGCCACGGTCCTCGTTAAAATGAAAATGGGTGGGCGGGTCCCAGGGCTGGTAGTTGACGCCCCACCGAAGATTTTCATCGATCTTGTACGGATGCACCACCTTGCCCGGGTTCATCTTTTCCAGAGGATCCCAGATCTTTTTAAATTCCCAAAACGCTTCGGTGAGTTCGTCGCCGTACATGATCGACAGAAGCTCGCCGCGCGCTTGTCCGTCGCCGTGTTCGCCTGAGAGCGATCCACCGTACTTCACGCACAGATGGGCGGCACGCGTCACGAACGCGCGATACTTCCCGATACCGTCGTGCGTGTAGAGGTCGAAATTGATACTGCAGTGGAGACAGCCTTGGCCGAAGTGTCCGTAGAGTGAAGCGACGTATCCAAATTCATCCATCAACGATTGGAACTCGCGCAGATATCCGCCCAGCTGTTTCGGATCGACCGCCGAATCTTCCCATCCCGGATAAAAATCGGGTTCATTTGGGATCTTCGATGTAGCGCCGAGGCCATTGTCGCGCAACGCCCATAGACGCTCTTCTTCTTCGTGCGTCTCTAAGAGTTTATATGTCGGGGCATCTCCCGCTGCTTTAAACGCCTTAGCAAGAGCGTTGGCTTTGCCGTCGGCTTCGTCGTCGGTTTCACCGCCGAACTCCACGATCAGCCACGCATCTCCGGCCGGAAACATCGACCGGCTCTTTGTCGATTCGTGCTTATCGTGCATGTAGCGGAACATCGAAGAGTCGAGCCCCTCGAGCGCAATGGGTCCGTGCTCGTTGCAAAACGGCACGTGATCCGCAGCCGTCGCGATATCGGAAAATCCAAACAATGCCAGCGCGCGGGACGGCGGACTGTGCACGAGCCGCACCGTCGCCTCCGTGATGGTGACGCACGTTCCTTCGGTTCCTACAAGCGCCCGCGCTACGTTGAATCCATTTTCCGGAAGCAGTTGATCGAGCGCAAAGCCCGAGACGCGGCGAGGGATGTCGGGAAAGCGCTTGCGGATGAGGTCCGCATACCGGTCGCGTAGAGCTTTGAGCTGCTCGTAAATCTCTCCACGGCGTCCGCCCTGCGCGATGATGGTATGGAGTTCGTCGTCGGTCGTTTTGCCGACGCGCAACCGCAGCCCCTCGTACGTGACGATCTCTAATTCCTCGGTGTTGTCTTCGGCTTTGCCGGCCATTTGCGCGTGCATCCCGCACGAATTGTTACCGAGCATTCCTCCAAGTGTATTGCGATTATGCGTAGCCGGATCCGGTCCCCACGTTAGATTGCGCTCTTCGGCCTTATCGCGAAGGTCGTCCGTAACGAGCCCCGGCTGTACGCGCGCAATCTTAGCGTCCCAGTCGATGTCGACGATCGCGTTCATGTATTTACTGAAATCGATGACCACGGCCGCATTGCACGTTTCACCGGCGAGGCTCGTGCCGCCGCCGCGGCTAACGACCGGCGCATCGAATCTGCGGCAAACCGCTAGCGCGCCAATGACGTCGTTCGTGTCGCGCGGAATAACGACTCCAATCGGCACCTGACGATAGTTCGACGCATCGGTTGCGTACATCGCGCGCGTTCCTCGATCGAACCGCACTTCGCCGCGAATCGCTTCGCGAAGTGCTTCCCCGAGCCGCACGGAGCGCTCGTCTACCTTCGCTTCGACCGCATCGCTGCGATTCGTGGCGATCGGTGAAGGTCCGTCGTTCGATCCGCGCGGAGATTCAACCGCGCCTAAAACTTTGATCACCTTACACAACTACTTTCGCACGCAGGCGGCTGATTACACTGCATAGCGAGCGGCGTCGCTTCGCTTGAGTTCCAGGCCGATTCCCGGCCGACTTAAATCGGGAACCAGGGCGCCGTCCTGCGTAAGTCCGGCGCCGTCAAAAAACATTCGCTCGATCCGAACGTGATCGAAGAAATACTCCATGTGCCGCAGCATCTTGCAGGCGAGTGCGGCGTGCAGCTGAAGATGCGGCGCGCAGTGCGTGGAGAGTGGAACCATCGCCGTCTGAGCGAGACCGTCGACGGCCATCAGGCCGCTGAAGCCTCCGCAACGTGACGCATCCGCCTGCAGGCAGTCCACCGTCTCTGCCGTCAGCATTCTCCAGAAGTGGTAGAGACCGTATCCGTACTCGCCCGATGCAATGTCCATGCATGCCGGAGCGCGCTTGCGGATCTGCGCGAGACCCTCAAAATCTTGATGATATACCGGCTCTTCGAACCAGCTCACGGCAACCTCGGAGAACCGCTGCGCAAAGAGCATCGCCTGCTTGCGGGAGTACGCACCGTTGGCATCGACGAACAGTTCGGCGCGCTCGCCGATGGCGCGCCGCGCCTCCGCGACCCGTGCGACATCTTTGGCGGGCTCGCGTCCGATCTTCATCTTGACGCGCCCAATCCCGTCGGCGACCCAGCCCGAAAGCTGTTCGCACAAACGCTCGTCGCTGTACGATGTAAAGCCGCCGCTGCCGTAAACCGGCGCCGACGCGCGTGCGGCGCCGAGGATCGTGCAGACCGGCGCGTCGAGCAGCTTACCTTTGAGATCCCAGAGCGCGATATCTACCGCGGAGATCGCCATCGACGTGATTCCGTCACGGCCCATATTGCGAATACGCGCCTGCATATCCGCAAAGCGCTTACCGGTCTCCAGCGCATCAGCGCCCTTGAGCACGGGAGCTAATTCGTCGCTGATTACGCGGGCGGTAGCTGCGTCGGCATACGTGTATCCGATACCGGTCTGCCCACCTGCATAAACCGCTACAAAAACCATCGTCGTTGCGTCCCAGATCGCCGTTCCATCCGATTCGGCGCCACCCTCGGTCGGAACGGAATACAGACTCACATCGACGCTCTCTATCGGAGCCGCCGAGCATGCATTTCGGGCCGCCGTCATCGAGCACCGCCGCTGTGGGTCGCGTGCGGTAAGACGCCCGCCATGACGCTCTTTATCGATTCTTTAATAACGTTGCCTTCGTCGGGATCGCCTTTAACGAGCGCCGACATCAGGTTGTGCGCCTGTGTTAGGCTAATATGCGGCGGAAGCTGCGCGATATCGGCGGAGACCATTGCCTCGAACACGACGGGACGATCTGCCGCAAAAGCACGCTGCCAAGCATCGTTTAACTGCTCCGGCCTATCGACGCGGATGCCGAGCAATCCAATCGAATCGGCATACGACGCATATGGAAACGTCGGCAGATCTTGCGACGCTTCGAACTTCGGATCTCCGCTTTCAACGCGCATCTCCCACGTAACCTGATTGAGGTCGTCGTTGTGCAGCACGAGAAATATCAGACGGGGATCCGCCCATTTTTTCCAATACTTCTTTACCGTGAGCAGTTCCGCGCTTCCGTTCATCTGCATCGCGCCATCCCCCGTGCAAGCCACGGCAACCCGGTCGGGAAACGCAAACTTTGCGGCGATTGCGTACGGCACCGCGCCTCCCATCGTCGCGAGGCCGCCTGAGAGAGAACCTTTCATTCCGCGCCGCATATCGATGTTTCGCGCGTACCAGTTGGTCGCAGTTCCCGCGTCGCCGGTTAGAATTGCACGGTCCGGCAGATACTTGTTGAGCGAAACGAATACCGCCTGCGGATTTATCGGATCGGCAGTCACCTCCGAGCGCGCAAGCTCCGACTCGCTCCATTTTTGTTTCGTCCTGATTATGCCGTCGATCCACGAACGATCGTTTTTACGATCGAGGAGCGGGAGCAGCTCTCGCAACGTCGCAGCGGCGTCGCCGATAAGGTTGAGCTCCGTCGCATACCGCAAGCCCAGATTTGCCGCATCGATATCGATTTGAATGCCGCGAGCTTGCCCTTCCTTCGGCAAAAATTCGGCATACGGAAAGGACGTGCCGACCATGAGGAGCGCATCGCAACGTTCCATCATATCGATGCTCGGAAGCGTGCCCAAGAGGCCGATCGTTCCGGTAACAAAGGGCAGGTCGTCGGGCACGGACGCCTTGCCCAAAAGCGCTTTTGCGACCCCCGCGCCAAGCCGCTCCGCAACCGCAATGACCTCGTCGGTCGCGTTCAGGCAGCCGGCGCCGACAAGGATTGCGACGCGCGAACACCCATTCAAAATATCCGCCGCCTTTTGCAGATCGCTACGGGCGGGGAGCACGACCGGCTCACAATATCCCACGCTCGAATGAAGCGTGTTATGTTTGTGCGGCGGATTTATATATTTTTCTTCCTGAATGTCTTTCGGCACGATAATCGCCGTAACGCCGCGATACCCTTTTGCCGTTCTAAACGCGCGATCGACGATGTGCCGCACGGCCATTGGACTCGAAGCGGTGTACGCGTAGTCGCAAACGTCGTTGAAAAGGCGCTGCAGATCCACCTCCTGCTGGTACGAGCCACCAAGCGTTGTGGTTGCTGCCTGGCCGATGACGGCGACGACCGGAACGTGGTCCGCTTTCGCATCGTAAAGACCGTTGAGCAAGTGAATCGCGCCCGGACCCGACGTCGCCATGCACACGCCCACTTCACCGGTAAACTTCGCATGCGCCGTTGCCATGAACGCCGCCATCTCTTCATGACGAACTTGGATAAATTCTATCGCTCCATCAATGCGGTCAAACGCACCCATAATGCCGTTGATGCCGTCGCCCGGATAACCGTAAATCCGCGTCACGCCCCATTCGATCAAACGGCGCATCAAGAAATCGCTGGTGTTCATGTGCGAGAAAGCCTCATCGGAACGATCGACGCAGAATTGCGGACCTATGATCTTCTTCTTACCCGAATCAGCGTTCAATACAACGAATGCCGGCGCTCAATTCGTCGTTCCTATGCGCCGCACGAAGAGCAGCAGCGTTCCTAGTCCGAGCAGCCATGCGATGAATCCCTCGGCAACCGGGCCGACATGCGCGATGGAAACTCCGCCGGCATTGAGTTGCCGAGCATCGCCGGATCCCGATTGAATTTCGTTGACGTAACGTGCGATGTCGTCAACGTCCCGGTCGCTTAATACGTCGGTCCCGAAGCGCGGCATAATGCCGGGCCCGGCGCGGACGGCTTCCGCGACCTGCATTTCCGTAGCATGCATCAGCGACGGTGCGACATCATCCGCACCGACCGATGCCCCATTGCCCACCGCTCCGTGGCAATGCGCGCAATTTTCGGCAAAGAGCGTTCTGCCGCGCACCGGGTTGCCGCCTGAAACGATGGGAAGCGTCCGGTTTGTCGTTTCTGAAAAGGACGAGACGTAGTTGACGATCGCGGTTATCTGCGCGCTCGTGAAATCGGCGGGCTTGTGCATTTCATTAACGCCGGGAGCGGCTGCGGGCATCCGGCCTGTATCGAGCATAAAGTGCACGTACACGGCCGAAGTCCCAATAAGCGGCGGCCCGCTCTGGGAGCCTTGTCCGCCGCTCCCATGACACGACGAACACCGCTGCGCGTACAGCGCGGCGCCGGATTCCGTACGAGCTGATGCTGCGGCGGCCAACAACATCACCGCGAACACGAGCGCAACCGAACGTATCAGCTTGCGCATGGCGCACCGCTTGATATTGCATGCGAACGTTCGCGCTTCGCCCACACACCGAGCGTCCCGAGAAAGGCGGCGAGCACGATTGCTCCGCCGCCGATCCACATGACCGATGCGGCCGCATTCTGATCCGCCATCGCTGCAGCAGTCGTCGTCCCGTACGCATAATGGGCATAGAGAGGTGCGTGCGCGCTTGCAATTGCTGCGCTCAGAAGTGCGCCTTGAGGCAGCGCGATCAAGAGATAGAGCAAACGTGCGGGAAAGGCGAGCGCACGCATTGGGGCCGGGGCGAGCACGGGCAGCCAAAAGATAATTCCGGCCGCGAAGAACAGGCTGTGCTCGATTGCATGGATCCAGAGGTGGTCGAGCGCGCCTTCATACAGTCCCGAAAAATGCGACCACCAGAGCACGGCGATGAACGCAGCGAGCGCGACCGGCGGCGACGCGAATATTGTCAACCTTTTGCCCGCGCGGACGGCGATGGCCGTCAGCCGTTTCCCCGCCACGGCACCGAACCACGAAAACGGCTCCGCAAGCAGCAGCAATAACGGAAGAACGAAAAGAACCGCAAGATGCTGCACCATGTGCCAGGCGAAAGAAACGTCGGTCAAGGCAACGAACGGCGCGCAGAAGACCGCGCACGCGACGACGCACGCGGCGATCGCGCATGCCGCACGGCGCGGAATATGCTTCATGGAATGGATTCCTCATCGAAGCCGCCAGCCGAGTTGCGGCGGAGACGGACTCTCTTTGCCTGCGCTACGCCGGCGGTGCTCTGCAGGTTCCGAGCGAATGCGTATGTGACGGCAAATGCAAACACGGGAGCAACGATGCAAAATACGCGATAGAATGCCGTGATCGCGGTAATCGGTTCGTGGACGTAACGCGCTTGCACGTCTCCGCTTCCCGCAAGCGTAAGACCCAGTGCGAAGACAAAGAGCGCGACTCCCAACGCCGTGCGCAACGGAACCTCTCGCGGACGGTTCAGAAGCTGATGCGCCGCGCGATCGTTGCAGAGCGCCGCCTCGATCCACGGCCATCCGATAAGCAGGATGAACAGCACTGACGGCAATGCAACGGCGGGCCAAAACGGCGATGGGATCGTGTGCCCGAATACGTGCAAAGCGAACGCAGGACCGAGCCGCAGCGCGCCGTCGAGCCACCCGACGTACCAATCGGGCTGCGCCGGGCTGACCACCTGCGATGCGCTGTACGGACCATACAGCCAGACGGGATTGATCTGCACGAGCGCCCCGAGTGCGAGCGCAATCGCTGCAACGGCCGCCATCAGGGCAAGCGATTTTGCCGCATAGTTAGGAAAGAGCGGAGAACCGACGACGTTGCGTTCCGTTCTGCCCGGACCTGGAAACTGCGTGTGCTTCTGTCGCCACAAGACGGCTAGATGGACCGTAATGCACAGCGCGATCCCGGCGGGAATAATGTACACGTGTGCGACGAACAACCGTCCGATCATTGCAACCGACGGGAACGCTCCGCCAAGCAACAAGAAGGAAGCCCACGTACCAATGAATGGCACCGAAAGCAGAACGGAGTCTGCTATCCGCAAGCCGGTTCCGCTCAAGAGGTCGTCGGGAAGCGAATAGCCGGTAAAACCGGCCGCCATCGCCAAAAGAAAGAGCACCACGCCCAGTACCCAGTTGAGTTCGCGCGGCTTGCGGAAGGCGCCGGTAAAAAATACACGGCCCATATGCACCACGATGCCTGCGACGAAGAGCAGCGCGAGCCAATGATGCGTCTGCCGTACGAGAAGCCCCGCGTTTACCTCGAAGCTCAGACGCAAAGCCGATGCGTACGCTTGCGACATCGATGCGCCGTGGAGCAGTGGATACGGCCCGCCGTACGTTGTCTGCGCGGCAGACGCATCGAAGAACAATGCAAGGAACGTCCCGGTTGCAACAAGGAGCATAAAGCAATAAACGTTGATCTCGCCGATCATGAATGACCAGTGGTCGGGAAATGCTTTGCGCAATGCGTGGTTGACGAAGTGCGCGGTTCCTAAACGCTCGTCGAACCATAACAGCAGGCGCGCGATCACGATGGACCGCGTTCCCAGAAACCAGGACCGACCGGCTCGGGGAAATCACCGGAGGCGAGGACGAAGCCGTCCTTATCGATTTCGATAGGCAATCTCGGCAATGCGTGATCGGCAGGCCCGGAAACCACAGCCCCATCGGCGAGCACGTCGAAAACGGATTGGTGGCAAGGACACATCAATTGCTTGGTCGCCGCCCGGTAGAGCGCTACCGGACACCCCGCATGCGTGCAGACCTTTGAATACGCAACGTAGCCTCGCGCCGTGCCTGCGGTAGTATCGGCTACGCGTACGAGAACGGTCTGCGACTGCGCGTCGTCTAGAGCATTCTCCGGAAATACCGTCACGACGGAGTCGGGCTCAAGGTCGTTGACGTGAACGAACGTGTTGTTTTCGCGAAGCAGTCGGCTTCCGCGTCTCCATTTGGTATGGAAAAGCGCTCCGTCAGGCGCCGGCCCGAGCGACCTTATGGGCGCAATTACGGCCAGACCAAAAAGACCCAGAGCGGCGTACAAGAAGCGCGAAAGCACGCGGTTGCGCGTTATTTCGCGCTCGCTGCTCCGAACTTCGGAGGTTTCTTGCGCGCGCGCATCGTCCGTTGAGGGATAGTCGTCGCGCTCGTCGATCACTTCGCGCGCGGGAATTATCCAAAACGCCCACCCAAGCGCTGCGCATGCAAAGGCGGCGGCAGTAATTGCAAGTGTCAGGCCTTCGGCGAGTCGTCCCGCCGTCACGAAGAACGTTACGATAAATGCGAGACTTCCGGTCGCCGCTAAAACTAGAGCGGCGGCGATGAAACGTTCGCGTCCCGTCATCGAATAAAATATATCGTGGACCAGATCGCGACCCAGACCACGAAAACGAAATGCCAGTAGTACATCATCGCTTCGGCGCCGGCTCGCCGATTCGCCGTGAGCGCGGGGCTGCGAAGACCGATTAAAAGTGCGCAGAGGAGACCGATTCCCGCGGCGACGTGAATCAAGTGAAATCCCGTCATCGTGTAGTAGATCGATCCGTAGGCGCTGGTCGAGATCGTAAACGTGTTTGCGAGATACCCATGAATGGAGAGGACGACGAAGCTCACCGCTGCTACGATCGCCGCACCGGTCCACGCACGCGCCGCTCGTTCTTGACGGTGGTCGAGAGACCGCGTCATGAGAATCATGAACGCACTGGAAAGAAACAACAGCCCGGTGCCGACGCTCGATTCAACGACGTTGAGATGTACGTCCGCCGGAGGCCACGCCGCCCGATTGGCCCGCAAGGTGAAATACGCGGCGAAGAGTCCCGCGAAAAACATCAACTCTGATGAAAGAAACAGGACCACGCCGAAAACCAGCGGATGCGCGCGAACCGGCAATACGTTCGTAGATTGACGAATATCATTTTTTGCCGTCATCGACACATTGACTGGTTACCCCGGACCGCCGTGTTTTACGCGGTCCTTTGGGTAAGTGAGGAGCATGTCGTTGTTCCATCCGGCGTCGCTCCAGGGGCTAACCATGCGCGGCGATTGGATGCTCTTCATCATCGTAGCGGCAGTGGTCGCCGCGATCATGTACGTTCTTATCCTGCTGCCGCTTTTTGTTTGGCGCGAGCGCAACGGTCGCAAGCCCGCATCGTTCAGCGGGAACACGGCGCTTGAGATAACGACCGCGGTCATCCCGCTTTTGATCGTGGCCGGACTTTTCGTCGACACGTACGTGCGCGAAACCGCCGTCGATCGCGTGTCGGCGCATCCCGAAGCCGTCGTCCTCGCGACGGCCTTTCGCTGGTCTTGGCGTTTCGAGTATCCGATTGCGAAAATTTCCACGGTCGGCACGCCGGCACAGCCGCCGACGCTCTACCTTCCCGTCAACCGCACGACCGAAGTCGATCTCAGCAGCGTCGACGTCACGCACTCGTTCTGGGTACCGGCGTTCCTTTTCAAACGCGACGCGATCCCGGGCATGACGAACCGCTTCGATCTCGATCCCGATCGGATCGGAACGTTCGATGCAAAGTGCGCGCAGTTCTGCGGCTTGTCGCACGCGCTGATGACGTTCCGGGTGCGCGTTGTCGGCGACGCTGCCTTCGACCGCTATCTCGCTTCGGGCGGAGCACGTCTGCCATGATCTCTTGGCTTAGCGCGACGGACCACAAGCGAATCGGCATTCTTTACATCCTTACAACCTTCGCATTCTTTATCGCTTCCGGCGTGCTTGCGATGCTCATCCGCTGGCAGTTGGCGCGTCCGGATGCTCCCGTTTTTAGCGCGCACGTCTACAATCAAATCTTCACGCTGCACGGTACCGGGATGATCTTTTTCGTCATCGCGCCGTTCGGCCTCGGATTAGCGAACTATCTCGTTCCATTGCAAATCGGTGCCCCCGATATGGCGTTCCCACGCTTGAACGCAACGTCGTTCTGGCTCTTCGCGCTCGGAGGGCTTACCGTCTTCGCAGGTTTCGGCGCATACGGAGGAGCCGCCGCCTCCGGCTGGACGTCCTATGCGCCGCTCTCGGAGATCGTTGCGGGCAACGGCGCGGGACAGGATCTTTGGCTCATCGGACTGCTGCTGGCGAGCGTCTCGTCGATTCTTACGGCGATTAATTTAACGGTTACGATCTTTCTTTACCGGGCGCCCGGCATGACGATGTGGCGCATTCCCATATTCAGCTGGGAGATCGTCGCAACCGCGGTTCTGATTCTGATGGCGTTTCCGCCGCTAACCGTATGCTTCTCGATGTTGCTCATCGACCGGCATCTGGGTGGACATTTTTTCGACCCGGCCTACGGTGGCAATCCCATTCTGTACCAGCATCTCTTTTGGTTTTTCGGACATCCGGAAGTTTACGTGATGATCCTGCCCTACTTCGGCGTTATTACCGAGGTCGTAGCGACGTTCTCTCGCAAGCCCGTATTCGGGTACGTCGGTCTCGTCATCTCGGCATTTGCGATCGCCGGCCTCTCGATCGGCGTATGGGCGCACCACATGTTCACGACGGGAGCGGTGAGCAACCCGTTCTTTTCGGCGGTCTCGTTCCTCATCGCCGTGCCCACGGGGATAAAGTTCTTTAACTGGATCGGAACGATGTGGCGAGGGTCGATCCAGCTTTCGACCGCGATGCTTTTTGCAATCGGATTCATGCTCAACTTCCTGCTCGGCGGTATTACGGGCGTCATGATCGCCTCGCCGCCCATCGATTATCAGGCGCACGACAGCTACTTTATCGTTCACCATTTCCACTACGTCATCGGGGGCGGCAGCCTCTTTGCGATATTCGCGGCACTCTACTTCTGGTTTCCAAAGATCTTCGGAATACGATTGAACGAAACGCTCGGCAAATGGTGCTTCGCATTCACATTCGCAGGGTTCAACTGCACGTTTCTGCCGATGGCGTTTATGGGTCTGGAAGGCATGCCTCGCCGGGTATACACCTACGCCGCTTACGCCGACCTTCCCATGCTCAACGCAATAGCGACGGTAGGCTCGCTTATCATGGCGATCGGTACGCTGCTCTTTATCGCGAGTATCGTCGTCGGCGCTTGGAAGCACGAGCCGGTAGGCAACAATCCCTGGAACGGGTTTTCGCTCGAATGGGCGACGACGTCCCCGCCTCCGGAGTTCAACTTCGCATCGCTGCCGCCGATTCACAGCGAACGTCCCGTATGGGACATGGAGAAAGCGCGCAGCACGTGAAAACATTCGTCCGTCTTTTCGTGAGTTCGGCGGGCTTCGGCTTTGTTATTGCGGTGGCATATTGGTTTATCGCGCACCAGGAAGCGGCGGGAACGGCGCTCCTGGGCGTAATGATGGGAGCGCTAATCTTCTCCGCCGGATACGCGCTCGTCGCCGAGCGCCATGCCGATCTCGAAGGCGACGATCCCGCCAGAACCGCGAAGCAAGCTGCAGGAGATACGCTCGGTATTTTCACCACGGGCAGTTCCTGGCCGATCCTCATCGCATTATGCGCGCTCGCGCTTCTTCTCGGCGTGCTCTGGTCGCCGTTTCTCGCCGTGCTGGCATTAGCCGCTTTGCTGCTCTGCTTGTGGAGGCTCGGCGCAGAGAGCGCGCGTACCTAGCGGGTTGCTGCTAAGATACGATCCGTGATGAATACGACCGGCCATGCTACTGCTCGGTATTGAAACATCGTGCGACGACACCGCAACGGCAGTAGTCTGCGACGGTTCGATCGTTCGCTCCAGCGTCTCGACCAATCAAGATGCGTTCCACGCGCGTTACGGCGGAATCGTGCCGGAAATTGCGAGCCGGCAACACGTCGCGCTGCTCTCTGCCGCAGTCGAAGACGCCTTGTATCGCGCCGGCGCGAGTTTGGATGACATCGATGGCTTTGCGGTCACGCAGGGTCCCGGCTTAATCGGCAGCCTCGTCGTCGGGGTTGCGGCGGCTAAGGCGCTGGCGTTCGCGTTGCGCAAGCCGCTCTACGCCGTGAACCATCTGCACGGACATATCTTCGCCGCATTTCTCGATAGCGCCGAACCTCCGCCGTTTCCGTTCTTGGCGCTTCTGGTCTCCGGGGGACATTCCCAAATCGTCGACGTTCGATCGCCGGTGGAGATGCGCGTCGTCGGACGCACGCTCGACGATGCTGCGGGCGAGGCGTTCGATAAAACCGCACGCCTGCTCGGGCTCGGATATCCCGGCGGCCCGCAACTCGAACGGCTGGCGCGCGACGGTAATCCGCTGGCCTACCGGTTTCCGCGTCATCGTCCGCCGCCGGGAATGCTCGACATGTCCTTCTCCGGCTTAAAAACGTCGGTGCGGTACTTTTTGGAATCTGAAAAAGGACGCTCTGCGGTTGCGGCCGATGTTGCCGCATCGTTTCAGGCTGCCGTCATCGACGTGCTCGTGGCGCGGGTTCGCGCGGGATTCAGTATCGGCACGTACGGCGCGCTCGTTCTTTCCGGCGGCGTTGCAGCAAATGCAACGCTGCGGCACGCTGCCTCGTCGTGGGCGCAGGAGGCCGGAGTTCCGATCTTTATTCCGCCGTCTTCGTATTGCACGGACAATGCCGCCATGATCGCCGCGGCCGCATACTACCAACGCAATGCCGTCAATCCGCGAAGCTTGTGTGCTGACGCGAACCTCGCTTTCGAGATCGTCGCGGTGGCATAAGAGGGTACGCAGGGTGCCTGCCAAAAGGCCCGCTCGATGCCGTTGGAAAGCCGCGCGCCGAAGAAAAGGGTCCACAACCCGGTCGCCTTTACGGTTGTCGCGCTGGCCTTAATTTTGCCGCTGCTTTTAGGCGGCGGACTATTGGTGCGCAATCTAGTTGCTACGTCGTTTCATACGGGCGAAAGAATTCGGGCGGCGCAATCGCTTGCCGAAGATGCGCTGCGGCATCAGCTCGATGAACAGACGAGCATACGTGCGTACCTTTTGACCCGGGACCCCGAATTTCTGGAGCCGTACCACATGGGCGTCGCGAGCTTCTCCGCGACGGTTTCAGAGTTGCGCAACGATCTCAACGGATTGGGACTCGAGCAGACACTCCTGTCACTCGATGATGCCGCGCGCACGAACAATCGCTGGCTGCAATCCGTCGCGACGCCCATCCTTACCAGCCGCGTAAAGCCGGAACGAGTCGAACGCCGCGAGAAAGATTTGGTTGACCGCTTCCGCTCCGATATCGCGAGCGTCCAAGGCGCGCTTGGAGAACGAGAAAGCATCACAAGCGCACGAGCCAACGATGCAGTGGATCGAATCGGACTCTTTCTTGCAGCGGTGCTGATGATGATGATCGCTTTAGCGATCGCTTTCGTCGCTCAACAGACGCGGCTTTTCGACCGACTCGATGAAGACCGAAGGGCATCCGAAGCGGAGAGCCGCCGGCTCGAGGCGCTTCAAGCGGCATACCTTACGGAAAAACGCATCTCCGAAACGTTGCAGGACGCATTCACGCAGCATACGTTGCCGACGCTTCCCGCGCTGCGCTTCAGCGCAACGTACACACCCGCGACCGAAGAGACGAAAATCGGCGGCGACTGGTACGATGCCCTTGAATTACCGGGGAACCGCGTGCTCTTCGCCGTTGGAGACGTTGCCGGGCACGGAATCGAAGCGGCCGTAACGATGAGCCGGACTCGGCAATTGCTAATTGCATCGTCGATGCTCGATACCGATCCGGCATCGCTCTTGCATCGCGTCAATGCGTCGCTCAATCGGGAAGCGTCGCGTTTGGTTACCGCGGTTACCGGGTTTGCCGACGCTCGTACGTACGAGTTCGTGTATGCAAGCGCCGGGCATCCCCCGCCGGTTCTTCTCGAGCCCGGACGTGCGCCGCGACTTCTTGCCTTCGGCGGACCTCCGCTCGGTTCGGTTGACTGGGCGCAGTACCAAACACATCGCATTCAAACCGTTCCGGGCGCGATGCTGGTCCTCTATACCGACGGCGCGATCGAACACTCGCGCGACGTGCTCGAAGGCGAAGCGATACTGCTCGAAGCTACGTCACGAGCGGCTGAGTCCTCCGACGATCCGGCGAGTTTCATTCACGACGCGATCTTCAACGGGCGCACCGTCGGCGACGACGTCGCTATCCTAACAATCGGTTTCACGACCGACCGGCGCCCCGGCTTCAAACTTTCGGCAGACGATTCACAGGCCGGCTTCAGCGGACGATTTAGTCGCAGGCGCGACGATACGCAAGCCGATCCGATCGATGCGCGGAGCGCTGGAACGCAGCGCGGATTTTGGGAAAGCAGTAGAGCATCGTGAGCGGCTCTTCGATTAACGTGGTGAATCTTTCGGGCGAGCTGGATATCAGCCGCCGTAACGAAATCGGCGCAGTCCTTCGCGTGAACGGCACGGAGACCGGAATATTGCTCGACTGCCATGCCGTAACGTACGCCGATTCCACGGCGCTTGCCGAGCTGCTGCGCTTTCGCAACGAAGCCGAAGCCGCCGACATCCCGGTCGCGATTCTGGTGGGCAGCAAGCAGTTCGCGCGCATCATTCAATACGCCGGGCTCGGCGAACTCTTCCGGCTTTTCGACGATCGCGCGTCGGCACTTACCTATCTTTCCAATGCCGGTAATGCTCGATGACCGGACGCTGCGAACTGCGCATCAACCGCACCGTAGGCGTCGCAGAAGCTCGAGCAATCAGAAACGCGCTGCGCGCGTTTCTGCGTGCGATCGCACTTGAAGAAATGCTCTGCGAGGATGTTGTTACCGCGGTCGGCGAAGCACTTGTCAACGCCATCGAACACGCATATTCGCAGAGTGCCGGCGAAGTGGAGGTCTTCGCGCGCATCGCGGCCGACGGCAATCTTGCCGTAGACGTCTGCGATCGCGGAACATTCATCGCGCGGGAGAAGCGTGCCGAACGCGGTCTTGGGTTCACGATCGTCAATGCAATCGCAAGAGCCGTTTCCATCGACACAAACGACGGCACAACCGTCCGGATGATATTCGGAACGCGCCCGAATCACCTGCACAGCGTCTAACGTAAAGAACGCGATCAGGGCTTCCACCGTAGGAAAGTTTCATCTGAACCAGCGCAATAAAGGAAAGTTCCGATTCAGTTTAGATCTAGGAGCATAGCTCCGCCGTGTGCGCAAGCACACAAGGAGCGTAGCGACGACGAGCTAAGCTGAATCGGGACTTTCCTAGGCGGTGTAGGGTTCGTAGGCGGTAACCGGCGCCAGGACGGCTTCCATCGCATCCACGGCATCGGGCGAGAGATCGACATCGGCCGCGAAAGCGTTGTCCGTAACGTGATGAACCTTCGTAGCGCCGACGATAACGCTCGTAACCTGCCTCTGACGAAGACACCACGCGAGTGCGAGCTGCGCTAAAGAAAGGTTTTCGCCATCTGCGATCGGTTTGAGCGCTTGCACCGCATCGAGCACCGGCTGCGTGAAGTAGTCTTCCATCATCTCTTTGTCCGAACTGGCGGCGCGCGTGCCTGACGGCGGATTCGCCGCGTTCGTGTACTTGCCGGTTAAAATCCCCATCGCAAGCGGCGACCACACGACGTTTCCAAGCCCATATTCTTCGCAGGTCGGAAGTATGCGCTGCTCGATTCTTCTCCAGATCGCGCTGTATTGCGGCTGATTGCTGACAGGCTCGTACCAGCCCTGCGCGCGGCACAATGCGACTGCCGCAACGATTTGGTCGGCATTCCATTCCGAGACGCCCCAGTACAGCGTCTTCCCCGCCCTTACCAGATCATTCATCGCGGCGCACGTTTCTTCCAGCGGCGTGGACGCATCGTAGCGGTGACATTGGTAGAGGTCGATGTATTCGACGCGAAGCCGGCGTAACGATTGATTCACCTGTTCGAAGATGTGCTTGCGCGAGAGTCCGCTATCGTTGGGCCCATCGCCCATTGGAAAATAAACCTTCGTCGCTAGGAAAAGCGAATCGCGCTCGAACTGTCCGAGAATCGGACCGAGCACTTCTTCGGCAATGCCGCGTGCGTATACGTTGGCCGTATCGAAGAAATTAACGCCGAGATCGTATGCCTTCTTGACGCACGCGGCGGCGGTTTCGCGCTCGACGGTATTTCCGTACGTGAGCCACGATCCCAAGCCGACGGTCGAAAGCTTCGGTCCCCATCGGCCTAATTTACGATAACGCATGAATGCGGCGTTACGCCAACTTTGCTCAAAGGCCTACGGATCGCGCGATGCTACCGGTTTGCGATTGGTGAGAGGCGCGCGCCGTGCGTTCCGACCTCGATCTCGTCAAGATTGACGTATCCCGCTGTCTTGCCGTTCCCTATGGGCGCGACGACGAGTCCCGCGCTGTGTACGCCGGGGCCGAGCGGGCCGCTATCGTAGATGAGCTTGTGCGTCTGCTTTGAGGACGAGCGAAAGCTCACGTCGCGGTATTTCTTTCCCGCGATGAGGAGTACGCCACGGCCGCCGTTGCGCCCGGTTACTCCGTAAATGCGAAGATGGTCACCGTCGAATACGATGCTGACCGAATCGCCGACATGATGGCTTCGCGCGCTTCCGCCCTGATAGCGTCCATCGCGCCGGTTGCGTACGAACTCCCAGCGACCTTCGTAGGCAAGCCGGTTCACCTGATTGCCACGACGCGCCGAAGAGATTGCTACCGTCTGCGGAGCATCGAGCGTTGCAGGCGGCGCTTGCTGCGCGAACGCGTTGCACGCGCTCAGAGAAGCAAGGGCCGCCATAAACGCGGCAACTCGAACCGGCATAGTGCTATCCTGCCGAACCATACGCCGTGTGGAGATCCTGCATCGCCTGCGTCAGAATAACGTGGAAATCCGCGTTCTTGGAAGGTCCGAACGCTGCATCGCTGTTGACGGCATCCATCAGCGTTTTATGAAGATCGCGGGAGAGGAGCCGCTCGAGCATATAGCCGATGTCGAAACGGCCGTCGGGCATCACCCCGTCGGCGTATAGCGCGCGAGAGAGCGCGGCGCCGTCGGTATCCAATCCCGCCGACGCCGCCGGCAGATTCATATGCTGCGCTTGCGTCTGAGCAACCGCTCGGTTTACGAACGTATCGAACGTCGTAAAAAATTGATCGGTTCTTTCTTCACCGTAGCGTTTCTGAAGAGAAGCCGATTCCGCAGCGGCGTTGGCGCCTGCCAGAAACGCGAAAAGCTTCTTTGAATCGAAGTGCCGAGGACCTCCGCCCGCAGCGATCAGAGCAACGGTAACCGGCAAATCGGGCGCACCGTAGTAGCGACCGTGGGCCTGCTGCATAGGCATAGGCGTCGCCGCCGTTCCCACGAGCACAGCAAAAATTAACGTCGTCAACATTGTCTCACACTAGCGGGCCCGAGCCGGAAATGATAGAGGCCTTCTGCCCATACAAGCTCGCTTGCGAGCGCGATCTCCGACCACCGATCAGCGCTCGTACAACCAGCGATTGATTGCGCGATAGAGCACCTGATGTTCCAGGGGGTGCAAGCGGGCCTTAACGGCGTCTTCATCGTCGGCCGGTTTTACGCGAAGAGGCTTGCGCACAAATATGGGGCCGCGGTCCGTCTCCGCAGTCACTCCGTGAACGCTGACTCCGATCCAAGAACTGTCGGCTTCGAGCGCGTCCCGAACCGCGCATGCGCCGCGAAATGCCGGTATGATCGATCCGTCCGGCATTCCGACCCGATCGAGACTTGAATCGAGCGGCAAGAATGCCGGATGCACGTTGATCAACTGCGAAAATGCGGAGACGAAGGCCGGATCGAGTACGTGCATCCATCCCAGGAGCAGGACCAGTTCCGGCTGCTCGCTCTCCACGCAAGAGAGCAGTTTCGCGTCGTAGGCGGCTCGTGCCATATTCGAACGATCCCATGCAACGACGTGCGCTTGCGTATGTGCGACACGAGCACGCCTTATCGCAAATGCATCGCGGCGATTCGTGACAAGCGCCGTAACATCGAGCGGGAGCGTTCCCTCGGATATGCGGTCGAGAACGGATTGAAAATTGCTCCCGTTTCCCGATGCGAGCACGACGGTGCGCACCGGCTTCGGCGTAAACGACGCAAGATCGAAACGTTCGACGATGCGCGCATCGCACGCGGCCGCATAAAAGGGAACGATGTTCCCGCTCACTGCCGCGATCAGCGCGCGCTTTGCGCCGCGTGCGCGCATCGCACCGAGCGCGCAGATCAGCAACGATCGGCCTATGCCTTTGCCGCGTTGTTCCGGATCGACGCCCACCGGCCCGAAGACGCAAACCCCTTCTTGGGCCGCGATTCCGCGCAGCCAGGCATAGCGCATATCGCGCGGATCGAACGTAGCAAACGCGATCGGCGCCCCGGCGTCCTTCACAAGGAAGTTGGTTCCACGATGCGCTTCGCCGCTCCACGCACCCCCGAAAACATCGTCAATCCACGCGAGCGTGCGGTCATCAGCGCCGGAGCGCTCCTCGATCGCGAAGTTGTTTCGTTCGATTGCACCGCGCGCCCCGGAAACGACTGCGGCATCAAAACGCTCGTCGAGCGCGACGAGCATGTTTACCATCTCCGGCACGAGTTAGTCGTAGAGCGGAAGCATTGCAGCGGCGCAATCATCGAGAAACGTTTCGTCGTCGCCGCTGCGTTCCGCACCGGCCTCTACGTCGAGCGTGCCCATGAGCGAGCCACTTTCGGCCCCTAAGATGGGAATGCTGAGGCGCACGCCCGTTGGGCCGGAGCCCGCTTCCCCGAGCAGGATTGCGTTATCGTTTTCATCGACGTCGTAGATACCGACCCACGCATAACGCCGCCGATCGCGAACGATGTGCGCGACGTGCGTTGCACGTTCCGCCCGCGACTGGGTGGGCGCACCGGCGGCCGCCGCGATACCGGCGAGCAATGGACCGTTCACGAACGTGCCTCGTGCACGATCGTTTGCGGCTCGCCTTCGTGGCGCGATTCGATCCAACCGATGACTTTGGCGCCGTCGACGGCTTTGACGGCATTTTGCGCATCGGACAGCGGCACGATCAGCGTGTATCCTATGCCCATATTAAACGTGCGGTATCTTTCCTGATGCGCGAGCGTTCCACGTCGCACGAGTTCGTTCTCAATCGGAGGAATACGCCACCGCGCTTGCTCGAGCACGGCTTTACATCCCTCCGGCAACGTGCGCGGCAGATTTTCGAGCAGTCCGCCGCCGGTGATATGGGCCATGGTCTTGACCGCAGCAACCGCTTGAATCGCGCGCACGGCACTGTAGTACGACGGATGCTCTGCAAGCAGCGCGTCGGCAAACGTCGCTTCTTCGAAGGGCGCCAGCCATTCGTTGCGTGGAATAAGGGCGCGCGCAAGGGAATATCCGTTGGTGTGCAGCCCGACCGCAGGCAGTCCGATAACGGCATCTCCGGGCTGCACCGATTCGGATTTCGGAATATCGGTAATTTTTACCATGCCAACGATGGTTCCAGCGAGATCGAAATGTCCCGGTGCGTAGAGTCCGGGCATCTCCGCTGTTTCGCCGCCGAGCAGCGCGCAATCGTGTGCACGGCACGCCTGCGCACAGCCCGCAACGACCGCCGCCGCGACGTCCGGATGCAGCTTGCCGGTCGCGAAATAATCGAGGAAAAACATCGGCGTCGCATTGACGACGAGGATATCGTTCACGCAGTGGTTCACCAGATCGCGCCCTACGCCGCCGAAGCGCTCAAGTTCTGCGGCGAGAAGTATCTTCGTGCCCACGCCGTCCGTCGAAGCAACGAGAGCGGTCTCGTCGCCGCCGGGCAAACGATAGACGCCGCCGAATCCGCCGATCGATTCCATCTGTGCGGGATGGCGCCAAGATCCGAGCACATCTTTGTAACGAGCCACGGCAGCGTTGCCCGCTTCGATGTCGACGCCCGATCGGGCGTACGCGTCGCGCGTACGACTTTCGTCGCTCATCGCTGCGTTGCGCAGGGTCGAGGTGCTCGGGCGCGCGAACAAACCGCAAAAATAATCGTCATCTCAAGCGCAATAGTTCACCACGTGAAAGGTTGACCATGCAAGTTCGTATCGCGCAAGACGCGCCAACCGCCGTGCGCGCCGGCGCGCTCGTCCTTCCAGTGTTCTCCGACGCAGCACTTACCGGCGCCGCTCTAGCCATCGATGAGGCGCTCGATGGAGCGATAGCCGAAATCGTTCAATCCGGCGAAATGAAAGGCAAACCGTACGAACACGCGTTGATCCACGCGAAGGGACGCACATTTAATCGCGTGCTGCTCATCGGGCTGGGCGAATCCGCAAAGTTCGAACCAAAAATGCTGGCGCGGTATGCCGGCTCCGCCGTTCGACACTTAGGACGACGCAATATAGGCGACGTTGCCGTCGTGCTTCCGCAACACGCCAAGGGCAACGAAACGGCATGCGCGGCTTTCGCTGCCGAAGGCGCCATCGCCGGATCGTTCGACACGTCACTCTATCAGGACAAACCCGAGAAGGGGATGTCGGTTGAAACATTGACCCTACTCGGCAGCGACCTCGACTCGGCAGCAATGCAAGCCGGGGTTAATCGCGGGACGATCGTCGGCGATGCCGTCAATTTTGCGCGACGTCTCGCTATAACGCCGGCCAACGACATGACGCCGACGATCCTTGCCGAACGCGCAACCGACGCGTGTAAAGAAAGCGGCGTCGACATCGACGTGTTCGACGAAGCGCGCATCCGCAAAGAAGCGATGGGTTCGTTTCTTTCCGTTGCTCAAGGAAGCGTGCAGCCGCCGAAGTTTATCGTGATGCGGTACAACGGCGATCCGTCGAGCGACGAACTCCTCGCACTCGTCGGCAAGGGAATAACGTTCGACAGCGGCGGCATTTCGCTTAAACCGCCCGAGCGCATGGAGGAGATGAAGTACGAC
>JALYTY010000056.1 GCA_030854045.1 Vulcanimicrobiota bacterium | reverse complement strand
GCTCTACGCCTTTAGCTGCATCGATCAGCATCACGGCAGCGTCGGCCGCAAGCAGCGTGCGATACGTGTCCTCTCCAAAGTCTTGGTGGCCGGGCGTATCGAGCAGATTGATCGTAAAACCGCGATAGGGAAACTGCAGCACCGTGGACGTGATCGAAATGCCGCGTTCGCGTTCGAGCTCCATCCAATCGCTTGTGACGGCACGCTGTCGTTTGCGAGCCGAGACTTGTCCGGCTATGTGGATCGCTCCGCCATAGAGCAAGAGTTTCTCCGTAAGCGTCGTCTTACCGGCGTCGGGATGGGAGATGATGGCAAAGGTCCGTCGTTTGCCGACTTCTTCGGATAGGTCGTTCATGTAATTAATGCACCGGTTCGTAGACGCGCAGTTCCCAACCCGCATCGCTGGTTCGCAGGAGCGCAAGAAGGCCGTGGGCGCGGTAAAATTGCACGTGCGGCGGTATGCGCAGCCGGTCGGGGCCGCGCGTAACGTATGCTTCGCCGTCAGTAACGAAAATCGTGCAGTTGCCGTAATGTAGCGTGGAGCCAGGCGGCACGGGGATCATAGCCTTCGGCTCGTACGCACGCACGAACGCGGGCGGCCCTGAGGCTTCCGCCCGTTGGCGCAAGCAATCGGGAAGCGCCGAAAGCGCCCATGGCGCATCGCCGCGCAGCGCACCGCCGACAACACCTGACAGACCGAGGGCGTCCGCGCTTTTCGCCGGTACGCGCAAGTTCGTGCTTGCAATTTTAATGCGGATTAGGTCGCGGTTCAAAAACGCCGTTACGGCGACGGCAATCGTGAAAACAAGCCCCGTCGCGATCGCGTAATAGCGAAACACAGAATCACGCGAGCGTCATGCGCGCCGCGCCGACCGTGTAGTCGGCCATCCCGTAATAGATGTCGAACACGCGCGCTCCCAGTTCGGGACGCGGATCGATGCCGGTCGGAAAGACGACGTTGTCTACGACGCCGTTGCACTCCAGGTCGTCCGTCGGAGTCAAGACCGGGTGCGGCGAACGATACAACACGCGGTGCGGCTCCTCGAGATCGTGGACGACGATGCCGGCGCTGTACCGGAATTTCGGCTTACTGCCGCTGTTGTCAACGAGATCAACGCCGTGATAGAGCGCCATCCAACCTTCTTCGATTCGCACCGGTGGCGTGCCGCCGCCAATCTTTATCGGACCCCATTCGTCATTGGGTGAAAGAACGAGAACGCTTTCGCGAACTTCAAGCATCGCCTTGCGGTCTTTGAGTACCGCGTCAAGCGCAACGTACCCAATCCGAATCGATTCGCGGTCTTCAAACGGCATGCGCTCGATCATGGGTATTGCGGCGCGTCCGTCAACTGCGGAAAGATGCAGCATGGGACGATGGTATAACGCAAGCGACGGCACCCCGGCCGGCGAAATTACCGGTTCCGGGAAGAACGCGCCGTCTTTATCGTCGCCGTCCGTCATGCCGGGCCCATCGAACCGCATCACCCCTAAACGTTCGAAGAAAATTCCGTCGTCGGAGAGCGCGATTGCAATGCGGGGACCGGTCGGACCGAAGGCCGTGTAGGCCATCACGTAGGAGTCAAGAACCGGAACAAACGTGACGCGCGGATCTTCGCAACCATAGCCGGGGTGCGCGCGAACTTCATAATCCGCTTGCGGTTCCAGAGCGAATCCATCGCGAACGACGGAAAAGCCCGAGTCGAGCGCGCGCGTCTTTACGCGCCCTATACGGGAAATATTCCCACGCGCTACCGCGCGTGGATAGAGCAGCAACTCGTTGTCGCGCGTTCGAGCACATGCAGGATTGAGCACGCCCTCTACTTCCGTGGGACCGCCGTCGGGCGAAAGCACGAGACCGAGGCGTTTCATGGAAACGTCGAACTGTACGAGGGATTCGATCACTTCACTCCTTGCCAGACGATGCGATAACGCAGGCGCCCCGTGAATATATCGTCATTTTCACGGAAATTCCGTCTGCGCGATCTTTTCATCGCTCGGGGTGACGACGTCCACGTGGATTCCTCGGCGGTAGACGGAGTTCGGAACGATCCAAAGCGTATAGGTTCGATAGTCCCCGGATGGTTCTCCACCGTCGGCAGGCGGTTCTTCGAACGCTACGACGCGAACGCGCTGGTCGCTCGCCCGGATTGATTCGATGATTTGCCTGTAGCCCGTTCGTGAGTGTGGCCCCATCAAAAGCACGACGCCGAATTCCCCTTTGAAGCGAACCGGAGCCTTGATACCCAATCGGTCGAGTTCCGACGCATTGCGCACCACCACGATCTGATTGGTTCCAAGCATGGTCGTCGTGCCGGCGGCATACGTCTTTACGCGCACTTCACGGCATCCCACGAGCGCCAGCAACGCGACCAATGCCCACCAGCGTTTCACGGCGTCTCGCTTTCGCGCGGCCGCGTCATTCCTCTTTGTCACCACGCCGGGATGAGATTCGTTGTACAATGGAACGAAGAACAACGGCGAGGAGTCATCCCATGCTGGCGCTTGTGTTACTGATTGCGACGCTCACAACTCCACTGCCCTCGGCGGCCCCCTCCGCATCGGCAGGACCACTCAAAGAGATCATCCACGTTCATTCAACGTCGCTATGCGATGAATTCGATTCTCACATCAATGCAGCGATCGGCTCCGCGACTCGTAACGACCTCTCGCTCGCCGGGCTGGTAAGCAGCTTGAGCCTACCGCAGACCGGTGACGACCTCAACGATAACGGCTTGCGGCGCCATCGCGCAATCGACATGCTCGTCGGCTACGCGGACGGCCTAACCGCTGATTACAAGCGAGGGGAAGCCGAAGTTCGATATCTGCGCGATCTCGCAGACCGCGCGAGTACTTCGGATCCTCAGCAGAAAGTCGCGATGCGGACCTCGGCCGATTTGCTCGGCGGCGCCCTATGGCGACAACGGCTGATTGCGCGCGACCTCGATGGTTTCGTGGCATACCTCTATGCAGAAGAGATGCGATGGGGCGACCGAACGCAAATGCAGGGCCTTGGCGCCATTTCACCTGAGGGCGCAATTGGAGCGGCGCTCGCCGATCAGCGCGCTCGATCGTATCAAGACGACGTCAACGGTCGCGCCGACATGCTTTCGGCACTACCGGGCCGGCTGAGCGGGCCGGCCGACGATCGCATGCTCACGCGAAATGCTGCCCGTGATTTCAAGGATCGGCTTTCCGCGATTACGACCGACGAAAGCAACGCCGCCGCGAGCATCGTTAAAGCCGGGGAACACTGCTAGGGTACGTCTTCGGGAGACGGTTACAGTAGCGACGCCTGTCGTTGCCCCGCGCGGTCTCGCCCGGTACGCTGAATACTCCAATGAAAGTACTGCGACGCTTGTCGGCAGCCGCGGTAATCGTCGCGTTCGGCACCGTAATTCTGGGAAGCTGGACTCGCATCAACGGTGCCGGCATGACTTGCCCCGACTGGCCGCTCTGCCACGGGGCGCTCGTACCATCGATGGGGGACGGCACGGTCTGGGAGTGGACGCATAGATTTCTAGCCGTCTGCGTGGCGCCAATCGTCGCGGCGGTTATTATAGCAGCCCTGCGCGTCCGGGATCGTTCGCCTTTCATCAAACCCACGGTCGCCATTATTGCCGCACTTTTTGCCGTACAAGTTGCGCTTGGCGCGGCAACCGTCCGGCTTTCAAATTCGCCGATATCCGTCGTTCTGCACTGGGGAACCGCGATGGCATTTATCGCGGCGCTCGCGGCGATGACGATCTTCGCATACTCCCGCGCCGCTCCCGTAATCGACGTTTCATCACGCAGCGAAATCGCACTTGCGGGCGTACTGGCAGGCACGTCGCTCGTCGCATTCGTCACGATGTGCGTCGGCGCGTACGTAAGCTCCAGCGGCGCGGGTCTCGCCTGTCTGTCCATCCCGGGATGTGCGGGGAACGTCGTCGTATACTCCCAAGGCCAATACGTTCAGATGCTGCATCGCATCATCGCCGCGTCCACGTTCGTCTGCGCGGCGTCGTCGTTTGCATTTGCGTGGGCAAGGCCTGCTTCCGCTCGTATTCGCACGACGGTCGGAATCGGGCTCGCACTCGTTTTTTTACAGGTGCTCTTGGGATTGCTCAACGTCGCCCTCCGCCTGCCGATGGACCTGCGTGAAGCGCATGCCGCAAACGCTGCGCTCGTGTTTTTGGCATTCGTCGCAGCGTCCGTCTTCGCGCTCTTGGACGCGCGGCCGGCAATCGACGCGTACCGGGTCGTGCAGCGGTGAATGCCACCATTGCGCGCGGGGTGCTGGCAGACTACTGCAACTTGATGAAACCGCGGATCATCGTGTTGCTGCTCGTTACAACGGCTGCAGCGATGATCATGGCCGCGCGCGGCATTCCGCCGCTCGCGCTGACGCTATGGACGCTGCTTGGCGGCGCGCTTGCAGCAGGTTCGGCGGGAGCGCTCAACTGCATCTACGACTGCGATATCGATCGCTTGATGCGCCGCACGATGGCGCGTCCGATTGCGGCCGGTCGAATATCGACGCGAAACGCTACGATCTTTGCAATCGTAATCGGTATCGCCGCATTTGCGATCTTATTTTATCTCGTCAACCCGCTCGCGGCGTGGCTTTCGCTTGCCGGTAATGCCTACTACGTCGTCGTCTACACGATGTGGCTCAAGCGCATTACGCCGCTCAATATCGTCATCGGCGGTGCCGCCGGATCGGTGCCCCCGCTCGTCGGGTGGGCTGCCGTCACGCATCAGCTGGGAGGACCCGCGCTCGGTCTCTTCGCGTTGATTTTTCTGTGGACGCCGCCGCACTTTTGGTCCCTCGCCCTAATGACGGAAACCGATTACAGCAAAGCTCGCATTCCGATGCTTCCCAACGTCAGCGGCGAAGAGCGCACGAAACGCGAGATTATCTACTACACCATTTTGTTGGTCTTTGCATCGCTGCTCCTGTATCCGCTCCACGTAATGGGCGTCGCTTACACGGCGGCTGCCGCAGTGCTCGGAGGCATCTTCTTGTACGACACCATCCGCACGTGGAAGGACCCGGGCAAGACCTGGGCGCGGCGTACGTTCCGTTTCTCGCTGGTTTACCTCGCGCTCATGTGCGCGGTTATGGTGATCGACCGTATCATTGCGTAGCGTTGCGGGGCACTCGCTTGATGAAAAAAGTACGGCGCTACTGCTTACGCTCGGCCTCGGAGTGTTTGCAGGAGCGCTCGATTTAGGCGTCCTTTCTCCGGCGCTGCCGGCCCTGAGTTCGCAGTTTACGGTTGCGACCGCGGACCTGGCGTGGGTCTTCACGATCTATCTGCTTGTAACGATCGCATCGATTGCCATAGCGAGCACGCTTGCCGACCGGGTTGGCCGGCGTCCCGTATACGTTGCCTGCGTCTCCCTTTTTGCTCTCGGAAGCCTCGTCGCCGTCTTCGCGCCGTCGTTTGGAGTCTTTCTTTTTGCCCGCGCTCTTCAAGCTCTTGGCGTGGGCGGCATATTTCCGGTTGCTACTGCGGCAATTGCGGACGCGGTTCCAAAAGAGCGCCGCGGCGCGGCACTCGGCCTGGTCGCGGCTACCTGGGGGCTCGCCGCGATTATCGGCCCGAGCTTCGGCGGATTCGTAACGCATTTTCTCTCGTGGCGGTGGATCTTCATCGCCAACTTCCCGCTCGCCGCAGTCGTCATCGTGCGCGCGATGCGAGACGTTCCGTCAACAGCGCCGAAAGTGCGCGGGCCGCTCGATGTTCTGGGATTGCTGCTGTTATGCGGCGGACTGCTCGCGCTTACCGACGGTTTAACAGCCGCACGCGTAACGACGGCGATCGCAGGATTGGTCGTGCTGGCAGCGTTTGCGTGGTGGCAGCGTTTTGCGCAAAACCCGATCGTTCCGCTATCGCTTTTCGCGTCGCGTCAGATCGTTAAAACCTACGCGCTGGAAATTGCGATCGGAATGCTGGAAGGTTCGCTGTTCTTTATTCCGGCGGTGCTCGTTGCGGCGCAGCATCTTTCAGCCGCCGCAGCGGGATTGGTCGCGGCGCTCGGAGCGTTGACGTTTGTCGCCGTCATTCCGATCTCAGGACGAGCGCTGGATCGCATAGGCAGCCGCAATGTCCTCGTGGCCGGTGCAATATGCACCGAGATAGGGCTCGCGATTTTTGCGCTGGGCTTTAACTCTATCACCTACTCTCTGATTGCGATGATCGTTGCCGGCAGCGGTTTTGGAGCGCTGCTCGGCGCGCCGACACGCTATATCGTAACCAATGAAACCGCCAACCGGACACGCGCAACGGCAGTGGGACTGCTGAGTCAAGCCCTCATCATCGGACAAATTTTGGGCAGTTCGCTTGCAGGCGGCGTGATGGGAATGGAGCCCAACGAAATGCATGGCTACAGGGATGCGTATCTGGCATTCTGCGCAATCGCCGTCGTCGCGCTCGCGATCGCCGTCACGCTTAAGTCGCGCGACCGCGAACGAAGCGTTCCGCTCGACGAAGCCGCATGAAGCACTCCGGGGAACGGCTATGAGCGGCGATACGGAGCCCTCGGAGTAGCAGCGATTTTGCCGGCGCTATCGAACGAGCGTTACCGGTATTGCATGAAATTTCGGGAGTTTAACGACCGGCGGGCGAGCCAGCTCGCGCAGCGCGCCTGGACCGACCGCGAACGCAAAGTCGTATGGCGCGGGCTCACGGGCCGTTTTGCAATCGCAATCGAACCTTTGCTCGGGCTGCTCTTCATGACGTTCCTCACCGTAGGAATCGTCTACCGTTCTCAACATGTCCCGGCCGATCGCGATCTGATAAAAATTGCATGGATATTCGGGCTCGGCGCTTTAGCGTTTTCCGGCTATTTCATTGCGGTGCTGGTCGCGCCGTTCTTGGCATACCTGCAAACGTTCAAACCGATTTACGTCGTCGACGGCTACGTTCGGTATCGCGAGCCCGACGGCTCATCGGAGATCGACGGAAGCGGGTACATCGCTACGCTCTTGGAAGACAGTTCGGTCGCATGCGAGTGGGAATGTTTCGGAAACACCAAACTGCCGAATAGAACCATTCCTGCGCATGTCGAGTTCTCGCGCTACGTCGGCATCCACAAGATCGACGGCAAATCTACCGGACTTCTCCCCGATGAAATCCCGCCGCTCGCAGTCGGCATCGCGCCGCGCACGGGAAGGCATCCAGACCGCTAATTTCGACCGGCTTACTGCTTCAAAGAAGCGTTGTTTGCAAGCTCGAACGTAACGTACGCGACGGATTTCGAAATTAGATCCAACACGAAGGGATCGTTGTTGGAAAGGTTGTCGCACCAGCGATGCGGCATGTCCACGCAACCGCCGTTGAAACTCGGTATGTCGCCTTCGTAGTTCCCACGAAAACCGCCCCACAACTTGGTTTCCCACGTGTGTTTGCAGCAATCCTGTAGTGTCAGGATGCCGGTGTTCGGGACGCCGATAAGGCTAAAGGAGTTCGAATCGGTGCCGCCATTTCCGAATCCGGCCGGCCGCGATGCGACGCCGGCTGTTTCAAAGAAGTCCGCCAAATATGCATTACCGACCTTTGACTGTGGCACCACGTTCGCGGGGAAACGCGCTACGTTCCAGGCGAATGCCGGGTCGGCAACCATAATATCGAAGTTCGGAGAGGCCGTTACGTCAACGTCGACATCGAAAACGCTGCGGTGCAATTCCGCCGACGTCAGATGTTTCGTGTAGTAATGCGAGCCGAGCAAGCCGAGTTCTTCGCCGCCGAACCAAATGTAGCGTAGCCGATTGAGCGTTTGAGTCTTCGCCATATTGAGTGCGATATCAAGGATTGTTGTGGAACCGGATGCATTATCCAGCATCCCCGCTCCGTAGATCGAGTCAAGATGCGCGTCGATGGTCACGATACGCCCCGGATCGCCGAACGGTGAGTCGGCGATCACGTTGTAATCGACACCGGTCTTGCGTCGCGTGCGGATATCGATCTGCGCCGTAGGTGCCGCTCCGGACCGATATCGACGTAAAAGCTCTGCGCCGACCGCGTAAGCGGCAACACCGACCACGGGGATACTCGCGGGATCCGTAAGCCGCGCTTCGTAGGCGCTGCCTTCCGGCGTGTAAAGGATTGCCGCGGCCGCGCCCGCGGCGCTCGCGTTCGCCACTTGAGTATCGAACGCGCACGTGCTGCGTTCGAGCAGAGCGATACTTCCACGAAAAAAATCGGCAAAGTCCTTAGGCGAACAGCCGGCGCCCGGTTCGCTCGGCGGCACGATGGCAGCCGTCAACGAGCCGCTACCGGAATGCCTCGCGACAAACCAATCGCGCTCGATCGTGTAGCTTTGGTTTGCGATGCGAAACTCCGGAGTGCCGGTCACTTCGGATGCCATGTAGATGTACGGCTGGATCGTCACGTTGTAACCCGCACGCCGCATCAGCGTCGCGACGTAATCCACGGACGCCTCATAGCCGCGCGTGCCCGTGTCGCGGTTGCCGTGTCCGTCGAGGCCCGGGTTCTCATTGGCGATGCGCTGGAATTGCGATAAATGCGCCCAAAGCGATGCCCCTCCAACACACTGCACCAGTTTGGCGGCGGTGTCGTTCGGCCGTTCCGCGCAAGCTTCCGAAGCATCGTCCGCCGGCGCGGCGGCATAACCGTGAAACTCCGGCAGAATCGTCGTCTGAGATCGCATTTGTGTTGCGCTTGAAGCGGCAGGCGAAAGATTCGAACACGCGCCAAGCACGATCGCGAGAAGGCACGCGCACAAAGATTTACTGGTCACGTTCACTTCGCTTACATTAGTGGTTCATCGTTCCCATGTCGACGCGCATCGATTTGTCCGATGGCCAGTCGTGGCCGAAACTGGCAAAGCCGATCGTTAGGCCGCCCATGATGAAGATCATCAGCAGACCGGTCCCCAAAATGATAAGGGCTTGTTTGCTGAGTCCCTTCGATTTCGGGACGGTGCTGAAATCCATGTAATCTTTCTCCGGTACGATCACGTCAGGCCGCCTTTGGGAAATTGCCGAGGACGTTGACGCCTGCGAGAATCGCGATGATTGCGCCGAGGCATAACAAGCCGAGCATAAGTTTGAAGACCTGGTTTTCGAGACCGGGCGTTTTCCAATCGTCCTTTAGCGCCTTCGCCGAAACGGCGGCAACGATTACGCCGCCGACGATGGCGATAGCGCGCTCAATGATAGGAAGATCGATATGCACGGTATCCCCGTTCTTAGATTAAGTAGAATATCGAAAACAACGCCACCCAGATGACGTCGACGAAATGCCAGTAGAGCGTTCCCGCGGTAAGGCCAAAAAACTTGTCCCGCGTGTATGTGCCGTGGACGGACTGCAGCAGCAGGATCGTTAAGTAGATGACGCCCACCGTGACGTGGAAGCCGTGCATTCCGGTGAGCGTAAAGAATGAGGCGCCGAATATGCCGCTACCGGCCCACGAAACGTGTTCGTTGACGATGAGGTTCGTGTACTCGTACGCCTGCCCGCCCAAAAACATCACGCCCAGCACGATCGTTGCAATCAGGAAGCCCGCATACCGGTTGAAGTTGTTGTGTTTCCAATTCTCGAGCGCGTAGTGCATCGTCGCTCCGGACCCGAAAAGAATTACGGAGTTGAGCGAGGCGAACGCAACGTCGAGA
This sequence comes from Vulcanimicrobiota bacterium, assembly GCA_030854045.1. Classification (GTDB taxonomy): domain Bacteria; phylum Vulcanimicrobiota; class Vulcanimicrobiia; order Vulcanimicrobiales; family Vulcanimicrobiaceae; genus JALYTY01. The sequence goes on along the minus strand of JALYTY010000056.1, from coordinate 29,210 downwards.
CGGTTGATGCCCGGCGGCGGCCACCCTTGCCCGCTGTTGCGCATATACAGATACGCGAAAATGAACGACGAGAAGAGCACGACGTCGGAGATCAGGAATAAGAGAAAGCCCTGAAGCCGCAGCTCCCGCGTTTCCTCGTACAGACGATCCACTTCGCCGTGATGCGCGTCGCCTATGCCGCCGTGCGGAACGGAAACTACTGCCACGTCCGTGCTTCCTTAATGCGCGCCGACGGGAACCGGCGAGTCGGTAAGTTCTTCTTCCAGTCCCTTGTACGGCAACGGCTGCGCGAAGTCGTAGGGCAAACCATAGACGGTCGGGATGTTCTTGAAGTTGTAGTAATGCGGAGGCGAAGGAATCTGCCATTCCAGCGTGCGGGCTCCCCATGGATTCGGACCGGACCTCTTTCCGCTACGCAAGCTGTGGAGCACGTTGATAAAGAACACCAAGATCGCAAGCGTCATCACGTACGACGAGATCGACGACACATCGTTCCAAAACTGGAATTGCGGATCGTAGATCGGAACGCGCCGCGGCATGCCCAGCATGCCGAGCCAATGCTGCGGAAGAAACGTGCCGTTGAATCCGACAAAAAACAGCCAGAAATGAAGCTTTCCAAGCTTCTCGCTCATGAGCCGCCCCGACATCTTCGGGAACCAGAAATACATTCCGGCGAAGACGCCCATTAGGCTTCCGCCGACGAGAACGTAGTGAAAATGCGCGACGATAAAATACGTGCCGTGGACGTGGAGATCGAATGGCACCGCTGCGAGGAATACGCCGGTGATGCCGCCGAGCGTAAAGAGCCCGACAAAACCGACGGCAAAGAGCATCGCCGTCGTGTAGTGGATCTTACCGCCCCACAGCGTTGCAGTCCACGAAAAGATCTTTATGCCCGTTGGAATCGCGATCGTGAAGGTGAGAATCATGAAAGGCAACTGGAGATAGGGCGCAAGGCCCGACGTGAACATATGGTGGGCCCACACCATGAAACCGGCAAGCGCAATCGCCATCGATGAAAAGGCGATCATCTTGTAACCGAAGATCGGCTTACGCGCGAACGTCGGAATGATCTCCGAGACCATGCCGAAAGCCGGCAAAATCATAATGTAGACGGCAGGATGCGAATAGAACCAGAACATGTGCTGCCACATGATTGGCGAACCACCCCGGGTCGGGTCGTAGAACGGCACGCCGAATTGGCGTTCCATAAAGAGCGCCGCAAGCGCCGCCGCAAGCGCCGTCGTTGCAATCATCAGCAGCGGGGCGGTCGCGAGCTGCGCCCAGCAAAAGAGCGGCATGCGCGTGAAGGTCATTCCGGGCGCCCGCATCTTGAACATCGTGACGACAAAATTGATACCGGTCAGCGTCGAGCTGACGCCGACCAGAAATATGGCCGCGCACCACATCGACGTTCCGGCGCCGCCCTGAAGCGACATCGGCGGATATTCCGTCCATCCGGCAACCGGCGCACCCATGAGAAACGACGAGAACAACATCAATCCGGCGACTGGAAAGATCCAAAAACTCAGAAGATTGAGCCACGGGAAAGCGACGTCCCTCGCCCCGATCATCAGCGGCATCAAGACGTTGCCGAAGCCGCCCGTGATCAGCGGAATGATGACGAGCCACACCATCGCGGAGCCGTGAACCGAATAGACTTCGTTATAGGTGTCATTGCTGACGAAACCGCCGTTGGCGTGCAGCAACTGCGTGCGGATTACTTCTGCGAGCATCCCCGCCAGCACCATGAAGACGAATCCGGTAATCAGGTATTGGATTCCGATGATCTTGTGATCGATCGAAAAAATGTACCGCCGGATGAAGCCTTGCGGTTCGGGGTGAATGTGGCCGGCGATGCCGCTTGGATGGACTTCTGCTACTGACATGATTGGTTGCCCTACTTTAAAGAGTTCAGATAGGCGACGAGGTTTGCGATGTCTTTGTCGGTCAGACCGTTAGCGGACGAGTTGGGCATCACGCCCATGTCGCCTTTATAGCCCTGCTGCAAAATTTTTCCGACGTTCTGCATGGTGGCTTTATCGCCATCGACGAGGTTTGGATGCGTCGGATCGTGGAGGACGCCTTTGAGTCCGGGGCCGACGACGCGTTGCGAATACGGCCCAACGGCGTGACACGCGGAGCACTTCGTCGAAAAGAGTGCCTGGCCGGCTTTGGCGTCACCGCCTACAACATTAACCGTTCCGCTGGAAGCCTTCGGAAGTGCGTCGCTGACGTGTGCGTTCTTAACCTGCCATCCGTGATACCACCGGTCGAAGTTCGCCTGGTCTTCGACGACGACGATCTGCTTGTTCATCGCGCCGTGCTGAGTGCCGCAAAATTCCGTACAGACGATCTCGTACCGCCCGGGTATTTTGGGCGTGAAACGGATCGTATTTATGAGACCGGGCACCATGTCGGCTTTTAGGCGAAACGCCGGCACCCAAAACGAGTGAATCACGTCCTGCGAGGTGACGTTCATAATGACCGGTACGTTGAGCGGCAGGTGCATCGCATCGGTGATCTCGCCGTGTACTTGCGGATACCGGAACGTGTAATACCACTGATGCCCGATCGATTCTACGACGAGCCCGTTGGCCGGTTGCGCCACCTGTATGCCGTACCAAATCCGAACGCTCGCGATCGAGAGAATGACGACGAAGATCGTCGGAATGATCGTCCACCAAAGCTCGAGCCGGTGATGGTCGTGAATTTGCACGCCGATCGCGTCGGGCGAATCCGTTTTACGCGCGCGGAACGTCACCATGAAATAGACGATGTATCCCGCGACAAAGATGAAGAGGGCGGAACCGCAGGCGGCCATGAAACGGAACAGTTTGTCGATGTCTTCGCCGGGCTGCGCGCCGACGGGCGGAAGGATGAACGTCAGCGCGTTTGCGCTGTACCAGAAAACAATGGCAAAAATGGAAAGCACGGCAAATACCGCCGTCGCGATCCAAAATCCGCGATCGAGACGCACGGCCGTTCTGTTCTCAAGCAAGAAAATTCATCTCCTACCCATATCAGCTCTAGAACTTATCAGCTAAATTTAACTCTAGAAGAAAGTGCTGCGAGGGCGCACCGACTTTAGCGGTGCTTCATCTTATCCGTGCGAGCCGCAAATTCCCCGACCAGCGCATCGACGTTCGTGATCGCCGTGCCGACCACGACGGCTTCCGCGCCCGCTGCGAACGCTTCGGCAAGCTGTGCCGGCGAAGCGATACCTCCTTCGCAGACCGCAAAGCTGCCCCGGCCGCGCATGTTCTCGAGCAATCCAAGCGCCGGCAAGTTCTGCGCCGCGGTCTCGCAAGTGTACCCTGCAAGCGTCGTTGCGACGATGTCGCACCCCGATGCGTCGGCGCGCGCCGTATCGTCTTCAGTAGCGCAGTCGCCCATCGCTAGGCATCCGCGCGCGTGGATGACCTCGGTCAACTCTTCCGTACTGAAGCCGCCCGGGCGAGGCCGGTTCGTCGCGTCGAACGCGACGATCTCCGCGCCGCATGCAACGATCTCTGCTATCTCGAGCGCCGTCGGCGTAATGTACGGTTCGAACCCGGGATACTCTCGCTTGATGATGCCGATAATCGGGATCGCAACGCGCGCTCGAACGGCAAGCAGATTTGCCGTGCCCGCAATACGGACAGCGACGGCGCCGTTGGCCTGCGCGGCCGCCGCCATCGCCGCAAGAACGTACGGGTCGTCGATCGCCGACCCGGAGCGCGCCTGAACCGAAACGATCAGGCCGCCCCGGATTTCATCGAGCACGCTCACGATGGACCGCGCGCAGCGCGAATCGCAAGAGTCACCGCACCGATCACGGGTTCGTGCACCGGTTCGATGATTCTCACGCTCCGCTCTTCGGCGCTTTTCACCAGACGCTCGTACACTTTCGCTTTGAACCATGGGTCACGCATAAGTCCGCCGACGAAAGCGACCGTGAGGATGCCGGAATCGGACGACGAGGCGCGCAATGCCAGATCGGCCAACTCCGAGGCTGCAGCGGAAACCGGGCGTTCGATACACGCACACGACGATCCGGATTTTGCCGCCTCTATGCATCGTGGAGCGAAGGAGGCAAGGTCGTCGCGTGACACCGCACCGGCGTAGCACCCTCGGACCAATTCGCGCAGCGAATGAACGTCAAAGAAGCTCAGCAGCAGGTGCGTTCCCGCGCAGTCATCATGCCGGGATGCTCGGGCGACCACGTCGCGGACGATCCAAAACGCGCTGCCCTCATCGCCGAAAAGATACCCCCAGCCGCCGACCGTTCGTGCTTGGCCGTCAGGAGTAATTTCGTATGCGACCGATCCGGTTCCGGCAATTACCACGATGCCGGGAGCGCCGGCGAGCGCGCCCGCATGGGCGATGGGCGCGTCGTGCATCAACAAAAATCGATCGCTGGAAAAACGCGGGGCTGCCCCGTAAATCCGTCCTTCGTAGCCGCTGACGCCGGCGACGACCGCATCGAAGTGCGTCGCGGCCGGAAGTCCCGCGTCGCGCACGGCTTCGGCCAACGCGCGCTCCAACGCGTCGCGAAGCCGCGTCGAACCCTGGCCGGCACCGACCTCATCGGCCGGGCCGGCCGTGCCGCGGCCAAGAATCGTTCCGTCTTCGCGCGCAACTGCCGCAATCGTCGAACTTTGGCCGCCGTCAATTCCACCGACCAGCACGAAGGCTCCCCTAAAGACGCAAGAGCTTGCGTGCGAAATCGTTGGCCGCCGTCTCGCGTGCTTTACGTTCGCTCAAGAGCGGAATCTCTTCAATATGCTCGCGGTGATGGTAGAGTTCGTGACCGATGGCAAACGTCACGAACTCCCCGAGTTCCTCGGTCGTCATCTGCTCGGCAACGCGAGAATTGATCCGTATCGACGGGCCCTCCGGATCGTATTCGGAACGCAATTCGTCAACGCCCCATTCACCCAAGTCGGCGAACGATACGGCGATTCCGTATTTGCGAGCTAGTGCCAAAGCCGTGTTCAAGCGGGCTCTCTCCGTAGATCGACTCCGTCGGAAATCAATGTTTCGCGCAAGCGTTCCGTGTTTACGTCGCCGACTCGAACGTCGCATAATTCCGCAAGCGCCGCAGCAGTCCCGGCAGCCTGCCCGAGCGTCATTACGGTCGGCGTGAGCCGAGTCGAGGCAAGCGCTTCGTGGGTCGTCGAAATACATCGGCCCGCCACCAGCAGCGCCTCCCGGTTTATCGGCACGAGACACCGAAACGGAATTTCGTAACTGGCGCCCGCAGGAAGCCGCTGTGTGAGCGTGCCGCTGCCGCTCGGATTGTGAATGTCGATCGGATACGCGCTTCGCGCTACCGCGTCGTCGAACCGGCGAGCCTGGAGCACGTCCTGCGCGCACAACGTATATCGTCCGACGATGCGGCGCGATTCCCGGATTCCGATCTGCGTTCCCGTTGCCGCCAGACGGGCATTCTCGAAACCCGGAACGCGCTCGCGGAAAAACTTCAGCAGCTGAACGACCTGTAAACGCGCCTCGATCTCCGCGCGTGTTAAGTCGTCGGGATCGAGCGGATCGATGTTGGTGACGCGCGTCATGTTGACCGTAACTTCGTCGGGGTACGGCGAGATGAAAAACGAGACAAGTTCGCGCGGTATGTCGACGATGCCGTCCGCTTTAGCCTGCTGCCACACGTCGTAGAGACCGGCTACCGCCGTGAGCGCCGAGGCGGTGCGCTCGTGTGCTTTGAGCGTCGAACGCATTTGGTCGACGTGCGTACGCACGTACGTCGATGTCTTAACAAGATCGACGTGGCTTAACCGGAACATCAAGCTCGCCGGCTGCACTCGGCCGCGTTCGTCGCCCTGTTGCGTCGGCACGCCGGACGACGCGGCGACGTAGGCGTCGGCGGTCGCATCGACGATGGTGCGCGCGCCATACGAACGTTCGCCGCCCACAGTCGCAAACGTCGCGGAGCGCACCGTCTGCTCCTCGACGTGCGCGCGCAAGAACCACGCATGCAAGAGAAGCGCTACGCCCGCCTCACGCATCATTTCAAAAAGCAGCGCTTTATGCGCTTCCGGATCGAACGGGGTAATCGTCGCGACGTAATCCGACGAATCGGCAATGTGTCCCGGCGAGGCGCCGCGTGCGACGAGACGCTCGACGATCTCCTGCGCGATTCCGCCAACGATGCGCTCGCTGCCCGAATGAAACGTCATCCAGGGGCCGACCATCGACGCCGTCGCGGTCCCGCCCAAAAAACCGTAGCGTTCGACGAGCAACGTTCGCGCGCCATGCCTCGCCGATGCAAGTGCGGCTGCGCAGCCGGCATTACCCCCACCGATAACGAGCACGTCGTATTCCCGCATCCCGTATGCTTCGGCGGCTCGCTTGGAAGGCCATTGGCTCCCTGCGTTCAAAGCCGCGCTTCGTCCAACGGCTCCATGTTAGGGGTTCCTATGTCGATCTACGCGCGTTCGGCTGCGTACTACGATGCGCTGCTGCGCGCCCAAGGAAAAAACTATGCAGCGGAATCGGCGCGTGTGCGCGATACAATTGAAGCGCGCAAACGTAGCGACGGAACCGCACTGCTGGACGTCGGCTGCGGCACCGGCATCCATTTGAGCTACCTTCGGCAATGGTACGATTGCGAAGGTCTGGATATCGATCGAGCGATGCTTGCAATTGCCGGTGAGCGCCTGAGCGGCATCCCGCTGTACTGCCATGACATGATCGGATTCAATCTCGGGCAGCGCTTCGATGCAATCGTCTGCCTTTTCAGCAGCATCGGATACGTCCCAAACGTGCGGCTTCTCGAGCAAACCCTCGAAACGTTCGCGAAGCATCTCAAACGCGGCGGCGTTGCAATCGTCGAACCGTGGCTGCGTCCCGAAGAATGGCGCGACGGCTACGTCGATGCGGCCTTTGCCGACGAACCGGGATTGAAGGTCGCGCGCATGAGCGTGAACCGGCGCGACGGCAATGTTTCTATCGTGAACTTCAACTATATGATCGCAGCCAGCGACGGCGTGCGAACCTTCGCGGAGCCGCACCGTCTCGTGCTCTTCACCGACAGCGAATACCGAAGGGCGTTCGAACGAGCCGGATTCGAAATCGAAAGCGACCCGGTAGGCCTTACCGGGCGCGGACTTTTTATCGGAATCCACCGATAAAGTCGCGATTAACCAGGGGTACGCTGGTTAATCGCATATTGAGGCCCCGTAATGCTGCTACAAAGAGTTAAACCGCTGGAACGGCTCTTGGCTGAGAGCGACGAGACGAAGCCCAACAGCCTGCGCAAATCGCTTGGAGCGGTTTCGCTTATGGCGATGGGTATCGGTGCGATTATCGGTACCGGTATTTTTGTATTGACCGGCGTTGCCGCCGCGACCAGGTCGGGACCGTCCCTCACCATCTCGTTTATCGTTGCGGGAATCGTGAGCGCTTTTGCGGCGCTCTGCTATTCGGAGGTCGCAAGCCGCGTTCCGATAGCAGGCAGCGCGTACACCTTCGCTTATGCCTCGCTCGGCGAATTCGTCGCATGGATTATCGGCTGGGACCTCGTGCTCGAATACGCGCTCGGCGCGGCGACGGTCAGTATCGGATGGTCGGGATACTTCAGCGCGTTTCTTAAGAACGTCTTTCATTTTGAAATCCCGCTCTCACTTCAGCACAACCATTGGGATGTGGGGCCGACGGGCGATCCGATTCACGGCTTCATGAACTTGCCCGCATTCTGCATCATCCTCTTGATCGGTGCCCTGCTCTACCGTGGAACGCGCGAATCGGCGCTCGTGAACAACATTATCGTCCTGCTCAAGATCGTCGTCGTGCTGTTCTTTATCGTGCTCGGAGCCGGTCACGTCAATCCGGGAAATTGGACTCCGTACTTTCCGTTCGGCATAACGGGCATGCTTGGAGGCGCCGCATTTATATTCTTTGCCTACATCGGATTCGATGCGGTCTCAACCGCGGCTGAAGAGACCAAAAACCCGGCGCGCGATCTCCCGATCGGCATCATCGGCAGCCTCGCCGTCTGCACGGTTCTCTACATCATCGTCGTTGCGATCTTGACCGGAATGGTCCCGTACACGCAGCTCAACGTTCCTTCGCCGGTGGCGTTCGCAATGGACCACGTCGGCCTCGGATGGGCAAGCGCCATCATTTCGATCGGAGCGATCTGCGGCCTCACGACCGTGCTGCTCGTGATGATGTTCGGTCAGACGCGCGTATTCTTCGCGATGTCCCGCGACGGGCTGCTGCCTCCGGTTTTCTCCCGCGTGCATCCGAAGTTCCGCACTCCGGGCGTCTCGACGATTATCTTCACGATATTCATCGCGATCATCGCGGCATTCACTCCGATCGGCATCGTCGGCTCGCTCACCAACATGGGAACGCTTGCGGCATTTATCCTCGTGTCGATCTCGCTGCCGATCTTGCGCAAACGCTATCCGAATACGCGCGGCTTTTCCGTCCCGTTTGGTCCATACGTCGTTCCGGTAATCTCGGCGGTCACTGCTTTCGGATTGATGCTGTCGCTTGCGTTCGGAAGTCCCACCGTAATCGGGATACCGCTGCCATGGCTTGGTTTTGTTGTATGGCTTATCGTCGGCATGTTCATCTATTACGGATACAGCCGAAGCCACAGCACCGTAGGTGTCGACGAAGCGGCCCTCTAGCGGGGCTCGTTGTCGCGTCTCCGATTTAACGCGCTTCTAGCGCCCGTGCACGTGCGTTTGCTGCACGGTGTTTGGCATGGCAGACGAGCCGTCTGACCAACGGCGCACCGGAATAAAAAGAGTCGTCGATTCGATCGCGAGGCCGTCCTGTCCAATGATGGGCGAGCCCTTCTCGCCAGCGCCCCAGAGAGCGGTCTCGCCGTGCTTGACGAAAAACATCACGTGTGGATACCAAGGGCCGCCGGCCTGATCACCGAGGTATCCCTCCTTCGACATCATCAAAGAAAACGAACCCGGTTCGGGATACTGGAAGGTGTGGTCGGCAACCGCTGCCCGCGCTCTTTCGATCAATTGCTGTTTTGTCACGCCGGCGAGTACCGATTTCGTCCGTTGCAGGTATTCCGGGAGAACGGAGCGCGCGGCGGGCGGGTTGAAGCAGTTCGGTGAGCGGTTCTTCGGGTTCCAGAACTCCGGTTCTTCGAAGCCCGAAGCCCAAGAGCGCTCGACGAAACACACAAAGCCGTTGCTACCCTTTACCGCTATGTCGTACCCGCGGATGCCAAGCACCAGCACTTCGGCTTTCCCAGAGATCGATTGTGGCGCCGCCGTGCGCGCTAGCGCAATCTCGTCCCGCGCGTTCACGATGCGATACTGAGCGATCGGAGCCATCGCGGCATAGGGCGTCGGCCCCTTCACCTGTGCGAGCGCGCTCCCGCCGGGCGCCATTAACGCGAAAGTGGCGAGTAAGAGTACATATTTTTTCATGCGTATCTCCTAGCGTGATTTCGTTGCGCCACTGCCGGAAACGAGTTCGCGCAGCAACTGGATCCAGGTTGAGACGGCATCGTATTTCTTTCAGCGTCCGTAAAGACGGTGGCCTACCCGATGCTGTACGGTCCCTCGCTAAAACTCATCGCTCGAGAGAAGGCGAATGGGACAATCACCGCCTAAAAAACTCGTCCAGCCCCGTCCGGGATAGATTGGCCGCGTAAGGCGCGCGTCGGTGGTGTTCGCCCTATGACGACTGTAGTGAACATGTGGGCGTTTGCATATCACTTGCAGGAACGACCGATTCCCTTGGCGTGGCTATATAAGAACGCCGCCGGTACTTACTGTTCGGGCAACCCCGCGGCGTTGCTGCACTGCGAACACTGATGAAAACGTTTCGATGAGCAAGCCGCGTTAAGAGATTCCGGGGACGGCACGTAACGACATCGAACGGCAGGCGGTTAGACCGCAGGAGGATCCCTTGAGGCGTACCTGGACGATTATTGGTGTTAGCGATGTGCCCGGAAGCTTCAAGTGGTACCAGTCGCTACTTGGCCTGCCAAAGACGGCACCCGGCCATGATTACTGGGGTCAAATTCTCGATTCGGATGGAACGGTCTTGCTCTGTCTGCACGAGTGGGGTGCCCATGAGCACCCGTCGCTGAGTAGTCCCGATCACGCGCAGCCTGGCAATGGCCTTCTGTTGTTTTTCCGTGTCGATGATTTCGACATGGCACTGCAAAGGGCACGCGCACTCGTTGATCGACTCGATGAAGAGCCCCATGTGAACCCGAGCACCGGAACTGCGGAGTTCGCACTCAGAGATCGAGACGGGTACTACGTCACGATCAGTGCCCTCACTACGGCCTAAGCAAAAGTAGCGGAACCGTGATGCAATGAGCGCCCCCGAAACTGACGACGGAGTTGGGGACGTATTTCAGCACGACGTTGTCTCATAATTTTACCACGTAGGACGAGATTATGAACGCAGCGCGCGTAAGCCGCGGGTCGCTAAAGCTCTTCGACGCGAAGACCCGGTATATATACCTTGACAGGCATATTCTGTTTGGCGTATATTAGCGGCGTTGGAATCAGTGTTCGAGATTATCGCGGAGCCAAACCGGCGCGCGATCTTGAGCCTACTCGTCGCGTCACAACGAACAGTGGGGGAGATCGAGCGTCACCTTCGCATGCCGCAGCCGACCGTGTCGAAGCACCTCCGGGTGCTGCGCGAGGCCGGTTTCGTGGAATCCACGGTGGACGCGCAGCGTCGACTCTACCGGCTCAAGCCCGAACCCCTACGGGAGGTGGAAGCCTGGTTAGCCCCATTTCGGCAGCTGTGGTCCGCTCACGTCGACGCTCTCGAACACTATCTCGACCGCATGGATACCTCACCCGCCAAGAAACGGACGAAAAGGAAGCGCTAAATGAGCGATCGCAAAACGTACGTACCGGGTCCGGCCAATGTAGCGCGGGTGCGCAAGGACGGCGAAACCTGGACGCTCGTTCTGGTCAGAGACTTGCGCCATCCGCCGGAAAAAGTCTGGCGCGCGCTTACCGAGCCGGCGCACTTGGCCGAGTGGGCTCCTTTCGATGCCTCTGAAGACATCGGTAATGTCGGAACGGTGAACGTAACCTGGGCGGGAACGGCCACGCCCATTGAAACGCGTGTCACGCGCGCAGATGCTCCCAACGTGCTCGAATACAAATCGGGTGGCAATGCGATGCGGTGGGTGCTCGAAGCCCGCGGCGGCGGGACGCGCCTGACACTGTGGGCCGCGATCGATCGCCGCTTCATCTCGATGGGTGCCGCCGGATGGCACATCGCGTTCGACGTTTTGGAGCGACTGCTCGACGGAACGCCCATCGGGCGCATCGCCGGCCCAACGGCGATGCAGTTCGACGGCTGGCAGCGACTCAACGCCGAGTATGCGCAACAGTTCGGCGTCGAACTGCCAAATCAGCAATCTTATAACGTAAAGGAGTAACAACATGAACCTTCTCCTCTGGATCTTTCAGGTTCTTCTCGCCCTGCATACGGCCGTCGGCGCGATATGGAAATCGTCCAATTCCGAGCGGATCATGCCGTCGTTAGGAGCGATTCCCCACGGGGTCTGGCTGGGCATGATCGGCCTAGAACTGCTCTCTGCCGTCGCCTTGATCGTCCCGGCATTCAGTAAGCGACTAGCCATCCTCGGGCCGATCGCCGCGGCTTTCGTGGCCGCCGAAATGCTGTTCTTTTCGGGTGTGCATCTCGCGTCGGGTTCCACCAGCATCGGACCAGTGGTCTATTGGCTTGTCGTGGCTGCCGTTTGTGCCTTTATCGTATATGGACGACTCGTTCTCAAGCCGATTCGCCGAAGCGAGTTTGCGTAGCGGCAATCAGCCAGAGTCGCAGATGGTCCTGGCGTCTCGAAAACGACCTTTTTCGAGACGGCCCTCTCGGTGTAAACTCAAATGATGCCTACCAATCCGTTCACTACCCGGCTGCTTACGTCGAATGACGTGCGTCTGATGGAAGCTATGCTGACGATGTTCGGCGACGCCTTCGAGGATGTGAACACCTACAACAGCGCCCGACCAGACGGTACCTATCTGGCAGACCTACTGCGCCGAGAGCACTTCATCGCGCTCGTTGCGTTGAAGGATGGCTTGGTCATCGGCGGGCTGGCGGCGTATCTGCTCGATAAGTTTGAGCAAGCGCGCAAAGAAATCTACATCTACGATCTTGCTGTTACCGAAGCGCATCGGCGCTTGGGAATCGCTACGGCATTGATCCACTCGCTCAAGCAGATCGGCAAGGAGCGCGGAGCCAACGCCATTTTCGTTCAAGCAGACTATGGTGATGACCCTGCCATTGCGCTCTATACGAAGCTAGGCCAGCGCGAAGACGTGCTGCACTTCGACATTGCAGTAGATTTCACCAATGTTTCGAGCTCGGACGGCGTCTCCGCGTCAGAAGACGCGTAAGCCACATCATGCAAGTCGCCTGTCCCAATAACGACCCTTTTTGGGAACTCAAGTTTCGCGGTCTAAAATGAACCTGGAGTTACGAAACAAGAACGCGGGCACATCGTATACAGGTCAAATAAGCGTCGAAATGCCCTACGAAACTCCGCAGATGTCCCTGCCGAAGTCGCCTATAATGTGGAGCGTGTCGGATCGAACCCGCCGAATCTCGAGGCGTTTTCGTTAGCGTTGCCCTATCCGCTCGCGAGCACAATAGCAGCGCCGCTTCCAGCCGCCTCGATCGCTCTGGCAAACGTGGGCTTTAGGGCCGAACTTTCACCATGAAGGAGGAAGCAATGCAAACCGGGGCGGTCTTGGACGACATCAAAGTTCACGTGAGGTTTCGATTGGCCGCGCTTTGGACGAGCGTGATGTTCTGTTACATCTACGCGGACTATTTCCAACTGTATCAGCCCGGTACGGTACGAAGCATGATGCAAGGAAGCATGGCGCCCTTCGGAGCCGCGTCTCAGTCGGTCTTGCTCGGCACATCAGTGATGCTGACCATCCCCGCTGTCATGATCTTTCTATCTATAGCCCTGAAGTCGCGCATAAGTCGCGCGTTGAACCTTGCGTTCGGCGTAATTTACACGCTGATCGAGTTGCTAACAATTCCCGGAGGCTGGGTTTTCTACCAGCTCTTTGGAGCAATCGAAGTGATCCTCACACTGCTCGTGGTTTGGTATTCGTGGAGATGGCCGCGCATCGTTGCCAAGGATAGTCCAGCTTCGCAGCTCAATCGCCGGGCCTAAAACGCTAGTTTGTAATGATGAAGTCCGGCAACCGACCGTTTGTGGGATTACGCTTCGAGGCCTGTGTCGCAGACTTCGCTACCCAATTGCTCGGCCTACCGTCTTGATGCCAACGGCTTCCTTCGCGCGAAACTTCGCGATGCGTTCGATCAATTTCACGGGAACCGGCTTGGAGAGTGGGAAGCTGATCGTGCCCTTCTTGACTTGGTACGGAGCAAGCTCGTCCTTAAAAGCCGCGACGATGTTAGCGCTGGCAAGATAGAGCGAGTAGTGCTGTTTCCAGCAGGCGAAGTACAGCACGCCGTCACCGTGCAGCTTGTATGAGGGCATCTTGTAGGAGATCAGCTCCTCGGCTTCGGGCACAGCTTTTCGGATGGCCCTCCGCACGCATTCGAGGGCACTTTGCGCGGCCTCCGGCTGCGAAGCAATGTACTGATCTACCGTCCTAAGATCGGCCTTAACGATCAGCGGTCTCTTCATAGCAGCTTCTCAAGACGCACGTAACTCGCTTCCATCCCGTGCTCCATACCTGTTGCAAGCATTGCCCGTCGCGTTGCAGCATCCGGCAGAGTCATCCGCATCCTCATCAGCGTGCCGGCACCGCTCGGCTCGAAAGTCGTTTCTACATGGTTCTCGGGCGTCGGATCCGGCAGGTGCATGCGCTCCACATGGACGAGCCGGCTGAACGGGGTCAACTCGAGAAATTCGCCCGTCAGGTGAAATCCGCTACCCTTCCCGTCCGTCCATTCATAGCGAATCTTTCCACCGGGCCGGGCCTGGTTGATGCAGACCGGCATTGTCCATCCGTCTGGACCAAGCAGCCACTGTTGGATCAGATTCGCCTCAGTGTGCGCGCGGTAAACCGCTTCGGGCGAGGCGGCGAAGTACCGGGTAACGACGACATATGTGTCGCCTTCCGTCGCAACGGTTATAGCACTCATCGCTTGTCCTTTCGTTCGTCGATTGTCATCGAAACCAACACGGAATCCAGCCGTTCGTAGTTCTGGGCCAGCGCGTCGCGCAGCATCGCGAGCCAGCGGTCGATGTCAGTCGTCGGGTCGGGCGCGATCCGACACGGACGTTTGCTGCCCTCGACGCGGCGGGCAATGAGCCCCGCCGCCTCGAGGACCCGAAGATGGCGCGAGATCGCGGGCTGCGACATCTTGAACGGCTTGGCCAACTCCATCACTGTTACTTCGCCCCGGGCGAGGCGCTCAAGGATCGCGCGGCGCGTCGGGTCTGCGAGGGCGGAGAATGCCGAGCCGAGCTTGCCTTCCGGAACGTTGAGCATAACAACTATTTTATATAACTTAGATGTTATCGTCAAGCGAACTGCAAACCTTGCTAAGAGCATGGCCAAATCAGCTGCTGGTTGAGGCGTACGCCGGGTGACTTACGAATGTTACCGGCGATGCAATGGGCCGGTATTTACGGGCGGCGGACATGTTCCATAACGGTCCTTCTGATGCAACCCGGAGGGCGGGCTTGCCGGGTTCCGAAACACGACCTCACTGAATTCCCAGGGCACCCATCCGCGGGGCGGACTTTTCCCGGTCTGGCGACAGCCGCAATAGGATAGGAACGATGAGAAAGAACTTGATCTGCCTGTGGTACGACCATGACGCGGAAGAGGCAGCGCGCTTTTACGCACAGACCTTTCCCGACAGCTCGGTCGGCGCGGTTCACCTGGCGCCGGCCGACTTTCCAAGCGGTAAGGCGGGCGACGTCCTGACGGTTGAATTTATGGTGTGCGGCGTGCCGTGCCTCGGCCTCAACGGCGGGGACGGAATCAAGCACAGTGAGGCGTTCTCCTTTCAGGTCGCCACCGACGATCAAGCGGAGACCGACCGGTATTGGAATGCGATCGTCGGCAACGGCGGCGCTGAGAGCGTATGTGGGTGGTGTAAAGACAAATGGGGCCTGTCGTGGCAGATTACGCCGCGTGTCCTGACCGAGGCGATAGCCAGGGGCGGCGATGTTGCGAAGCGCGCGTTTGAGGCGATGATGGAGATGCAGAAGATCGACGTCGCCAAGATCAAGGCGGCGGTGCGCGGCGAAGCCGCCCTTTAATTACGATCTCGTTATCCAAGGCGCGCGACGGTGATAACGGAGACGCTCTCGGCGGGATCGCGTCCGGCAATTTCTTCGCGCGCGAGTGCGACTGCCTGATCGATTGAGGCAAGTCCGCTAAAATCGGCGATGCGCGCTCCATGAACCAAAAAGATGGACGGCAGCGAACGGCCCACGTCTCCGAACGAGGTCCCGTCCTCCATGGCGTCTCGCACCGCGCGCTCGACATTCCCTGCAGTAAACGACGCAAGCGCCGCGTCGCGCAGGGCAAGACGAACGACGGCGCGATCGTCGACAACGCGCAAATCGCTCTTATACGAATACGCGACGAGACACGATGTTAAATCGCGTCTCACCGGTTCGCATTCTTGCACGTTCAACGACTTTATGGCCGCCATTCGTCGTTCGTCTTCGCTGCAGGCGGCACGTGAAGCGGATTCCAAAAGCGCGCTTGCGCCCGTCGCGGTAGCGCGAATGCGACTGCGCTGCGCATCGATTTCAACGCTTACTTCAATGCGGTCTGCCGCCGCGCCGGCCGCGATCGCGCGATCCGTCGCTTCTCGACGGACGCGTAAGATGTCGTCCGGCGTCGGATCGACGATCGTCCGTTCGACGACGTCGCGAACGAGCGCGAGCGCAACGCCGATCGGTGAGATAACTTCCGCATCGCGCGCGATGCGGTAATCGAACTCGAGCGATTCGGCGATAAAGGGAACGAGCGACGCAGCGCCGCCGCCGCCTCCGATCAGCACCAGACTAGCGCGCGGCAAGTCATAATCGGCGATCAACTCCTCGATGCACGCACTGACTTTTTGTGTCGCAATTTGTAGCATGCGCCGCGCAAGCGTTTCCGCAGGCGTTCCCAGATGTTCTGCCAATAGGGCAAATCCGCGGCGCGCCGATTGGGCGTTTCCTGCGGCAAACGCGCCCTGCGGCACGTAGCCCAACAGATTCGCCGCGCACGTCGGCGTGAGCGTCGCATACGTGCCGTCGACGAGCGCGATGCGACAATATTTCGCCGAATCGTGCGGCGTGGGAGCGAACGTTTCTATTCGCGCTCCATCGAAGGCGCCGGGGAAAAGAAAAGCGGCGTACGCGCAGCCGGCGATGTGCGCGGAGCGCGGTCCGACGTCGACGATTCCAGAGGCGTCGATCTGCGGCATGCTGCCGCCCGCGATGCCGAGTGTTCGCGAGTCGATCGTACGGAGCATCGTGCGATGACCGCCGATAGTTGCCGGACGCATCTGCGGCGAACCGCTGCGAATTGCGGAACAGTCGACGCTCGTGCCTCCGACTTCCAAAAAAATTCCATCGCTGACGTTTTCGTAGAGCAACGCGCCCGCAACGCCGGCAGCCGGTCCGGAGAGCAGCGTGAGAATCGGACGCTTCTCGATCTCCGCAACATCCATGACGCCGCCGTCGCTACGCATGATCATCAGCGGCGCTCCGATCGCGGCGGCGTTCACCGCTTCCTCCGTCATGCGCGCGGTGCGGACCATCTTTGGCAGAATTGCCGCGTTAAGCGCTGCGGTGCGCGTTCGCGCGCGCAAACCGTACATCGATGTGACGGCGTGCCCGCTCGTCGCAAATACTCCGCGGAGACGCGCGCGCTCCACGGCACGCTCTTCGAGGAACGGACGATCGACGCCAAACGCAGTCGTTACGGCAATCGACTCCACGCCTTGCGCGATCAACGCATCGATCGCCGCGTCGATCGCGCTCGGAACCGGCACGCACGCGGAAAACACCGGGCGCAGGTATATTCCGGCAGCCAACTGCACGGGCGGGAAGCGGCTCTGCGCGCGCGCCATCCATGCGAACCGACCGGCGATCCCCAGCACACCGACGGAAGCGACGTCACCTTCCAAGAGCGCGTTTGTCGCCTGCGTCGTCGAGTGAGCGATAAACGCAACGTCGCGCGCAGCGACACCGCTTTCGCGCAAGATCGTTTCGATTCCAAGCACGATCCCCGAAGCGACGCCGTCGGGAGCATTATGCGTCGTCGGAACCTTAATGCGGGCTACGAGCTTGCGTGTCGCAGCATCGATTGCGACGACGTCGGTAAAGGTTCCGCCGACATCAACTCCCAGACGCAACTTCGGCACGGTAACGCTATCGCATCGGAAAAAGCCGCGTTGCATCGTATGCTAAACGCGCGACCGATGCGAGAATTGCATCCCGCTCGGCGCTGGTTCCGCGAGCGTGCGCGAGCATGGCGACGATTACGATGCTGCGCCGGTTCACGCGCGCGATCCCGGCGTCATTCGTCGCGTCGGTCGTACCGCCGATCGTTTCGGAGGTCCCCGTTTTATGCGCGAGATCGGTTTCCGGCGGAAATCCGCTACGCAGGCGGCCGGGAGAAGTCTGCACGCGACCGAGCGTGGCGAGCAGCGCGGTCCTCGACGCAGGGCTCAATATGTGTCCCGTCTCGAGCGCTCCAAGCAGGCTCGCAACCGATGCAGGCGTGCCGGCATTATCGCCTCCCCGTGCGAACGTTCTTCCGTTCGCAGCATCTTCGATGAGACCGGCTTCGTTCGTACGATATACGATGCCGTCGATGCCGAGCGCGCGCAATCGGTCGTTGAGACCGGCCGCGCCTCCTAAGAGTCGATAGAGCGCATCTGCGGCGGTATTATCGCTCTCGAGCAGCATTCGCGCGATAAGTTCGCGCACCGCATACGAGCGCCGGCCGCGCGCGTACTCCGGAGCGATCGGACTTACGGTACGTACGATATCCGAGGGGGCGAGTTCGACGGTCTCGTCGGTGGTAAGTGTTCCAGCGTCGATTGCAGCATAGGCGCAGACCGCTAGGGCAAGTTTGTGCACGGACGCGAGCGGAAATGCCGCGTCGCCATTACGTTCGACGGTAACGCCGGTACCGAGGTCGACGATGACGACGCCGAGCGTACCGCCGGTCTTTGCTTGCGCGCGCGCCACGATTGCGTTGAGGCCCGCGCTCAAAAGGCTACGCTCGGAGACCGGCGTTGCCGACGGCGACGGGAATACCGGAGGAAGTTGAGGATTTGCCTGAAGCTGCATCGCGACCGTTCCGATGGGCAGGATCATGTGCCGATGCCGGCAAGTTCGCTGTAAAGCAATGCCATCGTCTTGATTCCACCGAAAAACTGCGCGAGAGTAAACTTTTCGTTGGGCGCGTGGATTCGGTCGTCGGGCAGACCCACTCCGATGAGCACTTGCGGCAACTTGAGAATCCGGTCAAAGCTCGCAACCGGTCCGATCGAACCACCGGTACCGATAAATACCGGGCGTTTGCCGAAACCGGCTTCCATCGCTCGAGCCGCCGCTTCAATCGCGGCATGCTCGCGCTCGACCACCACGGGCGGTACATCGCCTGCATCTTCGACCACGGTACGTACTCCCGAAGGCGCGATCCGAACGATGTAATCGGATACAAGTACACGTACGTTCTTGGGATCTTGCGTGCCGACGAGCCGCGCCGAGATCTTCGCTTTGGCAAAGCTCGGAACGATGGTCTTATATCCCGGCCCTTGATAGCCGCCCCAGATGCCGTTGCATTCCAGCGTAGGGCGAAACCACATGCGTTCCAATGCGCAACGTCCCGGTTCGCCCACGAGTTCGCTCACGCCCAGTTGTGCCGCTTCAACCGGCTCATCGAATGAAAGATCGTGCAGTTCGGATAGACGTCCGGCCTCAAGCTCGGGCACGCCGTCGTAGAATCCCGGAACCGTAATCCGCCCATTAGCGTCCTTTAGCTGTGCGATAATGCGCGCCAGCGCTTCAATCGGATTGCGCAGAATGCCGCCGTAATAACCGGAATGGGCATCGACTGCCGGTCCGTGAACCGTTATCTCCCACGTTACGAGACCCCGTACGCTCGTCGTTAGCGACGGCACGTCGTGCGCGTACACCGCCGTATCGCTGATCACGGCGACATCTGCGGCGAATAGATCGCGATTCCGTACTAGCGCCCGATCGAAATTGGGCGAGCCGATCTCTTCTTCGCCTTCGATAACGACTTTAACGTTGAGCGGCAGGCGGTTTCGCGTAGCGATGTGCGCCTCGATTGCGGCCAGATGCATCAGCACTTGTCCTTTATCGTCGACGGCGCCGCGTCCGTAGATGTTTCCGTCGCGAACCGTACCTTCGAACGGCGGGCTCTCCCACAATTCTACCGGATCGACCGGCTGCACGTCGTAGTGGCCGTAAATCAAAACGGTAGGCACCGCGCCGGCTTCCATCCATTGCCCGTATGCGATCGGATTGCCGTCGGTTTCGAGTACGCGCGACGTCAAGCCGATTTCACGCATCCGTCCCACGAGACGTTCGCAACACGCGCGTACGTCTGCTTTGCGAGCGGGATCGGCCGAAACCGAAGGTATCGCAATCCAGGACTTGAGTTCGTCCAAATACCGGTCGCGATGCGCGTCGCAATATTCGGTAATCGCGCGATCCATCGTCGTCATGGTGCCTCTCTTGAACTGTCCGGGTCGAACGGCTGCGCCAACTCTATCTGGAGCGTCCGATCGCCTCGTTCGATCTGGAAGCTGTGCGGCTTGCCGTCGTAGGCGCGCAACTGCGTTTGGTACGTTCCATACATCCACCAAAAACGCCCGTCGACTTTGTCCACGATATCGTTCGTGCGCAAGCCTGCATCGTAGGCGGGACCGCCGGCGCGAACGTAGGTGCGCATGTTGCCGTCCACCGTTTTGAAGAGCGTATAGAAATATGTCGGAGGATCGCCCGGAATCACGCCTAGTCCGCGTTCGAACAATGACGAGGCGCGCGCCGGCTCGGCTTGGCTCCACGCAACGATTCGCTGCATCCCCTCGCTAGCCAGCACGCGCGCGCAAGCGGCGGTCGCCTCGCCGCGAACCGTAGCGTGATCGTGCCACTCGTTTACTATCCATCCGCCGCAGTCTTCGAGTCGCAAACCGACGTCCAAGTCCGTGCCTTCCGTAAGACGAAATGTCGTCGGCGTTATTTGAATGAACGCTGCGTATGATTTCGCCGCGCAATCGCTCGCATTAGAGTTGTCGTCGAAAGCAAACGCGTGCCACGGCATTTTCGCAAACGCTGCAACGGCCGCGTCCGCGGCAGCTTTTCCCAATAGCGACCCGTCGCTGCCCACCGCTACGCGTCCGGCCGACGAAGGATTTGCATATAGCCGCGGCGCGCTCTGCGCGTATGCGGCAGGTATCATCGCGGCGAAGGCGCGGGTCCCGAAGAGCGCCGGCGTCGCAAGGACGACGGCAAGCGTCGCGGCGGTTGCGACGCCGACTTGGTACGGCAACGTTCGTTTGGTGATTTCGTCGATCGGGACGCCGGTGAAATTTGCGACCCACACGTTTGCGGTGTTCGTCGGATCGCAGACGTTTTGCACTTGAACGACCGCCATTACCGCAGCGACCAGAATGACCGGCGCGAGGCTATGCGAGGTCAGCAGGACGGTAAAGATAGCGATGCCGACGCCAAAGGGGTTAAGCGGTCCGCGATATACGACGAGCGGACTTAAAAGACCGAAGACAACGACGTAGGCGATGGGATTTCGCGTCCACCCTCCCGATACGAGCGGTGCGAGCGCACGCGCGAATTGCGGCGCTTGGGTGAGCGCGAGCAGCATGCCGATTCCGATAAAGAGCAGAATGGCCGGCGCCACGTCTTCAACCCCCCGGATCGCTGCGGCAACGAGTGTAGGGACGGCCTTGCGCGCACGCGTAACGAGCACACCGAAAAACGCCGAGACAATAAATGCGAGCGTCGCATCGAGATGCAAAAGATAATACAGGACGATCGGCAAGACCGGCGTCAGCAGCGCCCAAGGCGGCACGCCGGCATCGCGATCGTCTTCACGTTCGGCTGCGACGGCCCACGTCGCATAACCGCGCTCCGCGCGGAACGCCACGCATGCATAGATGACGAGCGCGATCGCATCGATCGCGGCAAGAACGAGTGCGTAGCGTGTCATCGTCTGCGGGACCACGCCGAAGAACTGCGTGTAGAATTTCCAGTTCACGATATTGAAAACGAAGCCGAGCGCGAAGGCCATAAGAAAAAGCGTAGCGGCCGCGCGCCTCGGAACCCCGGTCGTCATCATGATCGGCAGCACGATCGAGCCGACCATGATGATCGCTCCCAGACCCGAGAGCGAGGTAAATAGCAAAGCGACGACCGCGCAGAGCACGAGAGCCAGCACGAGCGGCTGCTCACCGCCGTATTCGGCGGCAAGGTTGACGATAGCGCGCGCGATGCCCGTGTCGATCGTAACGCGCCCAAGCAACGCTCCGAAAATAACCGCAACGTACACGTTCGCCAATTTTGAGGCTCCGCTCACGAGCAACGTACCGATCGCATCGAACGGGACGCCGGCGACGAGCGCCATCACGCATGCCATGCAGGGAACGGCAAGAATTGCGGGCATCCGGCGCGCGTACATCAAAGCGGCGAAGATAAGAAATACCGCGACGATCAGCACCCCGGTCATCGATTGAAGCACGCCGCAGCGTTCGAAGCATCAGGATTCGGGCCCGAGCAACTATTTCGTAAAAACAGCACGTCATCGAGCGGCGGAAGCGGTTTGCGCGCGACGAAATATTGATACGTTACCCGGTCGACGGCATCGGCGCGCGCGATCGCACGTTGTGCATCGCGATGATAGCGCTCCAAGTTGCTTTCTAAATGGCCGCTCCGGCTTTCGTACCGCCACGCCGTCGCGTAGAGGGCGAGCAAATCTTCGTCGCTATCGCGCTGCTCCCAGAACCAATACTTGCACCAAAACAAGTCGCGCAGACCGTCGGCGGGATGTACGCTCGCGTCGCCGTAGTAGCGGCGCACTTCTTGCGCAATCTGATATCGCCGCCCCAGCGCGTCGTAACGGCGGGCGGCCAAAAACATGACGGCGGCGGCGTTTGCGTGGAGCGGCGGTCGCGCGGCGATCAAATGGGTTTCTGCCCGTTCTGCATCCAGCCGAAGTTTTGCGAGATCGACGTTCGCCATCTGCGAGGCATCGAAGGCATCGAACGGGTCGGCCCAAAATCGCTTGTTGCCGGATCCGCCGACGAGCGCTCCTGCATCGCCGAGTAGCTGCATATCCCGCGCATAGCCGGGATCGGAGCTGCCGAAAAATGCGGTCGGGAACTCCGCAGAAAATCGCGCGGGATCTACGTCGCGCCGCTCCCACGCGCTTGCAGCTGCGTACAGAACCGGGTACCACGTCGCTTCAAAAAGCGTCTCCCCATCGTCGTGCCACGTCGTTTGAAAGAGGCCGAGCACACCGGCTTTTTTCCCATCGTCGATAAAACGGCGTTCGTTTTGAATCGCCACCGCAAGCTGAGGGTAGATCTCGTTCCAATTGCTCGCTCCCGGCGCCACCATCTGCTGCAGCCCTCCGCGTTCGATTGTCGCAATGTAGCGCTCGAACGGCTCGTTGCCGCCGTAATGCCAATTCACGATGACGGCGCTGCGCGGAATCTGCGCCATGATTGAGGGATCGTTCTCGATACCGTCATCCCACAACATCACTCGAGACGGCGCGACGAGCCGCGCCATATCGCGTATGTGGGCGGCATACACGGCACTGCGACCGCCGTGTTGGGCGACGTACTGCGCGGTCGTACCTTCGCCGAGCGTCGCCGTTTCGTCGGCGCCGATGTGAAAGAACGGCGACGAAGGAACCGCCGCGCGTTCTTCGCCGATGATGCGTGCCAAGTATCCGGCGGTCAGCGGCGCGTTCGGTGCAAGGAGAAAGCCATGCGGAAGTTCGGCGGCGGGTGCGTATCGTTCCAGACGAAGCGTGTTGTGCATGTGCGCGAACGTCTGCTGCTGCGGGATAAGGGAGACATGAAAACGCGCGCCGTACCGCGCGAGCTCCGCAAGCTGCGGCGGCGTTATGCCGTCGAGCGGCGCGGGCAACGGATCCGAAGCGCTACGGAAGACGTGTTCCATGTACGGCGAATATCCGTTCATTTTGAAGGCCGCGATCGTCCTGATGCGTTCTTTGAAATAGCGCATCGTCGGAAGCGGCCCGCGCGATACGTCGTCGCTCAAGATGCGCCACTTCAGCGCCGGCCCGTCGCGGATCCGCACGCACGGCATTGTCCAGACGTCGCCGGTCCGCATGGGTAGTTGCGCGAGCGTCATCATCGCGTAGAACGTTCCGGCATCGTCACCGCTGCGAATTGCAATTCCGCCGGCGCTTATCGAAAGGTCGTAACTTTGCGAACCGATTGCGCGATCGTAGCCCACGCGAATGGTGCCGCGCGCCTCGGAGCGCAGGCTGCCAATCCCGAGCGCGCGCCATCGTTCGTTCGTCTCTTCGATAGCTGCGGCGCCGACGTTGGACGAAGCCGTGCGCGGAACGGGCACACCTGCTGCACGGCAACCTAACGGCGTTATCGCCGCGGGACGAGGCAGCACGTGCAGCGCAGCCATCGCAAAGACGGTACCGAACATGCGTCGCGCTTAGCTACGCGGCCGGCGATTCCATCCCGCGATCTCGTGCGTCAAACGCTGCAGCGACTTCGGCAAGATAAGCATCCACGTCCTTCGCGTCCGTCGTGGGAGCGCGATCGGCAAGATTCACCAACCGCAGGTCGTTTCGCGAAACGGCGTAGATTCGCGCTTCGTCGAGAGCCGCGTACTCGAAGGCCTTGAAGGCAATTTGATTCATGAACCCGGCGCGCAGCAGGGTGCGTTCGAAACGCGGGTCCGGTGTTGCGGGAGCGACGCGGTCTTGAAGCACGGCTATCGCCTCGCCGACATACGACCGCACGAGCTCGTCGGACCGGCGGCGGTCCTCCTCGTTGAGGTAGCCGCCAAAATCCGGAATTCTGTCGCGCAGAGAGTCCATTGTATCCATAGCCATACAATCTACGACGGGTGCAGTGCGGGAGCCTCGGGAAGGTGCTCCTAACGATGGCTGCGATTCTGATCGTTGTCCTTGGAGCAGCAATAGGAGCCGGCTTTTACGCTCGGGTCTTCTTTAAACGCTACGTGCGCGAGCGTGAAGAGCGCGAGCGCGCGATCTCGCTTTTCTCCCGGTATCTCGCTCCGCCGGTCGTCGAAGAGCTTCTTGCGCGCAAGGATTCGAGACTTTTTGAAGCGAGGGAATACTACGCGACGATCCTGTGCACGCGCATCCGGAATTTTGCGCTCTTTACCGAGGCGCTTTCGGCGTCGGAAACGCTGCGCTACCTCAACGAATTCTATACGATCGTCGGCCAAGCGGTGCAGCGCCACCGCGGGATGATCGAAAGCCTGCGCGGCGACACGGTCGTCGCCGTCTTCGGCGTCCTGGTTGAAGAAAAGTTCCAGGAAGAACGGGCCCTTCGCGCGGGCCTCGAGATCATGCGCGTCGTCCGGGCGATGGAAGCGCGCTGGGAATCGCAGAACCGTAAAGCCTTTGCCATCGGAATGGGTGTTAATTCGGGAAAAATCGTCGCGGGCGACACCGGTTTTCAAGCTAGGCGCGAGTTTGCCGTCGTGGGTAACCCGACGAACATCGCGGCCCGGCTCGAAGCGGCTTCCGAAGAACTCAATGCGTCGATCGTCGCTTCGGATAGCACGTACGATGCCGTGCGAGATCTCTTCGTGGCGGTTCCCACATCCTCGCTGCCCCTTCGCGGCCTTCGTCGGCTCCAGAATGCTTTCATCATCCGTGGACTTTCGCGCCGTGCAGGCGACGAAGCTACCCTTACGATACCGCCGCAGCACTCCATCGCTCAAACGAACGTAGTCGGGAGCGCCGCGGCTCCCCAAAGCGTCGAAGCCGGCGCATACATCGGGCCGCACGAGCAAACGGATCGCGTTCTGACCGATCGGGCCACCGTGCCGCCGCATATCGTTGACGAACGCGTTTCAGGAATCGCGCCTGCTGATATTTCGCATTTTTCCCTGCTCGACGACGAACGCCCGGAGATGCCCGCGGTTGCGCCGGCGATCGGAACCTACGAAGACAATCTAGGGCCTCCATTCGCGCTTCCGCCGTAAAGTATCGGACGAGCTCGGCGCCTATGGACATCGGCAGATCGTGTTCGAGAACCGGCCGAAAAGAATCTGCCCTACAATTCGATACGTTACGGAATCGAGGTCACGGCGAACAATAAGCGGAAGCAGCAATGCGTGAGTCTCAACGCCGAGGAGTTAGTGGCGCAAGTGCGCGCTCGTGACGCAGATGCGTTCGAAGCGCTTTACGACGCTTATCATCGCCTCGTTTATGGCGTTGCGGTGCGCATGCTCAACGATATTGCCGCGGCGGAAGATTTAACACAGGCGGTATTTCTAAAGGTATGGAGCACTCCGGAACTCTTTCGCGGCGGCAATTTTGCGGCATGGATTATACGCGTAACGCGGAATCGGGCGCTCGACGTGCTGCGTTCTAGAAGCGTTCGTGCGGAAAGCGAATTACCGGAGTCGTTACCGGAAAGTGATTCAATTGAAGACGTCGCGTTCGCGTCGATCGATGCCGAACGTCTGCGCGGTGCGCTCAAGAAGCTTCCCTCCGAACAGCGCGAGCCGATCGAACTCGGATTTTTTTCCGGCGTTACACACGAAGAGATCGCCCGGCAGAGCGGAATTCCGCTCGGTACGATCAAAACGCGCATCCGCGCTGGGCTCCGCAAATTACGAACGACGCTGGACGGCGTGGTGACGTCATGAGCCTGATGCACGAAGCGATGCTCGAAGACGTCGCTGTGTATGCTTTGGGAGCGTTGCCTTCTGGCGAAGCCCGGCGCGTGCGCGATCACATCGCAACATGCGCTGCATGTGCCTCCGAATACGCGCTGCTCGCCCCGGCGGTCGCGGTCGTCGGAATGTCGGCCGAAGTTTTCGCAGAGGATCGGAGCGGTATTACTGCGCCTTCTCCGATGCTTAAATCGCGCATCATGCGTCAGGTACGCCGCGAGAATCCGATGGCACCGAACGCGCCGGCTCGGGTCCGAGGTTCGAGAACCATCGTCTGGCCCGCGTACTTGGTCGCCGCCGCATGTTTTGCGATTGCAATCTTTTCCTCACTTTTGAATCTCTCGCTGATGCAGCAACTGCGGACGTCGCAGGCGCAAGTTGCCGCCGTGCAGCATCGTTCCAGCGGCCTTGCGCGCACGCTGGTCGACGAACGTACGGCACTTGCGGATATTGCGAGCGATCGCGCACAGCGCTTCAACGTGACGGACGGCCAGATCGTGCGGGTTAACCATCACATCTATCTAACCATGCACGGCATGGAGGCACCACCGCACGGAAAAGTTTATCAAGCGTGGACCATCGCAAAAGGCACCAAGACCGTGGCGCCGTCATCGACCTTCGTTCCGGATTCGCACGGGTCGGCGGTAATCGCGTTACCGGTCAATGCAGACTCCATCAAGTCGGTCGCCGTCAGCATCGAGCCCGAAGGCGGAAGTAAAGCGCCGACAAGCAAACCGATTATTCTCCAAACGGTGGATTGACGTCACTGTCCTCGCGTGTGTTTGGGACGCAACGGCTCAACGGCGAAAACCAAGCGGCAGCACTCGCGTACTTATCGCGCGCACCCATCGAAAATGTCTTTTTGACCTATCTGATCCTTTTTGATGTAGCTCCCGCGACGCGCGACGCGATTCATCTCGCAATTGACGAACGCAGCGAAGTCTGCGGCGTCGGATACTTCGGACGCCAGATCGCCATTGCGGCTCAAGTTCCGAGCGGCGTCGAAGCGCTCGTCATGGTCGGGCGCGAACACCGCGGGGAACGGATGATCGTCGGACCGCGAAACGCAACGCGCATGTATTGGGAGAGCGTTGCGCCGCAACACGAGGCGCCACGACTACTGCGCGACCGTCAACTCGTGATGACGCTCGACCGGAAAACCTTCAAACCGGCAAGCGGAGTGCAGATCGTTACGCGCAAGGCGCGCATCGACGAATGGACGGCGGTAGCCGACAATTCGGCCGCCATGATCGCGCACGAATTGGAATACGACCCGCGCGCTTCGTCGCCGGCGTTTACGGCCAACGTCCGCGCAATGATCGACCGCGGATTATGGTGGGTTGGAGAATCGTACGGAAGGTTGTGCTTCTACTGCAACGTGGGACCGTGGAGCCCTCAGACGGCGCAGCTTCAAGGCATTTGGACACCTCCGGAGATGCGCGGCCGAGGACTTGCGACCTGCGCGATGAGCGGCATCTGCGACCGGCTTCTCGCAATGTCTCCGACGCTCTCGCTCTATGTGAACGACTTCAACGATCGCGCAATCGCGCTCTACGAACGCATCGGCTTCAGAACGACCGGGGAATTTCAGACGATCCTGTTCTGACTATTGGTCGCGATGCGTGATCCGGCGTCCGGCTTGTTCTACGCCGCTCGCAACCGCGCGCTCCGTATTGGTAACCGCATTTATGATCCAGCGAACGATTGCGACGACGCCGACAACCGCGAAGACGAACAAAATGAAGAACAGCCACGCTGCGGTCGCGGCAAGGTGGACGAGTGTGTGTTCCATGATAGCCGCTTGGCGCCCGTACGACTCGTGGCCTTCATCCCGAGCGGGCCCCGGAGCGGTCCACGGGCACAACTGCGCTCCGTTATACGTTGTAGAGAACGTCCCGCTCCGCGGGTGCAGCGTCTCACAATACGAAAAGAGCCACGCATGGTCGGTTTTGCCCACGTTGTTTTGCACGTCGCGCTGTGTAACGCGATTGCGCGCCAGGCGCCGCAAACGACGATCGCGATGCAGGTTCGCCTGACGGGCCGCATCGGCCGTAATGCCGCGACCCAAAAGGTGTATCGCATCGAACGGGGCGACGGAAACGTGAGTTTGATCGAATTCGACGCTCCGCGAGGAGATTATCG
This sequence comes from Vulcanimicrobiota bacterium, assembly GCA_030854045.1. Taxonomy (GTDB): domain Bacteria; phylum Vulcanimicrobiota; class Vulcanimicrobiia; order Vulcanimicrobiales; family Vulcanimicrobiaceae; genus JALYTY01. The sequence continues at coordinate 1,168 of JALYTY010000056.1, read as the reverse complement.
CCTTCAAATCGCTGCGCCGAAGTATAACTGCAACGCGCTCGACTACATCACGCTCATCTCAGAACACAATCGCAGCATAGCGGAGACGCTGAGCTCCGGGGCTCCCCCGCAAACCGAACCATTGCTGCTCTCCGGAACTGCGCCGCCTTCGTTTCTCTATGCTGCGCCGACGTTCGTCATGCTCGATAAGAATTTGCCCTGCAAGGGGCCGATCGACGATACGATTCCGGCACATATCACGGTCGAAAATGACCAGGACTCATACTATGAGTGGATGTATTCGGACCCGTCGATCGCCGCTCGAGGATCGGTGCAGGTCGCACTCAGGCTCTCGACCGTCACGGGAGAATATCACTACATCCGCATCAAAGTGCCGTTTCCGCAGCCCTGGGATGGTTTTCCCTCGAGCATCGGATTCAACATCGAGGAACAAGACCTGGACGCAATGGCAGGCGAGCAGACGGATGTGCTCTTGTGTCCGAAGCTCTTCCGCACGTCGGCCGGGTGACGCAGGGCAAAATTAATGACTGAGGTTATTATTTAGAGGTATTACTCTGGGACGGAACCAAGCTGGCGGCGCACGATTCTCGGCTTTGTTCTGGAGGGTTTTCCACGATGATCCGGCCACAGCGGCACCTTTTTGGTGGAATGGCGTACCTATTCGCGACGCTTGCCGCCGTTATACTCTCATCGGCGAGCGCACGCGGGCAGGCCTTGCCGTCGCCTTCCCCTGCTCCGCTAGCCGTTCGGGGATATGTTCGTTCGTTTGACTTCGAGCGGCAAAATGCGAGCAACTCCGCTCAAGGCAACGCCGCGTCGGCCCCCAACCAGCACACTTTTAGTACCGGCATCGGGGTGCATGCCGATTATCATCTGAGCTTATCGTTGAGCGCCGGAGCGACGTATTTTTATTCCAACCCGCTCGATGGCTGCACGAGCCCCGCTTCGCATCTCACCCCACCCTGCGGCAAACTGAAACCGCCCAGCGAAAACCCTGACGATACGATCCCCGGTTTTGTATTGAGCACCCTCGACGAATTCTATCTCACATACAAAGATCCGAAGGTCTACGCGAAGGTCGGCGATCAGACGATCGTAACGCCTTGGGCCACGACCGCCGACACTCGCCTGAAACCCGCTGCCTTCCAAGGCATCGACACGATATACA
>JALYTY010000054.1 GCA_030854045.1 Vulcanimicrobiota bacterium | reverse complement strand
GGTCCTTTCTCCGAATACTTGAGCCCTTCCCCCGGTACCGGGGGACATGGGGGAATGGGTTACGAAATACGGCGATAGTGTTAGTAAGCGAGCTTGCGAAACGAGTCAACCGCAGCCCCGATACGATCAAGCGATGGGTCGACGAGGGACTCGTTGAGTGCTATTGCGACGAACGGAACCGCCGTCAATTCTCTGAGGACAGCGTTGACCGTTGTCTCACGCTTGCGCGTTTGAGCGTGGCAGCGCAGCTCCAGAACCGGAAACTCATCGAGGTAGCCGCCGAAATGCCAGAACAACTTCTTCTTCTGGGGCGAACGATCGTATCGCAAAATGGGACATATTGAAGCCGACCGAACGTTTCCGCGACTTGATCATTCCTCGAACCAGCCGCTTGGGACGACGTCGAGATTGACGTTGATTTGCTTTACTTCCGTGTATGCTTCGTAGCCGTACGTGCCCAATTCGCGGCCGATCCCTGACTGCTTGTAGCCGCCCCACGGTGCTTCGTTATACGTTGGATGGTAGGTATTGATCCAGGTAATTCCGGCCCGAAGCCGCCGAATAACACGGTGCGCTTTTGCAACGTCTTCGGTAAAAACGGCGCCCGCTAAACCGTAGACCGTATCGTTTGCAATGCGGATTGCATCGGCTTCGTCTTTGAACGTTTGTACGACGAGAACGGGTCCGAAAATCTCTTCCTTCACGACGCGCATGTTTTCAGCCGTACGATCGAAGATCGTGGGCGCGATGAAGTTGCCGCCTGCGAGGTCGCCCTCCAGTCGCGTGCCGCCGCAGCGCAACCGCGCGCCCTCATCTTGCCCGATTCGAATGTAGCTCTCCACGCGCTCCATGTGCGCTCGCGAGATCAGCGGGCCCATCTCCGTTGCCGGATCGAATCCATTGCCGACGCGAATTTTATTGGCGCGGTCTACCAGCGCATCGACGAAGCGATCCGCAACGGATTCCTGGATGACGAGCCGAGAACCGGCGGAGCAGACTTGGCCGGCATTGGCGTATATTCCGAAGAGCGCGTAATCCACCGCGGTGTTAAAGTCGGCGTCCGCAAAGACGATATTCGGAGATTTGCCGCCAAGTTCGAGCGAGATTTTTTTCAGGTTGCCGGTGGCGGCGCGCATGATGGACCGTCCCGTTACGGTACCGCCGGTGAACGCAACTTTGTCGACCGAGGCGTTTTCTGCGATTTCGGCTCCAACTTCCGGCCCGGCGCCCAATACTACGTTAAACACGCCGGCCGGAAAATCAAGTTCTTCAATGAGTGTCGCCAAGCGAAGGAGCGAAAGCGGCGTTAACTCCGCAGGCTTGATGACGCAAGTGTTGCCCGCCGCAAGTGCCGGCGCAAGCTTCCAGGCGGCCATGAGCAGCGGATAGTTCCACGGTATGATCTGTCCGCAGACGCCGATCGGCTCGCGTACCGTGAAGGTCTGCGATGGTGCTGGCACGTCGAACGTTTGCCCTGAGGGCTTGGTCGCGAGACCGGCGTAGTAACGGAAACAGTTCGCGGCATCGACGACGTCGTATTCGGTTTCGCGTAACGGCTTGCCGTTGTTGAGCGTGTCGATGCGTTTGAGTTCGTCGGCGTGTTCGTCGATCTTATCGGCAAGTTTGATCAGCAGACGTGCGCGGTCGAGCGCGCTTACGTCGCGCCAAGGGCCCTCGTCGAAGGCGCGGCGCGCGCTCGCAATCGCCCGGCGCGCGTCTTCGCGCGCCCCTTCGGCGACGGTCGCGATCGTCGCGCCCGTCGCCGGATCGACGAGCGTGCGCGTGGCGCCGTTCGATGCTTTGCACCAGCGGCCATCGACGTACATGAGCGCCGTGCCGCCGGAACGGCGGACGTTACGAAGGATCCGGTCGGTGTTGCCCGATGTGTTTGAAACGAGCGTCTCCATTTGAAATATCCTTACCCGGCTCTTACCAGAGATGACATGCTTGCGAGCGATCTTTCTATCGCATCGCAGACGAACGCGGCTTGTTCGTCGGTGAGGGTCAGCGGTGGTTCTATTCGAATGACGCGCGCGTTGACGAGCGTTCCCGAGACCAAAATGCCGCGCTCGAGCAGGCGCTTCGCGAACTCAAAGCCGGTTTTGTCGTCGTGAAATTCCAACGCCATCAGCATTCCTTTTCCGCGCGCATCGGCAACGATCTCCGGATGGCGCTGCGCCGATTCTTTGATGCCGGCGAGCATGCGCGCACCCAGAATGCCGGCACGTTCCGGCAGACGCTCCTCGATCAAAACGTTTATCGTCGCAAGGGCAGCCGCGCATGCAAGCGGGTTACCGCCGAAGGTCGTTGTGTGCAAGAACGGATTGTCGAAGAGTTTCGAAAAGACGTCTTTTGTTCCGACGACCGCGCCGGCGGGCATCACGCCGCCGCCGAACGCCTTTGCCAAACATAGAATGTCCGGAGCGATCCCGTAATGTTCGAAGCAAAACATCTTACCGGTGCGCCCCATTCCCGTTTGCACTTCATCGAGAATCATCAATGCGCCGAACTGGTCGCATAATTCGCGGATGCCGGGAAGATAATCATCGGATGGAATGTTTACGCCGCCCTCGCCCTGTACCGGCTCGAGCAAGACCGCACCGACTTCCTCTCCTACCATCTTCAAATGTTCCATCTTGCGGCGTACCGCTCCCAGATCGTTGAACGGAAAGTGCTCGACGCCGGGCAGCAACGCACCGAACGGCCGGCGGAATTCGCCTTTTGCGCTTACGGAGAGAGAGCCAAAACTTTTTCCGTGAAATCCCTTGGTCGCCGCGATGATCGTTTGCTTTGCGGGATTGTACGCGCGCGCGAGTTTGAGCGCGGCTTCGATCGTCTCGGTTCCGCTGTTGCAAAAAAACGTGTACTGCAGATTCGGCGGCGTCAGCATTGCAAGCGCTCGGGACAACATCGCGCGCAGCGGATCGAGCAGATCTTGGCTGTGCAGCGGCTGCCGATCGAGCTGAGCTTTGACTGCCGCAATAACCTTTGGATGGCGATGGCCGACGTTGAAAATGCCGAAACCGCCGAGGCAATCCAGGTATTCGGCGCCGTTGACGTCGCGGTAGCTGTTCGGACCCGCGTCGCTCCACTCGACGACGGCGCCGGCGCCTTCAATATTCGTCGCTTTCCGATATTCTAAAAAGCCGGGATTTACGTGATCACGGAAATTCTCGACCGTCTCGCGCGTTATCCACGCGGCCTGGTCGGGCGTTATCGTGGGGGATTCGATAAGGTCTAAGACCTTCTTCGTGTAGTCGTAGACGTTTGATTCTCTGCTCTCGGTAATTTTCTCACCCCTTCCGGGCAGCAAGCACGTGATCGCAGCTCGCAGCAAAGCGCGCGAGCGCTTCGTCGAGATCGCGATCTCCGATCACCAGCGGTACTAAAGCGCGTATTACGTTGCCTGCGCCGGCGGGCATCAGCAGCAGGCCCCGTTCGCGTGCATCGGTGATGATCCGCGATACCGTACCGGCGCCGTCCCCGCCGAATTCCATGCCGATCATCGCGCCGAGTCCGCGTACGTCGCGAACGGCAGTCGAATGCCGCTTCGCCACGGCCTCGAACGCCGCACGGATGCGTTCGCCGATCTGCCTCGTGCGCGCGAGAAACGTTTCATCGAGCGCGTCGATGCTTGCGAGCGCGGCCGCACAAGCGACAGGATTGCCGGCGTACGTGCCGCCTAACCCGCCCGGCGCCGGCGCGTCCATTATGTTCGCCTTGCCGATTACCGCCGCAAGCGGCATTCCGCCGGCCAAGGATTTGGCGACGGTAATCATGTCGGGCTCTACGCCGCTGTGTTCGATCGCAAAACGTTTCCCGGTGCGCCCGAATCCGCTTTGTATCTCGTCGCAGATGAGAAGACTTCCGACCCGGTTGCACAGTGCCCGCAACGCTTTGATGAACGGGAACGGTGCGGGAATAAAGCCCCCCTCGCCGAGTACGGGCTCGATGATGATAGCTGCGACGCGTTCCGCCGCGACCGTCCCCGCAAAAATTTCGTCGATAGCATCGAGGGCGCGTTCGGACGACCAGCCGTGAAGTTCGTGGGGAAACGGTGCGTGGTAGATTTCGTTGCAGAATGGGCCAAAATTTTGCTTGTACGGCGCGTTCTTCCCCGTCATGGAAAGCGCGAGCAGCGTCCGGCCGTGATATCCGTGATGGAAGGCGATCACGGCGGGCCGCCCGGTGGCCGCGCGTGCGATCTTGACGGCGTTCTCGGTTGCCTCGGAGCCCGTCGTAAGCAGTAACGTTTTCGCGGGAGCGTCGAACGGCGCGATGCGGTTGAGGGCTTCGGCAACCGCAACGTAGGGCTCGTACGACGTCACTTGAAAGCACAGGTGCGTGTAGAGCTTCGCCTGGGCGTCGATCGCCGAAACGACGGCCGGATTCGTGTGCCCCATGTTGAGCACGCCGATTCCGCCGATGAAGTCGAGGTATTCGCGCCCGTCCACGTCCCAGACGTGCGCGCCCGACGCCCGCTCGACGGCAATCGGATGGACGCAACCGACGCCGCGCGGTACGCTTCGAGCTCGGCGCTGCGAAATCTCCGCGTTTCTGGAAGTAACGGCCTGCATTCTTCTAGCCTAACCGGGCGCTTGTAGGAACTCCACGTTCCGATGCTACAATTTTTCGTCAATCCTTCGTCGCGGCGCACAAAAGGAAGTTCATGAAGTTTGCGGATGTGCTCGGTCTGCCTTCGATGGCGAGCGGGCGGGTCGTCGCCGGAAAAGCCGGAGACGGCCGTCAGGTACTCTGGTCGCACGTTGTCGACGTTCCCGATCCGGTGCAGTGGATGCGTCCCGGATTCTTACTCCTGACGACCGGATATAGCTGGCCGCTCGATGAGACGAGGGAGCAGCGCCAGATCGCCGACCTCGCGAGCGCCGGCGTGGCGGGCGTTATCATGGCCGTCCCAAAATTTGTCGAGCATTTTTCGAAGGCCGCGCGAGCACAGGCCGATGCATCGCAGCTTCCGCTCATCGAAATCCCTTTTGAAGTGCCCTTCGCGCAGCTTATGGAAGAATTGCATCGTTCGGTCGTGATGGAGCCGTACGCGATCATCGAACGATCGGAACAGATCCATCGAGCGTTAACCCGGGCGGCCGCGCGCGATGCGACCCTCGACGATCTCGCGCGGGAACTCAGTTCGCTCATTGCGCGGTCCGTTACGTTCGAAGATCCCGACGGGAAGCTGCTCGCGTCGGCGTCGATCGAAGACCAGCTCGACGACATCCGGCGCGAAACGATCGCGGCGGGGAAAAGCCCGCTCTCCGCGATCGGAATACTGGAACGCTCCACTTTAAATCGACGTATCCGCGCGACGGAAAAGCCGCTGCGGATCGGTGCCGTCCCGGAGATCGGGCTGGCGGCTCGTGTCGTGTGCCCCGTTCGCGTCGGCTCCGAACTCGTGGGTGCGGTGTGGATCATCGAAGGAAGAGAGCCGCTCTCGGAACTGGATCATCGGGCCGCCGAACACGCGGCGTTGGTTGCGGCAATCCATATCGCGCATCAGCGCGATCTCACGGCGACCCAGGAACGTCTCGGCTACGCGTCGTTCCTCTCGCTGCTTGAAACGGAGCCGGGACGCGAGCCAATCGCCGACGAGCGCGTGCGCCTGCTGGGGTTCGACACGCAGGCGAACTACCGGGTCGGCATCGTGCACATTCCCGAGGACCTGCCGCTGGACGGCGCCGGCATCGCGCGACGGGAGCGCGTCGCCCAGGCCGTCCGAAACGCCTTACGCCACGCCGGCCGCGAAGCGCTCGTGACGATGTCGCTCAACTTGGTGCCGTTTCTGCTGCCGCCCGGGGTGAAGGCGGAAGCGGTACGCGACGCCCTCGGCGATCCGTCGCTTTCGATCGTGCTTGGGCGCGAACAATCGGGAGCGCAAGGGGCGCGATCGAGTTACCGCGAGGCGCTCTCCCTTGTGAGCTATCGCGACCGGCCGTCGTTATGCACCTACGACGAACTGCTCGTGCCCCGGGTCATCATGGGAGATGCAGCGGCCCGCGAGACGTTCCTGGATGGATTTTTCCGGCTGCTTCGCGAGCGGAAAAACGGAAAAGAACTCGCGAAGGCGATGCTTGCGCTCGCCCGGCACGGCTTCCGGTTCCGGGCGGCCGCGGAAGCGCTGTGTATCCACCCGAATACGCTACGATACCGACTCGAGCGAGTGAGCGAGATTCTCGGCATCAACTTAGGCGATATCGACGTGCAGTTCCGGCTTCAGCTCGCCGCCCGATTGCTGGATGCCGAAAATCGCGAATGGTGATTGTGTCGATTCGACAGAAAATGCCTTCAGTTTTGGCTAACCGTAACATGGCTTTAAGGATTCTTGTCGAGCTAGACTTGACGGTGATGTTCAAACGCTTTACAGCCGCCGCTGTGCTTGCGGCACTTTGCACGCCGTTATCCGCTTTTGCCGGTACGACGGGGAGCCTAACCGGACGCGTTACCGATTCTACAAATGGAGCGCCGGTGGCGGGAGCAGTCATAACGGTCGTCTCCGCATCCCAGAGCGCAACGGCAACGACCGATGCGCGCGGCTCGTATTCGTTCATTTCGCTCGGGCCCGATACATACACGGTCGGCGCGACGAGGACCGGATACGAACCGCAGTCGCAGCCCGGCCAAACAATTCTTGCCGATCAGTCCACGACGCTAAATTTTTCGATGAAGACGGCGCTGAAGGTCATCGCGACAACGCACTCCATCGGTGCGGGCAGTCTGGTCCGAGCCGGCACTACAAGCGACGTCTATTCGGTGAATCCTGCGGCGCAGCGCGCCACGCAGGCCCTCGGCGGCGCCGGCAGCTTGGACCAAGCCTACGGTGCGATCGCGAGCGTCCCCGGCGTCAGCGTTCCCTCCGGGCAGCAGGGGTGGTATCAGAGCGTTTTCATTCGCGGCGGCGATTACGATCAGGTCGCGTACGAATTCGACGGCGTTCCGGTCATCAGACAATCCGACGGCGCGCCGGTTGTTACGCTCTCGGCACTCGGCCAACAAGAAGTGCAAGTGTATACCGGCGGAACGCCCGCGACGTCCGATTCCCCCGGACTCGCCGGCTACATCAATCAAGTCATTAAAACCGGCACGTCTCCGGGTTACGGAAGCCTGCAGTTTGGCACCGGAGGGCCGGCATTCTATCATAAGTTTTCCGCGGAAGCCGGCGGCGCGACGCCGGACCGCCGTTTCTCGTATTACGTCGGTCTCGCCGGTGCGGATCAACAATATCGTTACGGCGATCAATTCAACGCCGTCTCCGATCCGCTGTACTTTTATCCGCTGAACGTTCCCTCGACCAATGCTGCGTATCATATTCTCGACGGCAGCTGCGGCAGCTATCCGCTGACCGCGCCGTGCCCTGCGCCCTACGGTTTCCAAACCAGTCCCGGAGACAGCTGGACCCAGGATACGAACGAGGATCGCGAAGCGGTGTTGAACCTGCATCTTGCGGTGCCGCATCGAACCAACTCGATGCGGGACGACATCCAAATGCTCTACGTCGCGGGGAGCATCCTCACGAAATACAATAGTTCCGAGAACTATCTCGGCAACCCGCCGGTATCGTGGCTCGACGGCGTCGCCTACACCGGGAGCCTTTTTGCGCCGCCCGATCCCTCGCAGATTGTCGCGGCCCCGTTTCCGAGCAGTCCCTCCGGCCGGGCGCCGTTCTCGTTGCTCGATCCCAACCAGAACGACGGCGGCAGCAACGACTATGGGGTCCTAAAATTCCAATATCAGAAAAACATTAACGACCGCTCCTACCTTCGCGGCATCGGATACAGCGAATACACCGACTGGTTCCTCAACGGTCCCAACAGTTCGCAGCAGACCTTTGGAGCGACGCTGTCGGACTACGAGGTCGTGGGACATATTTATGGCGCAAGCTTGATTTATTCCAACGATCTTTCCCGCCAGCACCTTTTGACGGCATCGCTTTCGTACCAAACGCAGAAGCTGCAGACGTACAACGCTACATTCGACGCGACGTTCGGTGCGCCGAATACGGGGCAGTTCGGCAACATCGTCTCCAGCTTCGTTGGAAGCGACGGCCACTGCTACAACTATCAAACCGGCGTTCCATGGACGTGCTACGATTCGACGAACATCGGCACGCCGGCAAACCTTACGCCGGGAAATTGCATTGCAGCGGGAAATTGCACCCCTACCTCCCCGAGCAATCCCGTCAACGCCGTTACGGAAAACGCGCGCTGGCTTATGACGGAGAACGGTCAGGATGCCCAGGTCGACAACGTTACGCCGTACTTTGGTTCGCTCGCGCTGACCGACGTTTGGCGACCGAACGACAAGGTTACGATCAACTTAGGGGCTCGCGTCGACCGGTTCGCGTACAAGTTAGACGATCTCGCATCGAGTTATCCCGCGCGGGCCTTTTGGTTCAGCAATTTCAATAACGAATACTGCGGGGCACCGGGCGTTGACAACGTCTCGCGCTGGAACGCGAACACGGGAACGTTTGGGCCGTGCCCGCAAGGATACACGCCGGTAAATTTCGTGAATTCCACCGGCGGCAACACGTCGGACACCATATTCCAGCCGCGAATCGCCGGAACGTACACAATAAGTCCTTATACCGTGCTGCGAGCTTCGTACGGAAAATACGCACGCGCCGCCGCGACGTCGTATCACGAATACAACACGTTCCAGCAAGACTTACCGACGTTCATCAATCAGTTCGCGTCGCTCGGATACACGTCGCCCGATCACAACGTCGTAGCCGACACGTCGAACAACTTCGATTTTTCCTACGAGCATCGCGTTCCGGGAACGCGGCTTTCGTTCAAGGTTTCGCCGTTCTATCGCACGACGAAGAATCAATTGCAGTACCTCAACATCAGCGCGTTGGGAGGAACGCTTGCGGGCATCAACGTTGGAACGTTGCGGGCGGAAGGAATCGAACTCTCGGCGCAGCTCGGAGATTTTTCGCGTGACGGTCTTTCGGCGCAGCTGTCGTATACATACACCAACACCCGCACGCGCTACGCATCGCTCTCCAACGGTCTCAACATCATCGACGTGCTCAACCGCTCGATCGAGCAATATAATTCCTATACCTACGGATGTTCCCCGGGGCAGCCCGCGGCCGGAACGCAGCAGTGCGGTGGAACGCTTTATGCGGGTAATGCCGCCGCTTCGCTTCCGAGCACGCCGACCCCCGGGCTCAACGTAGTGAACCCGTATTACTGTCAAGCCGCGAACGCATCGTGTCCGTACCAAATTCAGCCGCTGATGGATCCAAACGCATCCTACGTTCCCTACGACGTAATTCCGAGCGCCTTTGCGAGCGCCAACAGTTATGCGGTGCCGCACGTCGCAACGCTGGTGCTGAATTATCGCAAGAAAAAGTTTGCAATCACGCCGAGTTTTTCGTACAACTCCGGTTCGTACTATGGCTCGCCGCTCTCAATTCCGGGCTACGTTCCGCAGGCATGTGCGGCACAGCCGAGCGTAACGCCCGATACTCCGGGCGTAAGCTGCGGAAGCGGCGGAGCGATCTTTATTCCGGATCAGTACACGGGATACCGGTTCGACGGTTTGGGTTCGCTGAAAGAACCTTGGCAGTTTACGGCCAACATGCAGCTCTCCTACGATATCAGCGACCGCGCGTCCGTGACGCTTATCGCATCGAACATCTACAATCATTGCGGCCAGCATGGCTATGCGTGGGATACGACGGCCGCGTGCTGGTACTCGAGCTTACCTTCAAATATCTTGCCGCCGGCGGGCAACTTTCTTTCAAATGCGGTGACACCGGTGCAAGTCGCCTACCCGTACGGCGTTTGGTTCAACAACACGCAAGTCGGCATCTCGTCGGCGCGCCAGCCCTTTCAACTGACCGCAAATCTCGAGATTAAGCTGTAATGGCAAGAACGCCCGCAATACGCGCGATTACTCGAGTCGCCTGCGCGAACGAAGCGCCCGTCGATCGCAGACTGACGCGTGCCGATTTTGCGCGCATGCTTGCCGCGGGCACAGCGGGGATCGTGCTCGCGCCGTCGTTCACTGCAGGAAGCTCTTTTGCGGCAGGCCGCGAACGCGTAGCGGTAGTCGGCGCCGGGATCGCGGGATTGTCTTGCGCGATGACGCTTCACGATGCCGGCATCGATGCGGCGGTCTTTGAATCTTCATCGCGTGTCGGCGGACGAATGCACTCCGAGGCATCGTACTGGGACGGCGGTCAACACACCGAATGGTGCGGCTCGATGATTGACTCGAACCATCACACGATGCGAGCGCTTGCCGAGCGGTTTCGTCTTCCTTTAGACGACACGCTCGCACCCCTCAAACCGCATTCGCGCGACACCGCATTCGTCCACAACGCGCAGTATCCGATGACGCACGCCGACAGCGATTTCGGCCCCGTATATCGTACCTTGCAATCGCAACTTGGCAAGATCGGACCGACCACGACGTACGACAGCGCGACCGCGGAGGCCCGCCGTCTCGACAACACGAGTATGGCGCAGTGGATCGATAGCTACGTTCCCGGCGGCCGCAAATCGAAGTTCGGAACGCTGATCGACGATGCGCTGACCAACGAATACGGCGTGGACTCATCGCGCCAGAGCGCGCTAAATTTGGTTTACATGCTTGGCGTTCAGCATAACTACAACGCGCAGGGCGGCCAAATGAACGTCCTTGGTTACTCGGACCAGCGCTATAACATCCGGGGCGGCAATCAACGCTTGCCAAAAGCCATTGCGTCCAAACTTCCGGCGGGTACCATACGGTTTCAACACCGATTGTCCGCCATTGCGCGCAAACCCACCGGCCGCTACGCGTTGCGATTTTCAACGGCTCACGGCGAGGTTACCGAACTCTACGATCGCGTCGTTCTTGCGATACCGTTCGTAACGCTGCGCGGCGTAGACTACGGCAGCGCCGGATTCGACGCTCGCAAGAAGGCGGCGATCGAAGAACTGGGCTACGGCATGCATACGAAACTGCAGATGCAGTTCCGCGATAAACCGTGGAACGGAAGCGGGCCTTGGGAGCATCCGACAACCGGGCAGATTTGGACCGATCTCGGTTTTCAAAACTCCGTCGATTTTTCTCTGGGCCAAAGCGGGCCTTTCGGCCTCATCGAGCGCTTTACAGCGGGCACCGCGGGGCTCATCGACACGCCGGCGATTCCGTACGCAACGATCGATCAGTCGCCGGCAGTGGGCCGGCAAGTGCGAAAATTTTTCGGCGAACTCGAACACATGTGGCCCGGTATTGCCAAGCACTGGAACGGCAAAGCGACGTTTGGCAACGCGCAAGTCGATCCGAATCTGCAAGCGACGTACTCGTGCTGGCTCCTTGGACAATATACGAAGTTTGCAGGGTACGAACGCGCTCCGCAAGGCCGCGTTCACTTCGCGGGCGAGCATTGTTCGATCGAAAACCAAGGTTTCATGGAAGGCGCCGCATCGACCGGCATAGCCGCCGCCCGCGAACTTCTCGTCGATTACAACATTCGCGAAAAACGAGCGTAGCGATGGAATGGAGATAGTCTTTGCGGTATATGCGCGGCAGTTATTTATTACCGGACGGTGCACCCGAATTTAGCCAAATTGAGCGATAGTGCTGAACGCAGCGTGGCAGAAGCGGGAAGCGGTGGATTCAAGTGATACCAGCTACGCTATACTCTATGTACCGGCTCCATAGGAATGATTTTCGTGGCGCATCGCAAGACCAATACCTGCGACGCAATGTCCACTGTATATTTTAACTGAACCGCACGAAGCTATGTTGTTGCAGGCCGTTTTGCTTTTCCCCGTATGACCTCATAGTCCGTCGACCCTAATTTGTCGGCATTGCGAAGTGGTTGTTTGAAGCGGATGCGGCGGACCATCTGCTCGTGACGGTCTTTAATCGCGTGTAAAACCGAACGCCTTCCGGTCCGTGAATGTGATGATCGCCGAAGAGCGAGTTCTTCCAGCCTCCAAAGCTGTGGAACGCCATCGGTACTGGTATCGGGACGTTGATGCCGACCATTCCGGCGCTCACATTGCGTTCGAAATATCGTGCCGTACTGCCGTTCTGCGTGAAGATGGAGGCGCCGTTGCCGAATTCGTGTTCGGCGATTATTTCCAGCGCCTGCTCCAGCGTTCCGACTCGCATCACGCCTAAGACGGGTCCGAAAATCTCCTCGCGGTGAACGCGCATCTGCGGTTCGACGTTATCTAAGAGCGTCGCCCCAAGAAAGAAACCGGCGGACGGAACCGTCGCTTTACGTCCGTCCACCACGACGGTTGCGCCTTCTCGCTCACCGATATCGATGTAGGACGCGACTTTGTCGCGGTGTTCGCGCGACACCAGCGGACCCATCTCTACGCCTTCACCGTCGCTGGGGCCGACGCGCAGCGTTACGATACGTTGCGTTATGCCTTCGATGAGCCGGTCTGCAACGTCGCTGCCCACGGCGACGACGATCGAAACAGCCATGCAACGCTCGCCTGCGGAACCGTACGCAGCCCCGACGATTGCATCGACGGTGCTCTGCAGATTCGCATCGTTCATTACCACGAGATGGTTTTTCGCGCCGCCTAAGGCTTGAACGCGCTTACCGCGTTCGTTTGCGCGTCCGAACACGTGACGCGCAACGGGAGTCGATCCGACGAAGCTAACGGCCGCGACGTCATCGTGATCCAGCAGCGCATCGACGGTCTGGCGGTCGCCGTTAACGACGTTGAACGCGCCGTCCGGTAAGCCGGCGTCGCGCAGCAGCAGGGCCATCTCAAGAGCAAGCGATGGATCGCGTTCGCTTGGTTTGAGCACGAACGTGTTGCCGCAGGCAAGTGCGACCGGGAACATCCACATCGGAACCATCGCGGGAAAGTTAAACGGCGTGATGCCCGCGCAGACGCCGATCGGCTGGCGGAAACTATGCGAATCGATGTCGCGCCCAACATCGGCGCTGAAATCGCCTTTGAGCAGTTCCGGTATGCCGCATGCAAACTCGACGACATCGAGTCCTCGCGCGATCTCGGCTCGCGCATCGTCGATCGTTTTTCCGTGCTCTGCGCCGATAATTCTCGCGAGTTGGTCGATGCGTTCGAACATGCGCTCGCGAAAAGCGAAAAGGATCGCGGCGCGCCGATGAGGCGGCGTTTTCATCCAACCCGGCAGCGCATGTCGCGCCGCAGAGACGGCCTCGTCGACTTCAAAGGCCTCGGCGAGCGCGACGCGCGCCTGACAATCTCCCGTCGATGGATTCCAAACCGGCGCGTTGCGCGTGCCCGAGCGTTGTTCTTTGCCGTTGATGAAGTGACCCAGAAGGCGCGTTGTGGTTTGCATGATGCTCCTATGCCAGCACGGCTGCGAGAGCGTCGAGGCCCTCGTCGAGTTCGTGGCGTTCAATCGTCAGCGGCGGCGTAATTAGGATGAGATTATAGCGTCCGAACGCGTACACGCCTCGCTCGCGCAATTTGGCGAGAATGCCCGGCAACGGTCCGGCATCGCGCCCTTGCCATGGAACGACTGGCTCCCGGCTTTCGCGATCGCAGACGAGTTCGATTGCGAAGAAAGCGCCGATTCCGCGCGCATCGCCAACGACCGGCGCTCGCTGCATCACGCGGTCGAGTCCTTCTCGAAGCCAACGCTCGATTTCGATCGCTCGCCGGTACAATCCCATACGCTCGTATTCATCGAGTGCTGCATTAGCCGCGGCCATCGCGAGCGGATGGCCCGAGAACGTATGCCCGCACGGAAGCGGTTTCGAATCAAATGTTGCCGCGAGCGATTCGCGAACCATGACGCCGCCGAGCGGAATGTATGCCGACGTCACTGCTTTCGCGAACGTGATGATATCCGGCGTAACTCCCAACCGCTGCGACGCGAATGCGGCACCCGTGCGCCCAAACCCGCACATCACTTCATCGAAGATCAAAACGATCCCATACCGCGTGCACAGCTCGCGAAGGCCGTCGAGATAGCCCTGCGGATATACGATTGCCCCGTTAGTTCCGACGACCGGTTCGATGAGTAATGCGGCGATTCGCGACGGATCTTCGTACGTGCAGATCAGCTCGATGTGGTCGAGCGCGCGCCGCACTTCCGTTTGCGGATCCCGCGTATCGAATGGGCTGCGGTACGGGAAGGGCGCAAAGAAACGTACGACGCCGGGAATACCGGGTTCGTTTGCCCATCGCCGGTTCTCGCCGGTTAGGGAGCCGGCACCGGGGGCGGAGCCGTGGAACGAACGGTATGCGGTAAGAACTTTATGGCGTCCCGTAATTGCGCGTGCCATCTTGACCGCATCTTCGTTGGCTTCGCCGCCACCCGTCGTGAAAAACGTGCGCGCACCCTCGGACCAGGGTCCCGATTCGCAGAGACGCTGCGCCAGGCGGGAGCGTTCGTCGTTGAAGAACTGCGGCGATGCGTAGCAAAGACGTTTCGCTTGCGCGGATATGGCATCCGCGACGTGTTCGTTGCCATGTCCGAGATTGACGGCGACCAACCCGGCGGAGAGGTCGAGATATCGTTTCCCCGCGGTATCGTAGAGATAGACGCCTTCGGCGCGATCGATCGACGGCATATCGAGCGATCCCTGAACCGACCACGGCGCGAGGACGTAGCGATGATTTGCTTCGGAAGCGACGAGCGCGGTCATATCGTTTTTACAATCGCGGCGCCCGCGACATCGGCCGCCGGCATCGTGATTCGGCGGCGCGCGAAGCGGTACAACACGAGACCCAAAGCAAGATAGGCGAAAAAGGCATACGGGAAATACTGCGTCGGTGGCGGCGGCGCAGGGTAGAACAGCGTGATTGCGGTCCCGATCAAGCAGAGCGACGCGGCGGCAGCGACGATGATATCGACGACGCGAAGTTCGCCGCACCGTCTTAAATAACGCGGTGCCGCAATGACGATGAGCAGATAGATAGCAATGAAGCTGAGGCTGCTCAGCGTTCCACAAAAATTGAAAATGTCGATCGGTGCTACACCGCGTAAAAACATAAACGTTCCGATTGCAAACATGATAACGACGACTGCCGCAAGCGCCGTCTTCGGAGTCTTATAGCGCGCATTGATCGTTGCAAGGCGAGGAGGCAAAAGCCCGCTTTGCGCCATTGGCAGGATTACTCGAGCCGCCGTATTTACGCAAGCCAATGCGACCGAAAACGAACTAAAAATCGCGCCGATTGTAATCGGTATCTTGAGGTATGCTACCCCGCTTAAATCGGCGAGCGTCTGCAGCGGATTGGAAAGTCGATCGAGCGGTGTTTTAGATGCGCGCAAGCCTAGAATCTCCGTATACATCGAGAGTACAAAAAATGCGCTCGCAATGACGACGCTCCAAACGATCGCGCGCGGTATCGTTCGCAACGCAGACTTTGCCTCATCACCAAAGGCCGACGCGCTTTCGAAGCCTACGAAGCTGAAGATGGCCGTTGCGATGCCCAGGCCGATGCTCGCTTTACCGGCGCCCGCGAGATGCAACTGCGCGGCGTCGACGTGCGGCCCGTGGTGCAGCAGCACCGCTGCGATCAGCACGCAGATGATAAGCACGGAGACGCTTTCGAGCGCGAGCATGACGATGGTCGATAGGGCGATGTCCCGCGCGGCCAGCATCCAACAGATCGCGGCAAGCAGCAACATCGGAATGAGTACCGGAACGTGCACCCCGAGCGCGTCTCCCAGTTGCGAGAGAAAGAGCGGTTGTGCGCCGAATTGGGCCGCGCCGACAAATACGTACGCCCACAGCATGCTCCAGCCGGCGAGCGTTCCCGCCACCGGCCCGAGTTCTTTGGCGGCATACAAAAACATCGATCCCGATGCGGTAGTGCGGCGCGCGAAGTGGTTGAGGCATACGGCAACGAGCAGCATCATGACTGCGCCGAAGATGTAGGCGAGGCACGAAGCATTGCCCGCCGCCGCGAACATGTACGGCGCAATGAGAACCGGCGTCATGGTCAGACCGATGAGGGCAACCGAGGCGGCCAAAACCTCGATGAAGGACAGCGAACCGCTTCGTAGCCGCTCTTCTTGCATGGTCTCTAGCGTAGCCCATAGAGACGGCGGCTTCTATGGAAAGCGGGCCAAAAAAGCAGCGGAACATTGGTGCCGTATACCAAAGGCGCGGTCCGTGACCGGCTAAAACGTCCAAGCATGGCTACGACTGCGCTCGTTCACTACGCATCGCTCATTGCCGGCGGATCGGGCGAGAGTTCGGAGCGTGAAGTCGTTCGAAGTCCCTACGACGACCGGCCGGTCGCGACAGTTGCCGTCGCAACCGCTGCCGATATGGAAATCGCGCTACAGTCGGCGTCAGCGATAGCACGGCAGTTCGGACGCACGCCGCGGTACGAACGCGCCGCTTTATTGCGTCGTATCGCCGCCGTGCTAAAGGATCGCGAAAACGAATTCGCGGCTCTCATGGTTGCGGAATCCGGGAAGCCCGATATGTTTGCGCATCTCGAAGTGCAGCGATCCGTCACGACGTTTTCGCTCGCCGCCGATGAAGTAACCCGCACCGCAGGCGAAGTGCTGCCGCTCGACCTCGCCGCATCCTCGATCGGATACACCGGACTTGCGACGTTGCGCCCGATCGGAGTCATCGGCGCAATCGCGCCGTTTAATTTTCCGTTGAACCTGGTCGCGCACAAGCTGGCGCCCGCAATTGCCGTCGGCAATCCCGTCGTCCTTAAAGCGCCGCCGCAGGCGCCGCTGTGCGCGCATCTCTTGGGTAAAGTCGCCATTGCGGCCGGAATGCCGCCGGCGGCTCTTTCGGTGATGCACGCGCCGGTTGCGGTTGCGCAAACACTGGCAACCGACGAACGCGTCGCGATGCTTTCGTTCACGGGATCCGCCCCGGTGGGCTGGCATCTCAAAAGCATTGCTGGCCGCAAACGCGTCGCACTCGAACTCGGCGGAAATGGAGCGGCGATCGTCTGCGATGATGCGGACCTTCCGTGGGCCGCGAAGCGCTGCGCCGTCGGCGCGTTTTCCCAAGCCGGTCAAGTGTGCATCAAAGTGCAGCGGATGTACGTGATGGAGGGCGTATACGCGCGTTTCCGCGAGTTGCTGCTACAAGAGATCGCCGCGTTACGCTCGGGCGATCCCGCCGATCCTGGCGTGATGGTAGGACCGGTCATCGATGCACGAAGCGCCGACCGCATATGCGCCTGGGTCGACGAAGCGGTCCGCGCGGGAGCGCGCGTTCTCTGCGGCAACACGCGCGAAGGCAACATCATCGAGCCGACGCTGTTGGAAGGCACCGATCCCGCAATGCGCATCGAGTATGAGGAGGTCTTTGGCCCGGTAGCGACGATCGCGCCCGCAGTCTCCATTGGGGACGCGATCGAGCGCGTCAACGCCGGCCGTTTCGGCCTTCAGGCCGGAATCTTCACCCACGACGTGCGAATAATCGCGCGTGCATTCGACGATCTCGACGTCGGCGGCGTTATCGCAAACGACTATCCGACGCTTCGCGTCGACAATATGCCCTACGGAGGCATCAAAGACAGCGGATTCGGCCGCGAAGGCGTCCGCTACGCGATGGAAGAGATGAGCGAACGAAAAGTGCTCGTGATCAAATACGCGTGAGCGTTCGCGCATGCTGCGCTGCACCGGAAGACGATAGGCCTTTGTATAAAGCGTAGCGACAATGCATATCGTCGGGACCGCGGGGCATGTCGATCACGGGAAGTCTGCGCTCGTGCAGTCGTTGACCGGCGTCAATCCCGACCGGTGGGCGCAAGAGCTGGAGCGTGGCATGACGCTCGATCTTGGTTTCGCGCGGCTTCGATTCGCCGACGGACTGGAAGCCGGCCTCGTCGATGTTCCCGGGCACGAGCGATTCTTGCATAACATGCTTGCCGGCGCCTCGGGCATGGAACTCTTGCTGCTCGTTGTTGCTGCCAATGAAGGCGTAATGCCGCAGACGGTCGAGCACGTGCGCATTCTTTCTTTCCTAAACGTTGCGCGGACGATCGTCGTCGTAACGAAGTCGGATCTCTTCGATGCTTCGGGGCTTGCAACGCGGATCGAAGGCATACGCGAAGAGCTCAGCTCGACGATTGCGGCCGGCGCGCCGATCGTCGCAGTCTCTAACGTCGATGGAAACGGCCTGGATGCACTGCGCCTGCTCATCCATGAGGAATTGGAGATGCTAGCGGCGCGTGACATCGACGCTCCGGTGTACCTCCCGATCGATCGCGTCTTCGCGCTTCCCGGACGCGGCACGATCGTAACCGGTACGCTGATGCAGGGCCGCATCTCTGTCGGCGACGAGCTCGCCCTCGAACCATTGGGCGAACGCGTCCGCGTGAGAACGCTTCACGTCTTTGGAGAATCGCGCGACATTGCCTACGGCGGGTCGCGCGTCGCCCTCAACCTTCCCGGTGTGGAGCGCTCGAGCGTAACGCGTGGGGAAGTTGTGTCCGACGCGCACTTTCACGCACGCACCGAATATCGCGTGCGGTTTACGCCTCTGCAAGAAGCGTTGCCGCTGTTGCGCAAGCGTACTCCCGTTCGCGCGCACGTCGGTTCTTCGGAAGTTATGGCAACGCTGTATCTTTCTGTTGTCCCGCAACGCGCAGAAGCGGTATCGGCCACGTTGCGGCTTCGAGAACCAGTTCTGGCATTTCCGGGCGTCCGTTTCGTCGTGCGCCGCCCTTCGCCTAAGACGCTGCTCGGCGGAGGCGAGATCGAAGCGCTCGCGATTGAAGACGATTCGCATGAGACGGAGAGCGCCGCGCAGCGTGCCGTCGCTTCGGCGTTGCGCGAAAGCGGTACGCAACCGCTCGATGCTTCGGTCGTCGCCTTTAAAACTAACTTGCGCGAGGATTTAGCCGTGCAGACGCTCGATGCAATGGTCGAAAGCGGTGTCGCGCTCAAGATCGCCAGACCCGCGGCATATTTTGATGGCGGCGCGGCCCGCGAACTGCTGGCGCGCATCACCGCCTCGCTCCAAAGTGCACACGATGCCGAGCCCTGGTCGATGGGATGGACGTCGATCCAGCTTGCGCGATCGCTCGCCTTGGCGGAGCCGCTTCTGGTCCGACTGCTTGCGACCTTCGTTGAAGACGGGCGAATCGCGCAACGCGCCGGCTACTACGCGCTTGTGGCGTACGAACCGCGTCTTTCCGGCGATCAGCGCGCGTTCTTCGACGACGTGCTCGCACGCGATCCCTCGCAGCCTCACGTACCCGTGCCGTTTGCAGACGTGGTTGCGGGGATAAAAAGCAACGTCGCCCCGGGACTTCAGAAAGCATTCGACACCTTGCTGGCGCGCGGCTCGCTCGTTAAAGTCGGCGATTACTTATATCGCGGACCGCAGATCGCTACGATTCATGCAATCCTCGAAAATTTCATCGAGCGCAACGGCCGGATGTCGATGGCCGACTTCCGCGACCTCCTTGGCACGTCGCGCAAATATGCGGTACCGCTGCTGGAGTGGTTCGATAGTCGCGGCATCACCGTTCGCAGCGGTGATTTCCGCATGCTGCGATTGCGAAGAACGTAAGCGGCTGCTAATGGCGGACCAGCGTCGCAACTCCTACAATCAATTCAAGGGCGATTAAGATTATCACGATAAGTTCCATGAACTCATCGCGCCGAGTCCGAGACTGATCGATGAAAAAGCGGTACATATCTCCGATGCTTGCGATCTTACTGTCGATTTGGCTCTGCCAATCTGCAAGGCCCAAACGCGCCGCCGCGGACCGGTAGATTCGTGCGTAGTAAGCGTCCCCGACGATCTTGAGCGCGTTCGTCGAACGGTCGGTTAGTTCCAGCACGTCGACGATGAGGTAGCGCAAAGTGGCCGCCCGTTCGGCTTCGCGGCGTCCGAGAAGCGAACGCGATTGCTGACCCGGCTGCATGCTGTAGATAACATCGAGTTCATTGTCGAGTCTCGTGTCGTAGGTTCGCAGTTCGAGTAGTTGAGAATTTGCAAACTCGAGAATGTCTTGTATCGCGTTACTGTGTTCGTGGCGATCGTAAATGAATGCCGTGTCCCATTGCACGATCGTCAAGTCGTCGACATTGTACGAAAAGCGCACCCGCAGCGATTCGTCGACTTGCTGCTTTGCGAGGATCCCACTTTCGCCGAGGAGGAGTTTCGCGAGGTCCCCGGAGTGGTCGCGAAGCAAATCTTCCGCTGCAAGCGGTTCGGTGAAGCGATCGACGTCGATGACGAGATAATCCTCGATCAATGCAGTATGCGGTTCGTCCAACGCCGCTTCAATATCTTCGGTGACCTGCGCGACGGTTGCTTGCGCATATCGGGCGATCGCTTCGTTCGTTCTGACGTCGTCGCAGAGTTCCACAAGTTTTTGCCGGCCGCCGCTTACGGCAAACGAGAAACGCAGGGAGATAACGCCGTAGTCAAAGAGCTTTACCCGCACCGCGGCCGTTCGCCCACCGATATCGGCGTCGGGCAATCGCGCAACGAGAGGCGGCACGGGAAATTGCAAGTACGCGCTCGATGAATGCTGGCGAAGCGGGATATCGGCCCGCGCCAGACCTTGGCCCCGTACGGCGGCGATATTCGCAAGCGCGATCGTATCCGCTACGTCGAAGAGGTAAAAGGCGCGAACCGTTCCGGCAGCGATTTCCATTGCGGCTATCATAGCATCATTCGTGGGACCCTCCTGAAAGTGCCGAGACGCCGCCGGTAAAGGGCGCGGTCGAAACGCTATAAACGCGCTCAATTGCGTAACCGTACATCCCCAAATTGTGTTATAAAATGTAGACCGATGAATGTGGATAAACTTACCGAGCGCGTATCGGATGCCCTTAACGCCGCCTATACGAAAGCTCTACACGAGCACAACACTCAGACGACTCCCGAACACATGCTTGCGGCCTTATTGGAACAAGAACGCGGAGTCGTGCCGGACATCCTGCGCAAAGCAGGCGTCGACGTCGCAGCATTTGGACGCATGGTCGATAGCGCGATCTCCCGATTGCCGCGTCTTTCCGGGGCGAACGCGGATTCGGCACAGGTTACGATATCGCCGGAGCTTTCGCGCATTATGGCAAATGCCGAAAGCGAATCGAAAGGTCTCGGCGACGACTACGTCTCGGTGGAGCACGTCCTGCTCGCGATGGTTCAGGCAAGCGGAGCGATCGGTACACTTTTCCGGCAGGCCGATCTGACGAAAGACAAATTGCTTGTCGCGTTACGAGACGTTCGCGGCAATCAGCGCGTAACGAGCAAAGATCCCGAAGGAACGTACAAGTCGCTCGAGCGGTATGGCCGCGACCTCACCCTCGAAGCCGAACGCGGAAAACTCGATCCCGTCATCGGGCGCGACGACGAAATACGCCGCATCGTTCAAGTGCTCTCCCGGCGGACGAAAAATAATCCGGTGCTCATCGGCGAGCCCGGTGTAGGGAAGACGGCGATCGTTGAAGGGCTGGCGCAGCGAATCGTTCGCGGCGACGTTCCCGAAGGCTTAAAAAACAAACGCATCGTTTCTCTTGATATGGGCGCGCTCATCGCCGGCGCAAAGTATCGCGGCGAGTTTGAAGAGCGGCTTAAGGCGGTGCTGAAAGATGTCGCCAATTCCGAAGGACAGATCGTGCTCTTCGTTGACGAATTGCACACCGTTGTCGGCGCCGGTAAAGCGGAAGGCTCGATGGACGCAGGCAATCTGCTCAAGCCGACGCTGGCGCGCGGCGAACTCCACATGATCGGCGCTACCACGCTCGATGAATATCGTAAATACATCGAAAAAGATGCCGCGCTCGAACGCCGCTTTCAGCCGGTCGTGGTGGACCAGCCTTCGGTTGAAGATACTATTTCGATTTTGCGCGGGTTGCGTGAAAGCTACGAGACACATCACGGCGTTCGCATTAAAGATGGCGCGCTCGTTGCCGCCGCGACGATGAGCAACCGGTACATCGCCGACCGCTTTCTTCCCGACAAAGCGATCGATCTCGTGGACGAAGCGGCCGCTAAGCTGCGCACGGAGATCGATTCGATGCCGCAAGAACTTGATGAGGTTTCGCGTCGCGTGATGCAATTGGAGATCGAGCGCGAAGCGCTGCGCAAAGAAGACGACCGGGAGAGCCGGGCGCGCCTCGACGCGCTCGAAAAGGAAGTCGCCGGTCTTCGAACGGAGCAGTCGGCGTTGCGTGGGCAATGGGATGCGGAAAAGAATGCCGCGGTTAAGTTGCGGGACATCCGCGAAGCCATCACCGACACGAAAGTGCAGATCGAACAGTCCGAACGACAGTACGACCTCAATCGGGTGGCCGAACTGCGATACGGCCGATTGGCCGACCTTGAAAAGCAGTTGAGCGCGGAGGAATCGCGGCTGCAAAACAGCGACGGCGGCCGGCTCTCGAAAGAAGAGGTCGACGAAGAAGATATCGCCGAGATCATCGCGCGCTGGACCGGCATACCGCTACGCAAGCTGCTCGAAGGCGAGAAACAAAAGCTGCTGCATCTCGACGAGGCGCTGCACGAACGCGTGATCGGACAAGATCAAGCCGTTGACGCAGTGGCCGAGGCGGTGATTCGCTCGCGCTCGGGCCTCTCCGATCCGAACCGTCCGATCGGTTCGTTCATCTTGTTAGGACCGACCGGCGTTGGGAAGACGGAACTTGCTCGCGCGCTCGCGCAATTTCTCTTCGACGACGAGCGTGCGCTCATTCGTATCGACATGTCGGAATACCAAGAGAAACATACCGTTGCGCGGTTGCTGGGCGCGCCGCCCGGATACGTTGGCTACGACGAAGGCGGCCAGCTCACCGAAGCGGTGCGCCGGCACCCTTATTCGGTGATTCTCTTCGATGAAATCGAGAAGGCGCACCCCGACGTTTTTAACGTTTTTTTGCAGATCCTCGATGAGGGGCGGTTGACCGACGGCCAAGGGCGTACGGTCGATTTTCGCAACACGATCGTGATCATGACGTCGAACATCGGCAGCCATCGTATACTCGGCTACAAAGGGCAATCCGGCTCCGCAGAAGAGGCCGTGATGCGGGCCACCGTTATGGAGGAGCTGCGGGCGCATTTTCGTCCCGAATTCCTCAATCGGGTTGATGAAATCATCGTCTTCCACGCGCTCGATGAAGCTCAGCTGATGGAAATTGTCGACATTCAGCTTTCGCGGCTGCGTTCTCGCCTGGCGGACCGCCGGATCACGCTCGTCCTGGACGATGCGGCAAAGCGCCATCTGGTCAAGGCCGGCTACGACTCCAACTACGGCGCTCGTCCGCTTAAGCGCACAATTCAAAAAGAACTTGAGACGCCGCTCGGGCGAAAGATTTTGGCCGGCGACGTTCGGCCCGGCGACACGGTCGAAGTTGGCTTCAACGACATTTCGGGAGAGTTGACGTTCGATGCGCCGGTGAGGGCGCCCAGTGGGTAAAAGCCTGCCACAATGCAGGCACGGCAGATCGTTTGGCTCTTAAAAGAAACGTATCGAAACTGGTCGGACGACAATGCGTCGCGGATGGCGGCGGCGCTTGCATACTATGCGGCGTTCGCGCTTGCGCCCCTGATGATCGTCGTGATTGAAATCGGCGCATTCCTGCTCGGCGGAAACGGACACCACCACGTCGTGCGCGATGCAATGCTGCAGTACTTGCGGCCTTCGCTCGGCGACGCCGGCACCAAGGCGGTGGGCGATCTGGTTCAAGCGACGTTCAATCAGCGCAATCACGGCCTCTTCGCGACGATCGTCGGGTACGCTATCTTCATTGCCGCCGCTACCGGGCTCTTCATCGCCATCGAAGGGATGCTCGACGCCGTCTGGCACGTCGATGCGCGAACGACCGGAATCGCCGCGACGTTACGGGCGCGCGCAAAAACACTCGCTCTTATCGCAGGCATTGCGGTCGTCTTGCTGCTTTCACTCTTGGCAAATGCGGGCCTCAGCGCGCTCTCAGGCGCGCTTGCGGCCGCGTCGCCGGTCGGCCATGCGGCCGCCTCGGTCGCTACGCCACTGCTGTCGTTTTTCGTTGTGAGCGTCGGCTTCGCGGCGCTCTTCAAATACCTGCCCAAAACGGCGGTCGCTTGGAAAGACGTGGTCGTCGGCGCGGCAATGACCGGAGCGCTCTTCATAATCGGTCAGTATCTGATTGGGCTGTATTTGGGCCGCATCTCTACCGGCTCGACGTTCGGTGCCGCCGGAACGTTCGTCGCGATCTTGCTTTGGCTCTATTACTCGGGTCAGATCTTTCTTTTCGGCGCCGAGTTCACGAAGGTATTTGCGACGTCTCAAGGCAGCAAAAGCAAGCGTTCCGCTTAGCAAACGCTTGGGACACCAAGTTGCAACGCGGAGGCTTTGCTATTAACATTTCGTTATAGCTGCTAACCAGTGTTCGGCGACCTTTCCCTTGCGGCTTATTTTGCTACAACGCTTAGACGAAAAAAAATGGAGAGTTCGATGGAAGGTACCCACGCGTGGAAGCGCTTAGCCGCTGCCGTGAAGTTTGCCGTTGCCATGGCGACGGCCGTATCGTGCATCACAGCGACGCTCTCGCCGGCTTTAGCCGGCACGACCGGCGTCGTGAAAGGGATCGTTTCGGAAAATACCGGGGCGCCGGTGGCTTCGGTGCAAGTTGCGCTAACTGCACCGAGCGGAACGTATCATGCCGTAACCGATGCTCGCGGCTTCTATGCGATAGCCGGCGTTTACGCCGATACGTATACGGCAATCTTTGCGAAAACCGGCTTTGACGGCGTCACGATAACCGGCGTCACGGTTTTTGCCGACCAAGATCAGACGCTCAATGCGACACTGGCGAAGAGCCTGAAAACTATCGCGCGCGTCGTCTCGCATAGCACGGCGAGTGCCTTTCAGCCCCAGCAAACCGTCGACACGTATACGGTCAACGCGACGCAGGTTCAAAACTTCCAAGGGACGGACCTCAACATAAGTGAGTCCAACCTCTTAGCGTCGCTGCCCGGTGTCGGCTACGACTCAAGCGGCTATCCGGTCATCCACGGCGGCCGCGAGAACGAAGAAGGCTTCGAATTTGAAGGGATACCGTACACCGACGCCTTCACCAATCAGTTTGTCAACACGCTGGCGCTTCCCGGTTCCGGCATTGCTTCCGCGCAGCTGACGCCGGGCGTCGGTGACGCTTCGGTACAGAGCAACGGAACGGGTGTCATCAATCTCGTTGCTGCACGCGGAACAAATCCCGGATATGCCACCTCCGAATTTCGCGTTGGCGGCCCCGGATTCGACCATGCGTTTAACGGCGCGTATAGCTTCGCGTCGCCGAACGGGACGATTTCAGATTATGCGGCATTCGCCGGCGCTAACACAAGCGCTCGAATCGGCAACGGAACATACCCCGCGAACGTGATCGGCGTCACCACGGGCACGCTTCTGGAGTCCGACCGCGAATTTATGAACAACTTTATCTTCCGCTTCGGGAAGGATAAGAACCAGTCACTGCAGTTTTTTGCCGACATCGCCCAGCACAATTTCTACCAAATGTACGCCGGGCTCAACGGCTATTGCTTCGAAAGCTGCAATCCGTACCTTACGTCTTTCTATGGTGGCGTCTACGGATTTTCATCGCAGCAAGTCGGCGAACTGACGGGGCTATACCCGGGTCAAACGTCCTACAACGAAACGCTTGCGCAGGCGAATCATGCCCCGGAGATCTATTGGCAACCCAACGAAAGCTATAAAGTCGCCTACACGCGAAACGTGAATTCGTCAACGCTTTTCTCGGCCGAAGCATACTCCGTAAACGCCGTGAGCACGTTTGATTTTCCGACCGCCAGGACGAATAGCTTAGGTCTCGGCGACATGTATACGCTGCAAGGCGGACACCGGTTAGGGGGCCAGATTAAACTCCAAAAGCAGCTCAACGAAAAGAATTTCCTCGAAGTGGGCTACGAGTACGAGTGGCTGCATCCCGTATACCAGCAAAACCAGTGGGGTTACTCCTGGCTGTCGTTGCTCGTCGATCCAAACAGCAGCGGCGTTCCGTATGATTTCATTAGCCCGAATGACCCGAACTGCCCGATCGGCCAAGGGAATTGCGGATACGCATACGGAGCATCTCCGAATGCGACCCAATTGCAACTACCATCTGACGCTCAAAACAGTAACGTGAATAGGCGGGATCAATCGTACTACATTTCCGACAAAATCAACGTCAACGACCGGTTGAATCTATCGCTCGGCCTTCGGGACGAAACGAGCAGCTACATCGGCCTGCCGCCCGTTGGAATGAATTCCGACTGCACGTTCTTTTACAATCCAGCTTCCGCGCCGCCGAATCCAAATTACAATCCTGCTTCCGCCACCGGCACGGGCAACTGCCCGTACCTGGCGAATTTCAGCAACATCACCGATCAAGCGATCAAGCCGAACATTCTCGAGCCACGCTTGGGCATTTCGTGGCAAATGGAACCGAATACGGCGATTCGGGCGACGTACGACCGGGCAACTGCGTTCCCAACGCTGGCGCTCGTCAATAACCAACTTAACTACGGTGTCTTCGCGCCGTACGCTTCACTGAAGCCATATAGCACGGCAAATACCGATCCGAACACGTTCAATGGCTGCGGCATCGCCCCGTACCAAGTGCAATGCACGAACTACGCACAGCAGCTCTACTGGGCGTACCAAAACTTCTATGGTGTACCGTTTCAGCCCGTTCGACCGATGACGTCGAATAATTACCAATTGACGTTTCAGCATCAGTTCACTAAAGGTGCGCTGCGAGGAGTCGCCTTTAGCGTGGCGCCGTGGACGCGGCGGCAGTACGATACCGAAGCCAGCGTTGCCCAACCCGTGCTTAATTCGGCGGGACAACCGCTGATTCAAAACGGGGCCGTTATCTTAGGCCCGGGTTCGGCCACGAACCTGGGCAAAGAATATGCGACCGGCGTCGACGTCAACATCACGCGAGAGAACCCCGTTGGTCTCTCGGGGCAATGGACGATGTCGTACGTCAACGAGTTTTCGTCGGTCTTGCCGACATCGGCCTCGGAAGACTTCTACCCGAGTATTCCGTATTCATCCGCGCTAGCCGGAGACGTGTACCGGGTCGGTTTCGTATCGCCATTTCAAACGACGCTTGGGTTGACGTACCGGACACCGAACGGCTGGCGGATAAATCCGAGACTCTCCTACGATGTTGGGTATCCGATTGGAAACGGAACGACGACGGCGGACATCATCAACGGTGTCGCGGTGAACATTCCCAACACGAACGCCGTTCCGGGCGGGGCGGCGGGATCGCAGGGACTCGGCGCGACGTACTACGTCGATCCGCTCAACCCCGGCTCGGTGTTCGATCCGAATATCGTCGCATCGCGAGGAAGTAACGAAACGTCATCGGCCGGCGGCAAATTGACGAACCCCGACTTCTATGCAAACGTGACGATCGAGTATGCACCGAAGGACGCGCATTATAAAGTCGGTTTCGACGTCGAAAATGTTTTCAATCGGCTTTACAGTGCAAACGGCGTTTTCTTGAACGATCGTTATCAGCCGATCGCAACAGGGATCGGCGGTCCGCTTACCGGCTACAGCGCGATCGCGACGGATTACGCGGTACCGTTTGCGAATCCGCAGTATCGCAGCGCGTTCGGAGGAAACCAAATCTTCACCACATTCCCTAACGGCAATCCGCGGTCGTACTACTTCTACTATGAAATAAAGATTTAGGGGTATTTTTAGTGTATCAATTCTTTGCGCGGGCAGCCGTTCTCGGCGCGATGCTGTTCATCGTGGGCTGCGGGGGGACGACAAATAACGGCGCCGTACCGGGCACGACGCAAGTACCGCTTTCAAATCTCAAACTCCAGGTAGCCGTCGGTACAGCGTTTAATGCGGCCGACGGATCCACCGGAATCAACGTCGTGTCGACGTTTCGGCAACCGAACGGCTCGTCGGGAACACTTGCAAATACACCGTCGATTGCGGGTCCGAGCGGATTTACGGTTCCCGCGGGCTTTCCGGGTGCCTATGGCACCAATACCGACATTGGGGGCGGGACGATAAATTCATCGCCTCAAGTAAATGTGAATACCGCAGCGGCAAATACCACGCTCGGAACGTTTACCGGGGCCTTCAGCTATGGCCTCGCTCCGCTCAACTCCGATCAACAGGCAACCTCGTCGTACCTTCCCGGAAGTCCTAACGCCACACCGGGGAACGGGTTTGTCGGATCCGCCTACGACCCGACCGGCAACGAACCGTTCTGGCCGCTTCCGTTCGGTGCAGCTTCGGCGAACCAGAACATCTATATCATCGGACCGCCTGCCGTTCCGTTTTTCAATGACGGCACATTTCCGGGGGGCTTCGCCGGATACTCTCCGGGGTTTACCGCATTCGAAATCAGTCCGAAAGTTGGCAGCTACACGATGAATGTAGCAGTCACACCCTCGAACGCCGCGGCAC
>JALYTY010000052.1 GCA_030854045.1 Vulcanimicrobiota bacterium | reverse complement strand
ACGGATTCAACTGCTTCGAGCGTAAAGGGGGACTCGAATATGGACAACCGTTGAAACAAGCGCTGCTCGTTTTGCGTCAGCGCTTCGTAGCTCCAGTCGATCGCGCGCTCGAGCGTCCAGTGGTGTGGCGGGCCCGTCTTGTCGCCGCCCGTCAGCAACGAAAAGCGGCGATCCATGCGCTCTAAGATTTGGCGCGGGGAGAGCGTCCGGATACGAGCCGATGCCAGTTCGAGCGCGAGCGGAATGCCATCGAGGCGGCGGCAGAGTTCGCCGATCGCAGCCACATTACTTTCGCCGGACTGACGCGCTCCAAAGGCCGATGCGCGGTCCATTACGAGCGCCACGGCATCGCTGCGCAGCAGTTCTTCCAACGGCGCACGGTCGCGCGGGAGGCCGAGTGGCGACACATCGACGATCTGTTCGCCTGCTAAATGCAGCGGTTCCCGGCTCGTGCAGAGCATCGTCACGTCGGCAGCGCGCTCCACGATGCTGCGCACGAGCGTTCGCGCGGCATCGAGCACGTGTTCGCAATTATCGAGCACGACGATTGCCGGGCCGTGATTGAGTGCGTGCATCACGGAGGCAAGCGCGTCTACGGGCGTTGTAATCTGCAGTGCAGCGCACACCGCCGGCAGCACGTCACCTTCGGTACGAGCACCGACGAGTTCTACGAGCCACGAGCCGCCCGCGAATCGTGCGCGGCCTTGACGAGCTACCTGAAGCGCCAGGCGCGTTTTTCCGACGCCTCCCGGACCGACGAGCGTAATCACGCGGCGGTTTTGCAGGAGCGCGTCGATTTTTCCCAGCTCCGCAGTGCGTCCGATGAACGCGGATATTTCAGTGGGAAAATTGGAAGGAGTGCGAGCGCCGATCGCGGCGGCTCCGAAGATTGCTTCCATCCCGTCGAAATAGATTTGAAACGCTTTTTCGGCGCGCGTGAGATCTCGGAGTTCGAATTCACCCAGCCCTTCAAGCCTTACACCGGGCGGTAAGGCGTCTTGTACGAGTTCGCGGGTCGACTGTGAGATGAAGATTTGGCCGCCGCGAACGATTGAAAGCAAGCGCGACACGCGGTTAAGCGCCGAACCGAAATAATCGTTCCCGCGAACCTCCGCCGTTCCGGTGTGAATTCCCATCCGAACGCGAATGCGATCGCCCGCTACATCGGCGCACGTTTTCAAGGCGCGTTGCGCGGCTACTGCTGCATCGACCGATCGTTCGGGTCGCGCAAATGCGGCACAGAACGCGTCGCCCGCGCTCTTAAATATGTATCCGTCGAAAGCTTCGATTGCGGCACGAACGACACGGTCGTGTTCGCCGAGCGCGGCTTCCATAGCGACGGGTTCCCGTTCCCAAAGCCGCGTGCTGCCTTCGATATCGGTGAATAAAAATGTTACCGTGCCCGCCGGAATCGATAGGTGCATCGACGCCCTCCCCGCGCAACGGACTTCTTTCACTATACGACCTACGCTGCCCCACCGAAGCGGGCTCGAAAGGGGCGTTCCGGTTCGGCTGGAACGTTGCGGCACGACGCGCTCCTGTGCTTCTTGGAGTTGATTCATGCTGCCAAACGACTGCCGGATAGGAAGAAAAACTGCTCTAGCCGCCTTCGGCGGATTTCTTGCAGCTTGTGCGTCCGCCGTGCGGGCACCCGCGGGCGAAATCCCGACCATCGGCGGCCATAAACCGCCCGGCTATACCGCCTCCGGCGCTACCCCGAGCGACGTTGTACATACGCTGCGCGAGATAATCAACGGCATATCGAATACGTCGGATACTTCCCAGATCGCATCCGCGTCGCACAATCCACGTTTCTGCGCGTGGGAAGATATCGAACGCACGCTGCGGCGGATGGCCGATGAGATTCACGACCACGCCGAAAAAAGCGACGCATGGCACTGGAGCAGAGATCATCGCGCATGCATTAGCCAAACGAAACACGATTAAACGAAGGATCGCGATGAACGCTTCGCTTTTTCACCGTCTCATAGGTGCGGCTCTCACTATCGTGCTTTTTAGCGGATGCGGCGGCGGCCGCGCGACGGTGCCGCCCACGCCTGAAAACGCACTTTCATCGCTTTCGCCGGCAAGAAGCGAAATAGATTGGCCGACGTTCGGCTTCGATACCGCGAGGACGGGCTACAACGCGCGCGAAACGCAGTTGACGACGTCTACGGTGCACAACCTCGTTGCGAAATGGTCCTTCAAGCTCGGTAACGACTTTTCAAACACCGAACCGATCGTGGCATCTCACGTTTCGGTCTCCGGTGGGAAATACGCCGACATCGTCTACGTCGGCGACGAGATCGGCGACTTCTATGCGATCAACGCAGCAAGCGGAAAAGCGATCTGGTCAAAGGCGCTCGGCCATACATCGACTCCACAATGCGGCTTAGGGAGCGACGGCGTTACGAGCACCCCCGTGCTTGACCGCACCAAAAATCGCATCTACGTGCTCGACGGCCTCGGAAAGATCTGGGCATTCGATCTCGGCACCGGCGCTCGGTCGGCGGGATTCGCTCCGAAAACGCTTTACGGAGACCCAACGGAATACCACACGTGGAGCGGATTGCTCTTGAGCGCCGACGGTTCGAAAATATATTATCCGACTGCAAGCCATTGCGATGAGGGAACGTACTTCGGCACGATCGATGCTATCGATACGTCTTCCGAGGCGATTACCACGTTCAATCTCGTAACGAATAAGAAAACATACTACGGAAACGGCGTCTGGAGCTGGGGTGGTGAATCGATCGATCCCGATACCGGCAACCTTTACGCAGGCGTGGGCAATTCGCTCGGTAGCCTCGGCGAAACGGGCCAATACAGCGACAGCATTATCGAACTCACCGCGCCTTCGCTGCAATTCGTCGCCGACGAACAGCCGGAAACCAACCTGCAAAGCGATCTCGACATCGGGACAACGCCCGTACTCTACGACGACCAGGGAAGCTGCGCTGCTTTCGAACGCAAGGACGGAAACTTCTTTACGATCGACCGCAGGCATTTGGTAAACGAGAACTATGCGACGAAGCTCAATCTCGGCGGCCAACTCGCAACTCCGGCGTATTCACCGGCCGCGCACGCGCTTTACGCAAGCGTTCCGAACGGGCTAACGAAGTTGAGCGTCGGAGCGAATTGCACGGTTTCAACGGCGTGGCAGACCGCGATTGGGGCCAACGGGGAGTCGCCGCCGGTAGTGGCGGACGGAGTCGTTTACGCATCGGGCGGAAGCAAACTGTACGCACTCGATGCGACGTCGGGGGGAATCTTATGGAATAGTGCGGCGACGATCTCCGGCTCGATCATTCCCGCACCGACCGTCGTAAACGGCCACGTCTACGCATCGTCGCGCGACGGCCACCTCTACGCGTTCGGGTTATAGCAAACGGTCGCCGTCGCGCCCCATCGGCGGCCGACTCCTCCGGGCAGCATCCTCCTGCGAGAATTTCTCGAGCCGTTGGGAATCACGCAGTCCACCTTTGCCAAACACATCGGCATTTCGAACGCGCGTCTATCCGAGATCATTCATGCGAAGCGACGGCTACGGGGTCGTGCACGTCCATGCGTCGGTAATGGTGATCACGGGGCCCTTACGCGCGGGGACAGGGTCTCTGCCTTCAGGGGTAAAGGCATATAGCCCCCCGTCGGCTGCGGCGACGTAGACCGCCCCGTCTATAATTGCCGGCGTCGAAGCTAGGCCGGCTTTCGTTCGATACGTCCACGGCGTGTTTGCTGCTCCGCCGCTCTGACGCGTGACGACAATTAAACCGTTCGCCGACTCGGCAAGAACGTTCCCTTCGACGGTCGCGAGGCCGACGATCGGACTATTTTGATGGATGGAAGCCGCTTGCACGTAGATCACTTTGCCGCCGGCGGTCAGCAGGTACAACGTTCCATTTTTATCGCCCACGGAGACTTCGCCGTCGATGAATACCCCGGCTCCGGCGATAATGGGGCTATCTGCTTTGAACTGCCATTTTTGCGCGCCGGTTTTTTCATCGAGAGCATACAGATAGCCGTCTTGAGAACCGACGATGACCGTCCCGTTATCGATCGCAGCCGACGCGGTTATCGCAGCCGTGGTTTTGACTTTCCATAGTCGAGCGCCGGTCGTTGCATCGAGTGCGGTGATCGCTCCGCTTTGGTCGCCGGCTATAACGGTATTTTCGCCTGCATCGTACGAGACCGGCGCGGTTACCGGCGCCGATATGGTAGCCATCCACACAATCGCGCCCGTAGAATCCGCGATATCGTAGATGTTTCCATTATCCGATGCGACCACGATTTCGCCGCCTGCGTTTGCCGGCGAACCGACGCGTCCGCCAAGAGCAATGGAGCGTATAAGCGTGCCGCTCGCGCCGAGCTGATACAAATTGCCGTCATCGGAGCCGACGATAATGTTCCCGCTCGAATCGACAGCCGGCGATGAATGAATCGCTGCATGGGAAGGCAGAACGTACGTCCACCGCGGAGCACCGGTGTTCGTCGTAATTGCCGATACCGTGCCGCTGTCGTCACCGATATACGCAACGCCGTTGACTATTGCAGGCGACGCGTTCACCGGCGAACCGGTCGAGTAATACCACGCGCGATTGAGAACCGTGTT
This sequence comes from Vulcanimicrobiota bacterium, assembly GCA_030854045.1. Classification (GTDB taxonomy): domain Bacteria; phylum Vulcanimicrobiota; class Vulcanimicrobiia; order Vulcanimicrobiales; family Vulcanimicrobiaceae; genus JALYTY01. Next base: position 91,805 of record JALYTY010000052.1, on the reverse strand, counting down.
TTGTCCGACGCCAATGGAGTCGAGCAGCACGGAGTCGTGCGGCTCGTGACCTAAACGCGTCGCGCTATAGCCAAGTTGCGTCCACTCGTTCGTGATGTCGATAACGACGCTGGAGACCTTTCCTGAACTAAGCCCCTTGGCCGTAAGCGCGGTCGGTCCGAAATACGCATTCGACGGCACGGCAATCGCGACCGGAGGCACGTGCCCCGTTCCCGGGGCCGTTGTGGCCGTCGCCACCACTTTGCCCAGTAGTGAGAACTGTACGGTTTCACCGCTGTTAAACGATCGGGCGGACGCATTGAAAATTCCCGACGGTGGAGGATTCATCGATGACACGGTGAGCCTCGGCTCGCTAGAACTCGGAAGAATTGCAAAGCTGCTCGCTGCGCCCCGATCGACGATGCCGCCGGTACTTACTGAGTTCGCGAAGAGTTGGTATCCGCCGCCGCTCGCCGGCACCGGAAACTGAAACGACCACGCCGTTGACGTGGCTCCCTGGCGCGCCAGCACCGCGGCGTTGCGAACCGGCGCACTGTTGTACGTATTGGTGGCGGCGTTGTACCAGGGACCGGACGCACCGTTCGATTGTACCGCAATCTCCACGCGGAAGACGCCCAATGGATCCGTTGCGGTTCCGTTCACCGTTATGTTGCCGTTCGGATTGGCGACGGTCGATGAGTTCTGCGGCGATGTAACCGCCGTAACCGGCGCCTGTGCGTTCGAACCGGCGGCCGAAAACGCGTAGAGAAAGCCGTCGCTTGAAGCGATAAGGATGTTGCCGTCCGCAATTGCGGGGGACGACGTGATGTAACCGCCGCTCTGATAGCTGTAAAGCTGTTTTCCGCTGGCAAGATCGAGCACGTGAAAGGAGCCGTCGATGTCGCCGTACGTGACGACTTCGCTGCCCGCCGGCCCCGCAATCGCGGGCGTAGAAACGACTTCCAGCCGATCGGAATGCTGCCACAATATCGCGCCCGTGGTCGCGTTGAGTGCAACGACGCCGGCTTTCTTGCCGATCACGAGCATGTTTTCGTCCAGCGCTGCGCCGGATCGAACCGTCCGCGTGCCGCCGTTCGGATAGATATCCGTCTCCCAGATCTTCGCACCCGTCGTTAGATCCAGCGCATATTGATCGCCGTACTTATTGTTAACGTACGCGACGCCGTCGCTAAAGCCGTTGTTCCCGGGCGCAGAGATGGTCGCAGCGTCACCGATGTCGTAATCGCCGGGCGGAGCCGTTAGCGTGTACCGCCATACGAGCGCACCCGTTACGGCATCGATTGCATATTCGGTATCATCGACGTCAGCTGTCCCGACGAGAACGAGCGGTCGCGACGCCGGCGTTACTCCGTACGAAGGGGTCGCCCAGCCACCCGCAATCTGCCGGTAGTGTGTGAACGTGTAGATTCGCGAACAGTCACTCGTCCGCAGGGCCACGAGCGGGCCGTTCGCCGTGCTAGAGTCCACCGATTCGAAATATATCGACGGTACGCCACCCGGCGGCGAAGCGAACGTGGGACTCGCATCGATCGGCAACACGGCCTTGTTGGAGCACAGCACCGCCCCGGTCGCGCCGTTGAGCTTATAGACGGTAGGATTGTAATGCGTTGCAACCCATACCGAACCATCGCTTGCGACGGCCGGAGTCGCGCGCAGCGCATCGCCTAAACCCAAATTGACGCTCCAAAGAATCTCGCCCGTCTTGGCATCGAGAGCGAAAAGATCGGAACGTTCGTTGCCGACGTATGCTACGTTCTTTTTAAGATTGGCGTTCCACGCAACGACCGGCGAACCGAGGTCGGCACTGAAGAGGTTCGCCATCCAATGGACGCCCATGGTCGGAGCGTTTGCTGCGGTGATGCCGGGATCGCTTCCGTACGACAGGTGAGCCGCAGAGCCGCCGAGCTGTGGCCAGCCGCTTGCGAATGCCGCGGCGCTGCATACCGCTACGAGCAGCGTGGCCATGCTGCAAAAGGATGCAGCACGCGCTCTTAAACACATTATCTTCACCATCCAGCCGCTCACTCACCCTCGACCGATCGCCCGAAGGCGGGCGCTTCAGCGCCCTCGCGCAGCTTTTCATCCCATCCCGAGCCCGCTAGACTTCAGCCCTTCGGAAACGGCATCCTGCGCTGGAAGGGCAACCTCGCCTTCTCGCGAGAAGCGCACATCATGATTTCATCGATCGCATTCATCATGTATCCCGTCACGAATATGCAGCGCGCTAACGAGTTCTATCGCGATGCGCTAGGACTGACGGAGGGCGAACTATCGAACGAGCATTGGAAAGAGTTTCAGATCGGCGAAGGTACGTTCGGCATCGGCGACTTCGCACAGGTCGGTACCGCCGGGACCGCGCAATCGCTCGCGCTGGAAGTTGCGGACTTATCTGCTTTCATCGAAGATCTTTCACGCCGCGGGATCGAGGCGACCGAACCGCACGATCTACCGTTTTGCAAAATATCGGTCGTGCACGACCCCGACGGAAATCAGATATGGCTGCATCAATCCAAACCGCGCTAATGGGAAGCTCTGCTTCGCGCCCAATTATCTCGAGTCGGGAATCGCGGAAGTGGGGCTGCGTTCGATTGCGATAGTGCCTTTGGTTGACGTGCCGTCGAGCGTGTAATAGAAACCTTCAAGCAAGTCCCGTTCGTGCAGCTCTAGGACGCAAAATCCGATGTGGCGCTTCGCGATGGGATCGAACACGTCGGGATGCGTTTCGTATTCATAGCGCAGTTCTTCATCATCGATGCGGACCCCGGCCAACTTGGAACGCGTTAACCCGCGGCTGGTTTTGCCGCGAATCTCGATCGACGACCACGTCTGCTCGATAACGATATGCACGGGCAACTCCGTGCGCTCGCCTCCGGCATTCATTCCGGCGATCGTACCGGACCAAGTTCCCGAAAAGTCGGGTACGGCACTCAAACGAAATCCCGCGAGCCGCATCCGCCACAGCCATCGATCGAAAACGATATTTACGACACCGAACCAAACGGCGAACGACGGCACTTCGATCCACCACGGAATGCGGAACGGCAGCGCATCGATGATCTGATGCGCAGCGTACGCCAGCACTAACGAGACGATAGCAAGCGTAACGTACACGTGCCCTCGGCCGCGCCCGTCGATTGAATACTGCTCCACGGCTGGGTTGGGAATTGCGTGCTGCGGCGTTGGCCGCCTTCCTCATGCCGTCAACGGCCAAAGGCCTAGCGTGCCGGTCTCATGAAACGGTCCGGCTCAATCGCTGCGCCTTCATGAGGTGGTAATTCTTACACTATGTCGCGTTTACCAAGGTCGGCCCGCGCGGCGAGCGGAGCCGCGTTTATCGCGGCTTCGTTTGCCTTAACCGCGTGCGGGGGAAGCCAATCGCCTTCTTCCGCATCGGCAATCCCACAGTCGAACTCTCGCCTGCCTGCGGCAGGCACCGGAGCGAGCCAAAACTTCATCGCATCTCCCTACGTTCGCGTCTTTGCGGACGGCACGATGGTGCACGTCCATCCGCTGCCTGCCGTCCGCGCTTCGTTTGAAGCCGCCCAATCCGCGATTCCCGACCACGTCGAGTATCACGGCGGGTTGATCGTCAAGAAATCGGCGCTCTACGCAATCTACTGGCGTCCCGCCGGAACGTACATGAGCGCAAAATACGAACCCGTCATCAACGAATACTTCCGAGATGTGGGAGCGACCACGCAATATCAAATTCTCTCGCAATACCACGATACGAACGCCCATATTCTCAACGCCAGCGACTTCGGCGGATCGTGGACCGACACGTCGCCGTATCCCTCGGATTTCAATAGCGGCGGAACCGGCGATAAGGATCTGCACGCAGAAGTTCTCAAAGCCATTTCCGTAAACCATTGGCCGGCGGGCGGCGGCGCGCCCATTTTCGTTATCTTCACCGCGAGCAAAGCGCCGGACGACAGTTGGGCGGCGTGCGCTTACCACGGGTCGTTTCCATCGGGCTCTACGACGTACGTCTATGCGATCGTCCCCTACCAGCACGATTACGGTGCCCACGGCTGCGGAACGCCGTCGAACGTATGGCCCAACGATCGCGATTCGGATCAAACGATCGACACGCTTTGGCACGAACAAGCCGAAGCGACCAGCGATCCGAACACCAGCGGAGCGCCCCATACCGGAGGCTGGTATTCGAATCAATCCGGCCGCGAGATCGGCGATCTGTGTCAGACCTCGTACGGACCGTTGCGAAAAGACGGAAGTGACACAACGCTGCACGACCACGATTACGTAACGCAAGAGATGTGGTCGAACCTCGGCTACAGCTGCCTGCAAACGGCAAAGTAAACAAACGGGCGCGGCGCGGCGGATAGCACGCACGATCGTAGAAGGCACGACTCTATGCAGATTATCAACGAATTGCTCCGCCTGCCGTCACCGGCGCCGCGCCCGCAACCCGTCGCATTTGAAGGCGATGCGCTTTGGATCGGTGCCTGGGACACCCATCGCATTTACGCCATCGATCCCGCGAAATGGACCGTTCGTGAAGAAGCTCCCGCACCCGGCAAGCCTTTCGGCATGACGGTGATCGGCGACGAACTTCGCGTTCTCGTCGCCATCGACGACGACGACCGGTACATTTACCGGTTCGTTCCCGGACACGGTTTCAAGAGTGAAGGGCGCATTCCGTGTCCCGAACTTACCGGCTCGCATCTCGCCTACGACGGCGACACCTTGTTTGTGAGTCAGAACGCGAACAAACGTATCGTCGCGCTCGATGGCTCCGGTAGCGAACTGCACGAAATTCCGCTCGCACGGCGGCCGCTCGGAATGACCGTCGTCGACGGCTGTTTTTATCTGCTCTGCGGAGACGATGAGAACGAGGACGCGCGCCTCACGCGAGTGGACGCGCGTGGTTCCAATCCCGAAACAACGGAATTAGCGAGCGTTCCTTTCGCTGCCCGCGGACTTGCCTTCGATGGAACGCGATTTTGGACGAATCACCGCGACAACAACGAGATCGTCGCCTTCTCTTACCTGACGTAACTTCCGCCGTTGACGTCGATCGTCGCCCCATTAGCATAGTCGCCCGCAGGGCCGGCAAAAAACGTGACGATCGACGCAACTTCTTGCGCGCTGCCGATCCGCCTCGCCGGTATCTCGGCCTCGATCTCCGCACGCCGGTTTTCCAGTTCTTCCGCCGCCATCTCGGTTTCGATGAATCCGGGCGCGATTGCGATCGATACGATCCCGTACGGCGCGCACGATCGTGCGATTGATTTCGTAAGGTTGACCATGGCGGCTTTGCTGGACCCGTAATCGGCAAAGTCCAATTCGCCGCGATGCGCGGAGCGCGAAGCAATGTTGATGATTTTTCCGCTTCCTCGTTTGCGCATTTGCTGAAGAACCAGCCACGTGATGTTTGCCGTGCCGAAGAGGTTGACGGCAAAGGTTCGCTGCCATCCCGCGATCCATGCAGCGTAATCGGTACCGAAGAACGGATTGTATTCGAATATGCCGGCATTGTTGACGAGGACGTCGATACGGCCGAAGCGCCGCAGACATTCATCCACAACAGCAGGCAGCGTTTCGCTGCGCGCAAGATCGCAACGCACCGCACCAACCCGATCGCCGAGTTCGGCGCACAGGAGCGCCGCTTCATCTTCCCGGTTAGCGAACGTGAAGAGAACGCTCGAACCGCAGGCATGCAAAGCGCGGACAGTCGCGCTGCCGATGCCGCGCGATCCTCCGGTCAGTAGAACTACTCGGTCCTTCATGGTATGCTCCCGCGGTGAGGAAGATTGCGCGCATTGGGCTAGCGACGTTTTTCATTTTGGCCGGAACGCTTCACTTCGTAAAAACCGCCGGATACGTGCGGATCGTGCCCGCCGGCTTTCCCGATCCGAAGACGCTCGTGTATATTAGCGGAGCTCTCGAGATCTTCGGCGGCGCGGGCGTGATAATATCCCGCGTTCGCCGGCTTGCGGGCTGTGGGCTCATCGCCCTGCTCGCCGCAGTGTACCCGGCGAACATCGCTATGGCGGTGCATCATGCCGCGTTTGCTGACATGGCGTCGCCGTTACTCCTTTGGCTACGTCTGCCGCTGCAGTTCGCGCTCGCAGCATGGGTTTGGTACGCGGCGGTATCGGATGCACCGCGTTCTACCGAGGCGCCATAATTTTGGCGAGCATGTCGGGGACTCCGGAGATGCGCGCCAGATGCGGGTATCTCGGTCCCTGATGATAGTTGAGATCGTACGTTGCGAACCAATCGCCGTGCTTTGCAAGCAAGGTGATTGGGCTTTGGCCACGCTGGGCGGTTTTCAACGCATATGCAAGGACGTCGCCCGAAAATGCTTGGCCGTCGACCGCAGCGACTTCCATCCCCGGTGCGAGTCCGGCTTTCCACGCCGGCGATCCGTCGCGCACGTCGGAGATGATTCCGGCGTGATTGAAGTTAATACCGAGAGAATACCAAGCATTGATCGATTTATTGGACGCTTCTGAAGCTTCCATGAACGCGTTCGGCGTGGCGTTGTAAACGAGCGTATATCCCGCTCGGCGCAGCTCGTCTAAAGGCGCGCGGTCGGCAATTTCGTACACCCGCCGCTGAAAAAACGCATGCCAGTCATACGGCGCAATTTGGTGCAGCAGCCGTTCTACATCGTCGCGGGTATACGTCACCGTCATCGGTCCGGTGTCGGGTGGGCCAGCAAATAGATGCAGGAAATCGTCGAGCGATCTCTTTCCACCGGTTTGCTCGCGCAAGATGGTATCGACATCGAGCCAGATGAGTTCTCCTTCCGTGTAGAAGTCGCCGGCAGTTCGGCGGAGCGACGAATAGTCACCGCGCGCTTCGTAGAGATACGGCGCGGCCGTAGTCGTGTCGATTAACGGTTCCGTAGCCCGTCCCGGCTCGCTATCCATCTCCGCGAAGATGTTCGCCAAGTATTCGGGGTACGTTTTCGGTTGGCGGATGCCGGTGCGGAACGACAGCAAGTCCCCGAGATATTGATTCATGCCTTCGTACACCCATAGCAGATCCGTCTGCATCGGCACGGAAAAGTTCGGGGTCGTCAGGTCGGCCGGCCGCCGGTATTTTCCGTTCCACGAGTGCGAGAATTCGTGCGTTAAGAGGTCGCCGGAAGCCATCTGCGATTGCGCGTTCGTCATATAGTCCGCGGGCGCTCGATCGTCGCTGCTTTGATGGTGTTCGATGCCCTGGAATCCGATAGCGTCGCTAAGCGTCAAGAGCGAATGGTAGTCGTTCCAATGGCGCGCACCGTAAAGCGCGAGCGCTTGCGGCGTCATTTGCTTGTACGGAGCGAGGAGCTTCACCGGAAAGTCAAGGTCCTGCGGATGATCCGCGAAAACGTCCAGATATTGCGTGGACGCGCCGTTGGACCACAACGCGATATGTTTGAAATACCGGCCCAGGTCTAAAGGCGAATCGACCAGCGTCGCAAGACTGACCGTAGAGAAATCGACGCGACTGCCCGATCGCTTCTCGAGCGGCATCGCACTTGCATACCCCCAACCTTCGGGCAACAGAATAGATGCGTCGACATAATCGTCGTGCGAATTCGTATTGGCCTGGTAGAATACGTCGCGATTCCAATTGACGATAGCGACGTTTTTTGTCGCCATCGTATCGCCCGGTGCGTTGAGCAAAATGTCGACATCAACATCGAGCGTGTCGACGCCCGAGGGCACGTCAACGTGAAAGGCATAAAGGTCGACGGTATCTCGCCGCCACGGCAGCGCATGTCCGCCGGCAGTGAACCTAATCGCGGCGAGATCGTTCAGTGGACCGGTGGGGCCGTGCTCTCCGGGAATCCACTTCGGGTAGAGCAGCGTGACGGGACCGCTGCGCACGGGGATCGCCATGTGGCTGTACATGACGCCTCGGGCAGCATCGCGCGCATCGAGAACGAGCCGCTGCGGATTCGCCCTGGCCGCATACGCGGTCGCCGAAGGATTCGCGAAGTCATCCGCGGCTATTCCGCGATGTGCGCCGATCGTGGCCATTGCAGCAACCGCAAGAGCGGCGAGTCCAACTTCAGATCTCATAAAAACCATGTTTGCGTTCGAGCCCGCTTTGTCTTTTCGCCGCTGATCGAGGGAGGCGGTTGTAGCCTATGCGCGGGACTTGAAATTCGTCGCGATAGTAGGCTCCTATTGTTATTTTGGTTGGAGCGACTCTTACGTTGGCGGCGTGAACCTCGCCTCAAATTTCTCGGGAAATTGGCGGCTCGTCGGACAAACACATCGTGCGTTGAGCGTTACGGATATGCGCAGGCTTGCTCCTCGACTTAGCCGTGCAAACGCGCAAGCCTTAATTGATGTAGCCGTACCTAACCAAACCCACCGATCATCGCAGCTCCTCGAAAATCTGCTCGGAATCCGGCTTCTCGCCGATATCGCGCACGTCGATGTAACGTACGATGCCGCTTTTATCGATGATGACTACGGCGCGCTCCGGGAAACCGCCCGCGAAGCGCGCATTACCCGCCGGCGAGGGCTTCACGCCCTTCCGCTTCTCGGACGATGCGGGTTGCCATGCTCGAAAAGACCCACTCATGGAAGACTGCTACGCTGTACCAGTACAGGTAACCGAAGAGACCGCGAGGCTCGAAGTATGCCGTCTGGCGCAGGGTCGACCCGCCGTCGGACGGTTCAACTTCAAATTCCAGCCAGGCACGGCCCGGAAGTTTCATCTCGGCACGCAGCCGCAAGAGGTGTTCACGCTGATACGCTTCGACGCGCCAAAAATCGACGGCGTCGCCGAGGCGCAAGTCGGACGCCGAGCGACGGCCGCGTCGAATGCCGACGCCGCCCACCGCGCGATCCATCCAGCCGCGGATTCGCCACAGCGAGTTCGCCGCGAGCCATCCGCGCTTGCCGCCAAGTGATGAAAAGACGCGCGCGACGTCCCGCGCGCTTGCGCTCGTCTTGCGCACGCGCACGTCCATCAACATGCCCTCTTTGGTTCCGGTAAAATCGCGCGGAACGCGCTTGAGGTCGTAGGCATCGAACCATGCCGTTTCCGGTCCGGTCTTATACCGGTCGAGCGCGTTGAGCACGGCGTCCTTGAATCCGATCGGAACGATCGCAGGGAAATCGCGCCGAGCCGCGTCGTCGCGCACGACGACTTCGTTATGCAAGCCGCCGATCAGCGGTTGCGCGATACGGCTGGAGATCGGGGTGATTAGATGCACCCAATACGAGGAGAGTCGCGGCGTGAAAAACGGCACGACGACGATTTTTCGCGAGAGCCCGCGAATCGCGGCGTACTCGAGCATCATCTCGCGATAGGTCAAGACGTCGGCGCCGCCTACTTCGTATATCTTGCTCTCGGTGCCGGCGATGTCGATCGCCGCGATCAAATACCGTAATATGTCGCCGACCCCGATCGGCTGGCATCGCGTCATCACCCACTTCGGCGCAACCATCACCGGAAGACGTTCGGTAAGATAGCGCATCATCTCGAAACTGATCGATCCGCTGCCGATGATCTGCGCTGCGCGAAACTCGATCACGGAGACGCCGCTCGCGCGCAACATGTCGCCGACTTCGTGGCGGCTGCGCAGATGTGCGGAGAGCGAATCGCCGTCGTCACCGAGACCTCCGACGTACACGATTCGCCGCACGCCCGCCTTGCGCGCGCATTCCCCGAAGGTGCGCGCAGCGGTGTGGTCGATCTGCGCGAACGCCGTCGTCGAGCCCATCGAATGGATGAGGTAGTAGGCGACGGCGCAGCCATCGAGCGCCGATTGAACCTCCGCGGGGTTGACGACGTCGCCTTCGACGATCTCGACGCGTTCGTCGAACCGCCCATCCAGTCGCTCCGAGCCGCGAGCCATACAGCGCACCTCGTGGCCCGCGGCGACGAGCCGCGAAACGAGGCGGCCCCCGATGTATCCCGTCGCTCCCGTTACAAGTATTCGCACGCCCCCACAACACGAAAGGCGCCTCCGCATTTTCAACGGAGGCGCCCCAGGACCAAAGGTGCAGTTTTCTAGAGCTTTTCGAGCTCCTCGAAGATCTGCTCCGAATCCGGCTCCTGGCCGATGTCATGGACGTCGATATACCGCACGACGCCCTTCTTGTCGATGATAAAAACGGCGCGTTCGGAGTAGCCGCCATCACGCAACACGCCATATTTGCGCGCGACGTCTCCGTGCGGCCAAAAATCGCTCAGCAGTGGATATCGAATTCCGCCCAGCGATTCGGCCCACGCTTTGTTTGCATGCGTTGAATCGATCGAGATACCCAAGACTTGGGTATCGAGCCCGGTGAAACGCTCGATCAATCTATCGAGCCCGGGCATTTGGCTACTTCAAACGCCGGTAAATGCGAAGGGGTAGAACACCAGAACGGCGTTCTGTTTTCCGCGCAGGTCGGATAGACGCGATTTCAACCCCAAGTGGTTATCGAGTTCGAAATCGGGAGCTTCGGAACCGGCTTGAAGCGTTGAGGTTCGATCGGCCGCAGAAGTGCGGCCCTTGGTTATTGCCATGAGCTACGAGTCCGACAGCGTCACGGAAATCACCTACCTCCACCGTCCGCGGCATCAATAAGCTCCGCGCTAAATCGTAACCATGGTTCGCATCAGCACAGCCCACAACGCGAAAGCCCATGCAAGACCGAAAAGCGTGCCGCCGATTACGTCGGTCGCATAGTGCGCGCCCAGGGCCATACGCGACCAGTCGATTCCAATCGCCCAAACCGCGATTGCAACGCACAGTACGATCTTAATTTCGATGCGAAGGGGCGAGATCCACGTGAGAATCGCCCAGGATCCATAAAATACCATTGCGGTCGTCGCATGGCCGCTTGGAAAAGAAAATCCGAGTTCTTTGTGAACGATCCACGCATCGGGCCGGGCTCGATGGAATATGCGTTTGACGCCCTCGGCTCCCAACTGCGATAGCAACTGCGTCGCAAATATCGCAATCGCGATCTTCCAATGCGTTCGCGTGACAACCGTGATGGCGATTCCAAGTACGGCAATCCCTAAAAGCGGAAGCGATCTTCCGCTGAGCGTGAAAATCGATGCAAGCGGCGTTGCCATTCCACGAAACGAGGCACCTGCAGTATCTATTGGCCACGGCGAAGCTGCATTTGAGGCAAAATATCCGAGCGCGAGACACGCGATTAGGCAGCAGACGCTGCTCAACCACAAGCGCGATTCGAAGGTGAGGGTCATGCGGGCATACCGGAAACGGAGGGAACCATAACGCGCAATGCTTTCGGAGCTACACCGACCCGTATCGGCGTTTTGCAGAACAGCGAACCATCGACTGCTACCGGCGCTTTGCGCTTGGTACGGACGCTAATCGTTTTCGGGGTGGACCACAGATGAACTCCGGAGAGCGACTCTGGATCGCCTCGCAGCAGCGATACGTAGCTTTCCAATAAATCCATTCGGCTCGTCGCGTTTCGCACGTACACCGTCAAGCGGCCATCCACGAGCGATGCGTCGCGCGCAAGAGGCTGATGGCCGTAAAACCGCCCGTTCGCAATGATGATTTGGTGGGTTTGAACGCGAACCTGATGGCCTTTCCAGCGGAACTCCGCACGGAACGGCTTATGCGTAAGCAGCGGCACGATCCCGGCGAGTCCATACGCCACCGCGCCTACCAAACTCTTGAGCGGCCGCGGCGTTTCGGCCGCTACCTGCGACGGCAACCCAACGGTCACGAAATTCGCGAAATACGTATCGTTGATAATCCCGAGATCGACCCGCGCTTCCTCGCCGTATGCGATCGCGTCGGCGGCCCTTTCGAACGAATCTTCGATCCCGAGGCCGAGTGCGAAGCTATTTCCGGTTCCCGCCGGCACGATCCCAAGCGTGCAGGAGGCGTTGGCAAAGAGCGGTACCGCGTGCGTCTGCGTACCGTCACCTCCGCACACGATCACCAGCTTCGTGCCGGCGCGCATCGCTTTCTTGATCGCTTTTGCCACCAACTCGCGCGTCGGTTCGAGCCGCGCATCCAGCACTTCGATCCCACGCTGCAGGAGCAGCGACGGAACACAAGCGTGAGCCTCTTTCCCCCGGCGGGAACGTCCGGATGAGATAACGACCGCTTGACGTGTTGCCATGCGGTCTTTATTCCCCGAGCGTTACCACTCTATCGAAAAAGCACTAATTACGATAATCGAGGCGCAGCCGGCGACGCATTTCCAGCGTCGGGACTTTAATTTCACGCGCCAGCCGCACCACGGCGAGGCCTTTGATCATCAGCCACACCGGATCGAACTCGAACCAACGCAAGCCGTGGCGAGCGGAGAATTGAAAGGCATGATGGTTGTTATGCCAGCCCTCGCCCCACGAGACGATGGCAACCCACCAGTTGTTCCGGGAGAGATCGTTCGTCTTATAGGAACGATAACCGAACATGTGGGATGCCGAATTTACGAGCCACGTCGAGTGGTACATCAGCACGAGACGCACGAATACGCCCCACACAACGCAAGGCCATCCGCCGAAGAAGAACAGCGCAACGCCAAGGGCCAACTGCAGATACACGTTCGATGCATCGAGGAAACGATAGAAGGGATCGTCCCAGAGATCGAACGCTAAGCGCCGACGGTTTTCCGCGATCGGAACGTTTTGATTCGCTGCGAAGAGCCACGCGCAGTGCGACCACAAGAACCCTCGGTCGGCTCCGTGGGGATCGCCGGCCGCGTCGGTGGAAGCATGATGTTGGCGATGCGTGGCGACCCAGGTGATCGGACCGCCTTGAAGCGAAAGCGTTCCAAGAAATGCCGTGAAATACTCAAGCGGTTTGACGAGCTTGAGACCGCGATGCGTCAACGACCGGTGAAAGCACATCGAGATGCCGACCGCAGACGTAAGGATGCAAAGCGCGATCATGGTGATGACGGCTTTCCACGAGAACGTTGCCGGAAAGAACGCGGCAAAAGCTCCCAGATGGATGACGACCAGACCGATTGAGGTTCCCCAATTGATGGCCAGAAATGAGGACCGCAGCTTGGCGGCCGAACGATTTAGCATGGGGGCAGCATACCATAAGAACGGTCTGGGGCCCTTAACTCGCTCCGACGATTACATTTGACGCATCGGCAGCTTGCGTGCGATACTGGCCACAACCCCACAAGCGCGATCTTTCGGATGCGATCGAATTGCGCGCACTCGAAAGACGAAATCATCAACTCCACATTTGAACAGCTGGGCCTCGCGCCGCAGCTCCTTCGCGCGCTCAACGACCTAAAATTCACCGCTCCAACCCCCATCCAGCAAGTTTCCATCCCACCGGCACTCGAGGGGCGCGACGTTCTGGCGAGCGCCCAGACCGGTAGCGGCAAGTCCGCAGCATTCGGTCTTCCCATCATTCAGCGGCTTATGGAACTGCCCCGAGGAACGACGCGCGCCCTCATTCTGGCGCCGACTCGCGAGCTTGCCGAACAGATTTGCCTGCATCTCACCGCGCTTGCTAAGCACACCGACGTTCGCGTCGCTGCTGTTTACGGCGGCGTCGGCTTCGGCGCGCAAGCAAGCGCGTTCAAGCGCGGCTGCGATATCATCGTCGCGACGCCGGGTCGTCTTCTCGACCACATGAAACGCGGCGGTACCCGTTTCGGCGGCGTAACGACGGTCGTTCTCGATGAAGCCGATCGCATGCTCGATATGGGCTTTCTCCCGGTAGTACGCACGATTCTTCAAGCCATGCCCGCAAAGCGCCAGACACTCTTTTTCTCCGCAACGCTGCCGCCGCAGATCGCCGGCTTGGTGCGCGAGATGCTCGACGATCCGGTCCGGGTCGAACTTGCGGCGCAATCGGCGCCGGTCGAAACGTTAACGCAGACCCTGTACGCGGTGCCGAACGAAAAGAAAACGGAACTTCTTTTGGAGCTGCTCAAAGATAACAACATCTTTACCGCGATTGCGTTTACGCGAACCAAAGCGCGGGCGAATCGGTTGGCAGCGGCGCTGGCGAAGCAAAATATCCCGACCGACTTGATTCACGGCGACCGCACGCAGGCGCAACGCACGCGCGCCCTTGAAAACCTGCGCAGGGGCAAGTGCCGCATCTTGGTGGCAACGGACATCGCAGCGCGCGGGATCGACATCGCGCAACTGGGTCACGTGGTCAATTACGATGTTCCGGGAGCAGCTGAGGATTACGTTCACCGCATCGGCCGCACCGCGCGCGCTCAGGCCACGGGCGATGCGATCACCTTCGTTTCCTCGGATGAAGAGTCGCTGGTGCGCCGTATCGAGTATCTGCTCGGCAAGCGACTCGACCGCTCGATAAATCCGCTGGACCCTAACGCAAATGTGGAGGCTCCCCGGCCACGGGTTGTCTACCGCGCCCGACGCCGCCGCTAAATTGACGTCTAGTTTTGCCTAGCTCGGCGTCGCTACGAGCCTCACGTGCTTGCGCACGCTTCGGCTCTAGGCTCCTTGATCTAGACAAAATTAGACGCCAATTTAAGACTCTGTTTCTCGGGAGTTTGGTGGATTGCCGGGTGCTTCGCACACCTCGGCGTGGGGTTACGCGGGTCGTTTTCAATTACTGATTGTTTAGGGATTTTTCTATAGTCGACCAGATTATGGAGCGAGGGACGAACATGGGGGACTGAGCGATCGTGAGGGTCAGTCGTTTGAGGCGTTCGTCGTAATCGAACGTGCCGGCGAACCCGCTTTTTGCGATTCTGCCGCGGTCGCCTTCGGGAAGTGCTACGAACGTTGCGAGCGACGAACGCAAGGTATCGATCTGCGCCCGCTCGATATCCTCGAAGACACGCGTATCATCAGCCATATCGTTCCTCTACACCGTTCTCTCGAAAGACTCCCGTGACGCAATACGTTTATACGATGCACCGCGTCGGCAAAACAGTCCCGCCGAAGCGCCAGATTCTTAAAGATATTTCTCTAAGCTTTTTTCCCGGTGCCAAGATCGGCATTCTCGGCCTCAACGGATCCGGTAAATCATCGCTGCTGCGTATAATGGCCGGGCTCGATAACGAAATCGACGGGGAAGCGAAGCCGCTTCCTAATTTGACGGTCGGCTATCTCGAACAAGAGCCGAAGCTCGATCCGGATAAAACGGTTCGTGAAGAAGTGGAATCCGGTTTGGGCGCATTGCTCGAAGCGCGAAAACGTCTCGATGATATTTATGCGGCGTACGGCGATCCCGATGCCGATTTTGACAAACTGGCCGAAGAACAATCGAAGTTGGAGGCCGTTATCGCCGCATCGGGCGACGATCTCGATCAGCAACTGGAGATTGCCGCCGACGCACTTCGCCTGCCGCCATGGGATGCAACAATTGGGCCGCTTTCCGGAGGTGAGAAGCGTCGCATCGCGCTCTGCCGGCTTTTGCTATCAAAGCCCGACATGCTGCTGCTCGACGAGCCGACGAACCATCTCGATGCCGAAAGCGTCGAATGGCTCGAGCAATTTTTGCAGCGCTTTCCGGGCACGGTCGTCGCGGTAACGCACGACCGCTACTTTCTCGATAATGCGGCCGAATGGATCCTTGAACTCGACCGAGGGCGCGGCATCCCGTGGAAGGGCAACTACAGCTCGTGGCTCGACCAAAAGCAAGGACGCCTCGCGCAGGAAGAGTCCACGGAATCCGCACGCCAAAAAGCGCTCAAGAAAGAGCTGGAGTGGGTGCGTCAAAACGCGAAAGGGCGGCAGAGTAAGAGCAAGAGTCGCATGGCGCGGTTTGAAGAGCTTTCCAGCTACGAATACCAGCGGCGCAACGAAACGCAAGAAATCTTTATTCCGGTGGCGGAACGGTTGGGCGAACGCGTAATCGATTTTGAAGGCGTCATCAAAGGTTACGGCGATCGCCTGCTCATCGAAAATGCGACGTTTTCAGTCCCCGCGGGAGCGATCGTGGGAATCATCGGTCCAAATGGAGCGGGCAAATCGACGCTATTCCGCATGATCGCGGGCAAAGAACGGCCCGATGCCGGAACGATCTCCATCGGCCCATCCGTAAAGCTTGCCGTGGTCGATCAAACGCGCGAAGCGTTGGACGATACGAAGACCGTTTGGCAAGATGTCAGCGGTGGCCTCGATTTGATGCAGGTCGGAAGATTCGAGATGCCCTCGCGCGCGTACGTCGGACGCTTCAATTTCAAAGGCGGCGATCAACAAAAGCCCGTCGGAACGCTTTCGGGCGGCGAACGCGGGCGGCTGCACCTCGCCAAGACGCTCTCGGCAGGCGCCAACGTTCTACTGCTCGACGAACCTTCGAACGACCTCGACGTCGAAACGCTGCGTTCGCTTGAAGATGCGCTTGCAGAGTTCGCCGGAACGGTTCTTGTGATCAGCCACGACCGCTGGTTCCTGGACCGCATCGCAACGCACATTCTCGCCTTTGAAGGCGACAGCCGATTGCATTTCTTCGAGGGCAATTATCACGAATACGAAGCCGACAAGATCGTCCGTCTCGGCGAAGAAGCAGCAAAACCGAAGCGGATCCGATACCGCCCGCTCACGCTATCGTAAAGGGCGATGGTCGGTTTCTCTCGCCGGCGCAAACGTCTTAGTCAGCGGTGTAGCGCCGCTGCATCTCTTCGGGAGTGACTTTCTCGATCTGGTGGCCCAAGAGCCACTCATGACCGAAGGGGTCGCGGAGGCTTCCCGACCGCTCGCCGTAAAACTGATCTTTCGGCGGTCGAACGGCTGTCGCGCCCGCCTCGACGGCGCGCGTAAAGGCAGCATCGACGTCATTGACATGCAGGTGAATGCTGACGCTCGACCCTACGGTCGATTCCGGTCCCACAATTCCGTGCTCCGGGAACTCATCGGAGAGCATAATGACGGACGGCCCGAATTGCAGTTCCGCATGCCCGATGCGGCCGCTCTGCTCCGTCAGCCGAAAGCGTTCAGTCGCGCCGAACGCACGCGCATAGAAATCGATTGCGTCGCCCGCCCTTCGTACGCGCAGATAGGGATAAACTTCACGTATCGTGACCTCAGTTTTGCTTATGTCTGTCATCGATCTCTCCTCCGCTCAGCAGCATAACGCCCAACCGCCCACGAGCGCTTGTACGAAGTTTACCTTGGAATGTGATGGTGCGGACTCTGCGCATTGAGCGCCCGATATGCTGAGGGAACCACGCCGGCCAACTCGCGGAACTCTCTGTCGAGATGAGCGTGATCGGCGTAACCGTTGTCAACCGCGATGCGAGCAAGCGACGGGGCCGTTGCGTTATCACACGCCGTCAGTTCAGCAAGGGTTTTTAGCACGCGAGCAAAGCGTCGAATCCGAAAATATCGCGACGGCGTAAAGCCTACACTTTGGGCAAATCGGCCGATCACGAGCTTCTGACTGTAGCCGGATTCGCGCGCGAACGAGCGAAGGCGAAACGGCCGCTCGGCATCCCACGCGTCATGCAGAGCGGCGGCTGTCGAGGGGTGCATCAAGAGCGGACGGCGGATATGGCGCGCGATGCTCCGGTCCAGTTCTTCCAGTGCATCTCGGGGCGTGCCGGTGGCGGCGATTCGCTGCCGTATACGTTCCGCTTCCGCGCCCCACAACGTTTCAAGTGAAAGGTGCTCGCCGGCTAGAGCCACGGCCGCCACGCCAAACAACGAAGCTGCCGCTTCCGGATGAAATGAAGCGCCGACGACGACGCCGCGTAATTTCGGGCCCGACCGGTACCACGCGGCCTGCGGTCCGTGCAAGACTGCGCCCGACCACGCGCCGCTCGTGGTCCCCGACGACCACGCGAACGTCCCATCATGCAGGGCGACGACGAGTTGGGCCGAGCCCGTCGGCAGCAAATGTTCCCCCGCGGGGATGCCGGCCTCGCGCCGATTCCACCAAAGCGTTTGGACATATGCCTTCGTGGGGCCGGAGGGCGCAATGCAAATCACGCGCAACGCTTCGCCGACGCACCGCAGAAACATGCGCCCTATCGCACTGAACGGCTTTCCCGGCGTTTTGCGTTGCGTGCAGCCTTGTCGAAAAGAGTCCGGGCGCGTCCGCGCAGCGCCGTTATATCGGCGTCGTAACGGTCTATCAGGGCGGCTTGCGCCTGCGTCGGCGCCGAAAATGATGTCGCGATGATATGGCGCAGATACGCGATCTGGTCGAGGACTCGCGCGGGATGTTTGTATCCGGCATTTTCGCTGCCGTCACCGTTACGCAGTTCGTTTCCGAAGCCGTCGAGCTGCGGGCGATGACGATGTCCTTTTTCGATTTTGGAGATTCTCGCAAGCCAGGATTCGCCGTCTTCTTGCAGCGTTGCGAGATGCAAAAGCGCGTCGTGCTGCGCTTGCAGATCGCGGTCGCTAACCGCAACGCTCGGGTCGAGACGTACAATCAATGGCACCGTAAGCGTTTGCCCGCGCGCGCGAATTCTCACGGTGTATCGTCCCGGCATGACCTCGGGGCCGTCGATGTGAAGCGGGTAAAAAATATAATAAGGCCGCGCATCTTGCGCGGCCTTCGTGCCGTCCGGCGGGTCGGTCTGCAGATCCCAGACGACACGGTTGATTCCTGCTTTGGCGGTTGCGTCGAGATGGCGAACGAGCGCGCCCGTCGCATCGAGCACGTCAAGCGCGATCGTCTCCTTTTTCCGTTTGGCCTTCGACGCTTTAGGGTGGCGGTGCGGTGCAAGATAGTATGTGATGAGGGCGCCGTACGGTTTGTTTTCGGCGACGAACTCGTTTTGCCCAAGGTCGTGTTCCGGGCGCGCGGCGTAGCGCCATGCGTTACCCGGCGCAAAGATTGCGACGTCGCTCCTAACCGCACGCGCCAGTCCTTCGAGCGGCGTTATGTCGTCGACGATCGCAAATCCGCGTCCGTGCGTCCCTACGATAAGGTCGTTGAAATCGGGCTGAATTTTCAGATCGTACACGGGAACGTGGTCGCTTCCCAGTTGCAACGACATCCAGTGCGCGCCGCGATCGAACGATGCCCATAAGCCTTCTTCGCTGCCGGCAAAGAGGAGATCCGGTTGACGCGGGTCTTCTCGAATGACGTAGGCCCATTGCGGTAAGGTGCCGGAAATATTCGTCCAGTGGGAACCATAGTCGGTCGTCCGGTACGCGTACGCATGCGTATCGCCGCGCCGATGCCGGTCGAACGTGACGTATGCGGTTCCTGCCGCCCGCTGCGAGGCGTCGATACAGGCAACGAGGGCGCCCGCCGGAAGGCCCGGGATATTGCTTGCAACATTCGTCCACGTTGTGCCGCCGTCGCGGGTTAGTTCCACGTTGCCGGTGTCGGTGCCGGCCCATACCGTTTTGGGCCCCGATGCGTCTTCGGCGATCGTAAATATGGTGCAGTACGTTTCTGCATTTGTGTCATCCACCGAGATCGGTCCGCCGCTGCTGCGCAGCCACGCTGCGTTGCACGGTTGCGTGAGATCCGGGCTCATCGCCGTCCAGGACGTGCCCGCATCGGTACTCGTAAAGAGCACGTCGCCGCCGAAATAAAGCCGGCCGGAATCGTGCGGCGATACTAACAACGGCGCGCTCCAATTGAAACGGTAGCGCGAAGCGGATGCGGCGCGCCCGAAACCGATCGCAGGCACCGGTGAAATGACGCGTGCTTCGCCGGTGAGAAGATTGCGCTGCGTTACGTCGCCGAAATGCGTGTCCTCGTAAATGATATCGGGATCGCGCGGATCTGCTTGAGCGTATTGGCCGTCGCCCCAGTCGGAGATGTTACGCCACGATCCACCGTCGACGCCCGAGGAATTCCATAAACTGTTCGGTCCCCACCACACCTCGTGGTCCTGCATACCGCCCATCACATGGTATGGAATCGCGCGATCGAATCCCACGCGGTAGACTTGTCCGAATGGAATTGCATTGACGTAGTCCCACGTTTCGCCGCCGTCGACGGACCGGTCGAACCCGATGTCGCTTCCCAAGAGTACGATGTTGCGATGCTGCGGATCGATCCACAGATCGTGATTGTCGCCACCGGCGTCAACGCTTTTGAATGTCTTGCCGCCGTCGGTAGACCGCTTCAACGCTCCGGAAACGATCCAAACCGTCTTGGGATCGTCCGGGTCGGCCCGAACTTGCGAGAAATAAAATGGCCGAAAGACCAAATCTTCTTTTGCATTGACAAGCGTCCAGCGCGAACCTGCGTCGTCGGAACGGTAGAGCATGCCGCGACCGGTTGGAACGATCGCGTAAACCGTACCGGAATGATGCGCGCTTATCGAAACGCCGACGCGGTTGATAATGCCGCCGGGCAGACCGTTATGCAGTTTCGAATCGGTCAGACGTTTCCACGAACGGCCGCCGTCGGCGGATTTGAACAGTCCACTTCCCGTGCCGCCTCCGCGAAACGTCCACGGCTCGCGCAGGTAATCGAACGTGCCCGCATAGCAGACCGAAGAATCGTTCGGATCGAACGTTACGTCGGCACCGCCGGTCGTGGCGTTGACCCACAGCGTGCGCGTCCAGTGCTTGCCCGCATCGCTCGTTCGATAGATACCACGTTCGCCGCCGGCAGAAAACTCCGGTCCCATCGCCGCAGCGAGCGCCGTTTTCGGATCGTGGGGATCCACCGCGATTCGCGCGATGTGCTGCGTTGCCGTGAGGCCGGCCGCCCGCCACGTTTTTCCGGCATCGGCGGAAACGAAGACGCCGTCTCCGAGCGCGGCGGTGTTACGCGGAAACCCTTCACCGGTTCCCGCGTAGATCGTTTTTTGGTCGGACGGCGCTACGGCGATTGCGCCGATCGATGACGACCTTCCGGAGTGAAATATCGGCGCAAACGTCATCGCGGCGTCCGTGGATTTATAAAGCCCGCCGGATGAGTGCCCGAGGTAGATCGTATTCGCATCCCCAGGAACGCCAGCGACCGCGTCGAGGCGGCCGCCCATTACGGCGGGACCGATTTCGCGCCACGTAAGATCGCCGAAGTCTGCGTGCGTTACGACCGCATTCGCGCGCGACCGCGTAACCGGACCATATTGGGAGGAAGCTTCGCTCTCGCCCTTCGGCTGCGGCGCGCACCCGCATAGCGCGAACACGATCGCCGCAGCCGCGGTACGCATGCGTCGAGTCAAGCGCCCGTTATATTCCCTTCGGAACGGTGACGGCGCCGTATCCGCCTTTTTGCAGCATCGCGTTCGTTGCTGCTAGCGTTGCGACGTAGGCTTTGAACCGCTGCACGCCGGCAGCATATTCGGCCCGAACGCGTATTGCGAGGTCGCGTACGGGCGGCGTGATGAGGTTTGAGCCGACGATAGCCCCGAGGTCTTCACGCAACTTTCCGGGACGTTGTATCGAGTCTTCGAAGTTTTGATAGTTCGCAGTAAGACTATCTTGGAGGTCCTGACGATTCCCGAGCGCCGCATCGATTGCCGAGACGGTCGCCGCGTCGCTCTTTGCCGACGCCGCAGTGCGCGCTTTTTCCAGCTGCGATTTCACGTCGTCGAGCGCGTTCAAGCCTGCGTCGAGCGAAGAAAACTTTCCATCAAACTCGTGGCTCAACGCGTACGATTCCAGTAATTCAGCCTGGGTAAAATGCGTGTCGGGATCCGGCTTGACGACAAAGCGCTCGGTGAACGTTCGGCCGCCGAGTGTCATCCGCATGGCGTACGTTCCGGGTACCACCATTGCGCCTTCGTCCGGTCCCCGAAAGAATTTTCCCGCGCCGTTCCATTTCACCGGGCCGTCTTCGCTGAAATCCCACGTGAAGTGCTGCAGGCCGGGTTCGTTTGCGATCCAAGGTTTCGGCTTGGAACCGAACGGATTGTCTTGCACGCCCGAGATGGTGCGAATCAAATTCCCCGAACCGGTATAGATTCGAATAACGGGAGCCGCTCTGCTTGGAACCGGCTGGTAGTAAGTGATCGTCGCGCCAAAAGGTGGATTAGCAGCAGCGTAGTCGGTGTAAATTCCTTCATCGTCGCCGTGCAGATTGTATTCATACGAAATCCGCGGCGCGATCGCAAACGGCGCATCGGGCTTGGAACAGGCGCTTTGCTGCAGCGGACGAAGGTCGTCCATCACATACATTGCGCGGCCGTGCGTAGCGATCACCATGTCGTCCCACTGCGGCTGATAGCGAATGTCGCGAACGGCTACGGTCGGAAGGTTATTCTTGAAATCGTGCCACGTCGATCCGGCATCGCACGATATCCAGAAACCGGTTTCCGTACCGGCATAGACGATATTGCGATTACGAAGGTCTTGCCTCACCGACCGCACGTATTGACCGGCCGGGATTCCGTTTGAAATGTCTTGCCACGTCTTGCCTGAATCATGCGTTACGAACATGTACGGTTTGTAGTCGCCGAGGAGGTGTTTGTCGAAGCCGGCGTACACGGTTCCGTAGGTCGTCGTCGATGGAGCGACCGTTTCGGCTTCGCCGTGGTCCGGCGCGAGTTTCGGCGTTACGTTGCGCCAGTGCTTGCCGCCGTCCGGCGTGTATTGCACGAGCCCATCATCGGTCCCAACCCAAATCTCTCCGCGACGCAACGGCGAGCCCTCGATATCCAGGATCGTGTTGTAATTTTCCGCGCTCGATACGTCGTGCGTTATCGGGCCGCCCGGCGGCGCCTGATGTTCCTTTTCATTGCGCGTTAAGTCGGGCGAAATTGGAATCCAGCTTCGTCCGCGATCGCTGGTTTGGAAAACGACGTTGCCTCCCGCCCACGCGATGTGACCGTCCCACGGCGCAAAAGCGATCGGCGAATCCCAATTGAAACGATACTTCGCCTTCGCTATATCGAATTGCGCGTCTGCCGTTGCAAGGTACGGAATCGCAGAGTATCCATCCCGCGTACGCTTATTGTAAACGTTGATCGACGCGCCTTGCGAATCGGCCCAGAGAATATCCGGGTCGAGCGGATCGGGGATTGCCCACTCGCCGTCGCCGCCGGCAGCGTTAACCCAATGCTTGTTCTGCGTACCGGATGGATCGGTTGAGAAAGCCGGGCCGCACCAGGCATTGTTATCCTGCCATCCGCCACAGATCCAATACGGATTGCCGCGCGCGCCTACGCCGACGTGATAGACCTCGCCGACCGGGAGATTGCGGCCGAAGAACCACGCGTGTCCTCCATCGAGCGAGCGAGCGACGCCGCCGTCCTCGGCCACCATGATACGATTCGGATCGTCCGGTGCGATCCACATTCCGTGAAAATCGCCGTGCGGCGAATTCTGCATCACCTTGAAGGTTTTGCCGCCGTCGCGCGATTGGGAAAGCGCTGCCGAAACGCCATAAACGTGATCTGGATTCTTCGGATCGACGTAGATGTGTGAGAAATAAAATGGCCGTTGATTGACAAGCGTGTCGTCGCTGACCTTCGTCCAGTTTGCGCCGCCGTCGTCCGAGCGCCAGAGTATGCCCTGCTTCGATTCGATCGTTGCATAGATTCGCGCATTGTCGCTCGGAGCGATGGCCAGGCCGATGCGGCCGATCGTGTCGGTCGGCAATCCATGCCCGATTTGTTTCGACCAGGTTCTTCCGCCGTCAGTCGATTTGTACAGGCCGTCGTCACTACCGCCGCTGTTCGTCGTCCAGGGCTTGCGCATGAAGTGCCATATTCCGGCGTAAATCACGTTTGAGTTCTTAGGATCCATCACCATGTCCGAGCCGCCGCTCTGATCGCTGACGTAGAGCGTCTTTTGCCACGTCTTTCCTCCGTCGTCCGTGACATAGATGCCGCGATCGGGGCTAGGCGCAAAAATGTCGCCGATTGCCGCAACGAGTACGTGGTTGGGATTGCGCGGGTCGATAAGCAGCCGCGAGATCGTACGCGTCTCTTTTAGCCCGAGATACTGCCACGTCTTACCGCCGTCGATCGTCTTGTAGACGCCGGCGCCTGGAATGACATCGTTGCGCGGATTCCCTTCGCCGGTAGCGACCCAAACGGTCGAATCATTCGAAGGATCGATCACCACGTCCGATATCGAGGCCACGGCCTCTTTTTCGAACACCGCTTGCCACGTCTCTCCGCCGTCGGTCGTTTTCCAGACGCCTCCGCCCGCAGCGGCGACGTAGTAAAGATTGATGTTCCTGGCGGAACCGGCTACGTTCGCGGCGCGGCCGCCGGGAAGTGCCGACCCGACTTCTCGCCATTGCATATCCTGGTACACCGGCTTTGCGGTCGGTGACGGTGAGGTGGAAGGCGACGCAGACGACGACGATGCACCGGGGGAGGCCGATGCCGCGGGAGAGGGATCGGCGACGGCGACTGCTCCACTAAATGCAAATGCGAGCGCAAGCGATACGATCGAATGCGTGGTGATCGGCACTCTCTTCAAAGAAAATCCTCCGGGGTGTTTCGAGCTTTTTGCCAACTATAGCGGCGATGAGTTCAAAAAGTCCTCAGACGGAGCTGCTGGACCGGCGTTTTTCGTTCAGCGGTTGGACACTGCTGCTCGTTTTTACGCTCTCCGTCGCGTTTTTAGTCCGCGTTTGGGAGATAGCTTCGATACCGGCGGCACTTCACCCCGACGAATTGGCCGGCGTTGTCGGGATGCTCGATGAGATATCGCATCGCGCCCCGCTGCGCGCCTTCTTTGACTTTCGCATCATGTATCTGCCGCTCTACGGTGCGTGCGAGTATCTGATGACCTTCGTCTTCGGCTTCACCGCCGCGGCATATCGCTTTCCGGCCGTTGCTTTCGGTGTCCTTACCGTATTTTTCACCGCCGCACTCGCGCAACGGTTGACGAGCGATCGGCTTGCCGGCGCGATAGCAGGCGCGACCGCGGCGATCCTTCCATGGGAGATCGTCGTCTCGCGGGTCGGATGGGAACCGGCGGCGATGCTGCCGTTTCTCCTCGCCGGCCTCTGGATGCAGCGCGGTTCGCTGCAAACCGGCAGCACTCGGACGGCGCTCTGCGCGGGTGCCCTCTTTGGGATCGGCTCCTATAGTTACCGGGCAGCGCTGCCGACGCAGGCGGTGCTCGCCCTCGCATTGACCGTTTGCTTTTGGAAGGAAGCGCGCGCGTCGTGGCGAGCGCTCTCGTGCGGACTAGGCGTGTGGATCGCGATTCTCGCGCCGTTCGCGCTCTCCGTTTGGAGCGACCCGGATTTTTTCTGGCGAGACCGGCGCATATCGACGTTCGCGCACGGATTAGAACCGCGTTCGGCCGCCACGTTCGCGCGCAACTACCTCGCGCACTTCGATTTTGGCGCACTCTTTCTTCACGGAGACGGCAATCCCGATCACGGCCCGCACGCCGGCATCCTCTATCTGTGGATGCTGCCGTTCGTTGTGTTGGGCGCGATCGCGGTTTGGCGCCGGTACGGCGTCGCTACGGGCAGCTTCCTCTTTGTTTGGCTGGTGTTGTATCCGATCGGCGGAGCAGTGACGAACGACGGCGTCCCGCACTTCTTACGCACGCTTTCAGGCGCTCCGCTCGCGTGCATTTTCGCCGCAATCGGATTGAGCGCCGCGTGGACCGCTCTTTCGCAAGAGCGCCTTTCTGCCTATCGTAATACCTTGGCAGCTCTTTTCGCGATCGTCGCGATCGCCGAGTTTTCAGCCTTCGCGCGCGCCTATTTCATCGACTACATTCCGGTTTCGGCAAACGCATATCAATTTCAGAATCGAGAACTTTTTGCGGTCGTGCGGTCCTATGAAAAAACCGCTGCGCGCGCGTGCTTCGATGACCTCAACGGCATGAACTCTCTTACGCTCTTCGGCTATTATCTGCGCTCGACTTCACTTCGGCTTTACGAACGCCCATCACCGGACTGTTCGCTGCCGCGAACGCTCACGATAACGAGCGATGCGGCGCGTCGTCCTGCAAGGTCACGCTTGGTCGCAACGGTTTCCAAGTATAACGGCGAACCCGCGGATTATATCTATCTGACCAATTTCTGACAGGCTCTTAATATTCTACGTCGTTTTGGTCGATGACCGTTCATGGGAGTAGCTGCAAGCGTGCGCTTTTTTGCAATTATGACCGGCCTCTTGCTCTGGGCCGCCGCGACGGGATCGGCTCAAGCCGGGCCGGTCAGCGGCGTAGTCGTGGACGGCGAAACGGGAAGACCGATTTCGGGCGTCACGGTTGCGCTTTCCGCGCGAGGCATAGACAACAACGCCGCTATGAGCGGCGACGATGTTGCCCGGGACGCGACTACGGTTCAGACGGATCGCGATGGAAAATTTGTACTTTGGTCGACGCAATCCGGCTTTCTGCTTACCGCGTACGGAAAGAGCAACGGACGGGTTGCGTTCCATGGCGTCTTTCCAACCGGTGGCGTGGGGACGATCAAGCTGCTGCGTCCGACGCGAGAAGAACGATCCGCGCTCGCGCAACTCAATGCGTTCCGCGCCGCTCGCGGCATCCCCGGAACGCTTGCCTTCGATGAAAACCTTATGGAGAGCGCCCGATACTGGGCTGCCTTGGAAGGGCGCACTCAGCGGGTCGGCCATACCTGCGCGTCACTCGGCAATCCGAAGGGCTGCATCGAATTTAATGCTTTTTATCATCAGTTGCCCGGGGCCCCACGCGAGCAATTCTGCGGACAGAATGCGGCCTTCGATGAGATATCGTCATGGACCGATCCCGATCAGGGGTTCGAAGATGAAGAGCATCAGAGCGGCGGCGAACGCGGCCACTATTTGAACATCATCTCCGCGGACCGCTGGGTGGGTCTTGGCAAAACGGGCGTTCCGGGTGTGGGAACGTACTTTGCCATGAATATGTTGTAGGCATCGGGTGAAAAAACGCTGAAACGAAGACGAACCTACTAAGGAGAATCTTCGTGATGCAACCATCCCGCAAAGAAGTGCTGCAGCAGCTCATCGTTCTTCCGGCACTCGCAAGCCTAGCAATGCTCGGCGCGACCTCGATCGCCGAAGCCAAAGGTTCCAAAGCGCAGTTCAAATATCAATCGAAACCGCACGGAAATCAGCGATGCTCCGGGTGCTCGCTCTTTCTTCCATCGAAGTTGAAGATCACGAGCGGCGCCTGCAAGGTCGTCGCAGGCCCGATTAGCCCGCTCGGCTGGTGCACGGCGTACTCGCCTAAGAGATAGCGGCCATTTCAGTTCACGCCCGCATCGGCGGTATCGCAACAGCGGTACCGCCGTTTGCGCTCGATCAAGCCGACATCGCGAAACGCGTTGAAGCGCAATTCGGCAACTCCGCGGTCGTAAAGCGACTGCTGCCGGTCTTTGCAAATACCGGCATCAACCGGCGCTATTCGTGCGTTCCGGTTGACTGGTATTACGACGCTCACGGGTGGCCGGACCGCAACGAAGTCTATCGGTCGTCTGCGGTCGATCTGCTCGAACGCGCGACGCTCGGTGCGCTTGAAGACGCCGATCGGACGATCGAAGACGTCGATGCGATCGTCGTGGTTTCGACAACCGGTATCGCAACGCCGAGTTTGGATGCGCTGCTCATGGAGCGGATGCCGTTCAAACGAACGGTCCGCCGCCTTCCGATCTTCGGGCTCGGATGCGTCGGCGGCGCCGTCGGTCTTGCGCGCGCCGCGACGTTCGCTGCCGCCGCGCCTGGAAGCACGGTACTGTTGCTGGTTATCGAACTTTGCGCGCTATGGTTCCGGCGGAATGACGTTGCGAAAAGCAACATCGTTGCAACCGCGCTCTTCGGTGACGGCGCCGCCGCCGTCGTGCTCTCGACCGAGGGCGAGGGTCCGCACGTTACCGGCTCCGGCGAGTACACGTTTCCCAAGACGCTGGACATCATGGGGTGGGATGTAGCGGACGATGGTCTACAGGCGGTTTTCTCGCGCGATATTCCGCATTTGGTCGAAACACAGTTCCGGCCGGTGCTCGACGATTATCTGCGCGAACGCGGCTTGAACGCAGGTGACATCGACCGGTTTCTTTCGCACCCCGGTGGAACGAAAGTTCTCGACGCGCTCGAATCGGCGTTCGGCCTCGAATCAGGTGCGCTCGTGGATTCGCGAACGATCCTGCGCGATTACGGCAATATGTCCGCCGTTACGGTGCTTTTCGTGTTAGAACGCGCCATGCGTGAAGGAGCGCTTCGCGATGGAATGTGGCAACACGCGTTGCTGACTGCAATGGGTCCGGGATTTACGGCAGCCTTCGTCAATCTGCAGCGAACGTGATTCTTGGTATCGTTCTCCTCCTCGTTGCGCTGCAGCGGATCGCCGAAGTCGTCTACGCGGAAAGCAATTCCCGAAGACTGCTCGCACGCGGCGCAATCGAGTTAGCGCGAGAACAGCACCCCTGGTTCGTCGCGCTGCATACGGCATGGCTGCTCGCCATGTGGCTTTTTATTCCACACGAAACCGTGCCGAACTGGTGGCTCATCGGCTGCTTCGTCGCGCTGCAATGTCTGCGCGTGTGGGCGTTAGCGTCGCTCGGCCCGTATTGGACGACACGCCTAATCACGCTGCCGGGCGCACCGCTTGTCCGCCGCGGACCGTACCGCTTCATGCGCCATCCAAACTACACGGTCGTAGTTCTAGAGCTTGCAGTATTGCCGCTTGCCTTCGGAGCTTGGATGCTCGCGCTCGCATTCAGCGTGCTCAACGGTGCTTTGCTCGCGTGGCGCATTCGCGTTGAAAACTCGGCTCTAGCGAAACGCGCGACGTAGCGCCGGAGTCGCATCGCATGCGCCGGTCTCCACGGCGTTACGCGACTTCGAAGAGTCCTGCGGCGCCCATGCCGCCCCCGATGCACATCGTTACGACGACGTATTTGAGACCGCGCCGCTTACCTTCGATGAGCGCGTGCATGGTCATGCGAGCGCCGCTCATGCCGTATGGGTGTCCGATGGAAATTGCGCCGCCGTCGACGTTGAAGCGGTCGTTCGGGATTTCCAGCACGTCCCGGCAATACACCGTTTGAACGGCAAATGCTTCGTTGAGTTCCCACAGACCGATCTCTTCCACTTTAAGCCCGTGGCGAGCGAGCAGTTTCGGAACGGCGAAGACCGGGCCGATGCCCATCTCATCGGGCTCGCAACCTGCAACGGCAAAGCCGCGGTAGATTCCGAGGACTTGCATGTTGTGCCGTTCAGCGACCTTTGCATCCATTAACACGAGCGCGGCCGCGCCGTCGGAGAGCTGCGATGAGTTACCCGCGGTAATGGTGGTGTCGCTTATGCCCGGAACGGCGCCTTTGAGCGAACGCAATCCTTCGAGCGTTGTCTCCGGACGATTACCTTCGTCGGCGCGCAGCGTAACGTGTTCTTCGCTGATGCGGCCGCTTTCGCGATCCTCGAACACCTTCCACGCAGGCAGTGGGACGATCTCCGCATCGAAACGCCCCGCTGCTTGCGCGGCCGCCGTGCGCTGCTGGCTTTGCAGCGCATATTCGTCTTGGCGCTCGCGCGAAACGTTGTATTTTTTCGCGATGTTATCGGCCGTGTATAACATCGGCATGTAGATATCCGGAGTATGGCGCAGCAGCCATTCTTCCGTGTAATGCACCATGTCGAGGTTGTTCTGTACGAGGGAGACCGACTCGACGCCGCCGCCGACCACGATATCGGAACCGTCGACGATAATGCGTTTTGCAGCCGCTGCAATCGCGTCCAGACCGGATGCGCAAAAACGGCTTACCGTTTGGCCCGCAACGGTCACCGGACACCCGGCACGCAAGGCCGCCGTGCGGCCGATGTTGTTACCTGTCGCGCCTTCGGGGAGGCCGCAGCCCATGATGACGTCGTCAACTTGCGCGGGGTCCAC
Organism: Vulcanimicrobiota bacterium; assembly: GCA_030854045.1. Lineage (GTDB taxonomy): Bacteria > Vulcanimicrobiota > Vulcanimicrobiia > Vulcanimicrobiales > Vulcanimicrobiaceae > JALYTY01. Next base: position 62,219 of record JALYTY010000052.1, on the reverse strand, counting down.
GTTCGCGCGACGGATCGCCGTATCAACGACATGTCCCGCCAGCGTTGCTCCGGGCGTTTGATTGAATGCGCCGCGAAAGGCGCGGCCGATCGGCGTGCGCGCAACCGAGACGATCGCCGCTTCACGCATTGACGAGCTCTCCTTCACCCTTCGATGCCGCCGTTGCGCGCCGGTATTGCGAAAACGTGCCGTTCTCCGCCGCCATCTTTTGCAGCAATGGAGCGGGCTCCCAACCGAACTCGACGATCTTGTCCCGAACGTTGCGCGCGCCGAGCCCATCGGCATACCACATCGGGCCGCCGCGATACGGCGGAAATCCATAGCCGTACACGTACGCGATGTCGATATCGCCCGGCCGTAAAGCGACGCCGGATTCCAACAAGTATGCTCCGCGATTGATCAGCGCGAAGACGAGGCGCTGCACGATCTCCTCATCGGAAACTTCACGAGGAACGATTCCCGCACTCGCCGCTTCCGCGGCAAAGATCGTTTCAACCTGCGGGTCCGCAATCGGTTCTCGCCCTTTGCCGACGGACGGATCGTACTTATAATATCCCGCCATCGTTTTCTGGCCTAGACGCTTCATTGCGACCAACCGATCCAATATGTTCGTGCGTCCGCCTGCGATATCGGGGCGCGCCCTTGCGATATGCCACGCAACGTCGATCCCGGAAAGATCGCCCATTGCAAAAGGGCCCATCGGAAATCCGAATGCCTTGGCAACCGCATCGATCCGTGCGATCGATACGCCCTCTTCGGCAAGCTCGCCCGCGGCTTTCGCGTAATCGAAGATCATGCGATTGCCGATGAATCCGAACTCGTTGGTCGAGAGTACGGCGGTTTTCTTCAGCGCCTTCGCGAGTTTAAACGCCGTGGCCAGCGTTTCCGCCGACGTCGCCGCGCCGCGAACGATCTCCACAAGCGGCATGATGTTTGCCGGAACGAAGAAATGCAAGCCGACGAAACGATCGGGCCTTCGTGTAACGGAAGCCATTTCGTCGATGTCGAGGGTCGAGGTGTTGGATGCAAGAACGGCATCGTCCCCGAGGAGCCGGTCCAGCTTCTCGAATACTTCTATCTTTACACCCATGTCTTCGAAGACGGCTTCGATAACGAGGCCCGCATCGCCGACTTCGGCGTAATCGTCGGTGAATGCAATGGAAGTACCGAGCTTCCACGCTTCTTCTTGCGTCATGCGGCCTTTTTGCACCTGATACATGAACATGCCGAAGACGGTCTGCTTCGCCTTCTCTACCGCGGCGTCGTTTGAATCGATAACGACAACGGGTATGCCGGCCTGCGCGAAGGCGATCGCGATGCCGGTTCCCATCGTGCCGGCGCCGATAACGGCGGCTTTTGCGATTTCGCGCGCCTGCGCGCCTTTAAGCCCAGGTACTTTCGCAAGCTCCCGTTCGGCGAAAAACAGGTGCCGCAACGCGGCCGAAGGCGCGGAACGCACGAGTTCTTCAAAGAGCCGCGCTTCGCGCGCTAAACCATACGCAAACGGCATTTCAACGGCCGCTTCAACGGCGTCGATCAGCTTATGTGCCGCGAATCCGCCGTTCTTTTCGGAGGGCACCATTTTGTGCGCTTGGGAAACAACGAAGGGGGCGGCCTGTGACGTGATGCCTTTGCCGAGCGCTGCTTTGCGAGCGGAGATCCGGCGCTTTCCTAAGGCGGCGCCCGCGGTGGCAAACGTCAGCGCCGCATCGAGCGCGCTCCCGTCGACAACCTCGTCGACGATACCCTTTTCCTTGGCTTCGTCCATGCTGACATTGCGGCCCTTGAGCATTATTTCAAGTGCGTCTTGCGCACCGATGAGTCGCGGCAGGCGTTGCGTGCCGCCGGCGCCGGGCAGCAATCCGAGTTTGATCTCCGGGAGGCCGATTTTTGCATGCCGGTTTGCGATGCGGTAATCGCATGCAAGGGCGAGTTCGAGTCCGCCGCCGAGCGCGTTTTTTTCGATCGCTGCAACGAATACTTTGTCGCTGCGTTCGATCGCCGCGATCACGTCGCGGATCGTCTTCGTATCGGGTCTCGGCTCGATGTTGAAATCGTTAACGTCCGCTCCCCCGGAAAAAAGTCCGTTGGCGCCCACGAGGACAACCGCATTAACCGACGGATCCGCGCTCGCCGCTTCGATAAAGGGAACCAATTCAGCGGAGAGCGCAAACGAAAGCGCGTTTACGGGCGGATTATCGAGCGTGATGGTCCTCGTGCCGGCGCGGTCCTCCGATGCGATCGATGGCATGACTATGCGGGAACCGACAGCTTGCGATCGAGATCGTACCCATCTTCGGCGAGCGTCATGACGTCGCCCGAACCGTCGATGATCTGGCGCTTGTACCATGCGGCCTGCGTCATCACATGCGATGCATAGAATTGTGCGGTCGTTATTTTCGCGGCATAGAACGGATCGCCGTCTCCGGAAGCGATCTTGTCGGCGGCGACGGTGGCGGCGCGCGCCATCTGCCATCCGCCGGCTACGACTCCCCACAGTTTCAAGTAAGGGACCGAGCACGCGAACGCCTTGTGCAGATCGCCCATCGCGTTCATGCCGATCCATTGCGAAACTTCCGCGAGCGTTGAAATCGCCTTGATCAGCGCTTCTCCGATCGTTTTGACGTCGGCATTTTCGTGTGCGGCGGCTTCTTTGGCGAATCGTTCCATCTGCTTGATGACGACTGTCGCGGTCGCGCCCATGTCCCGTATGAGCTTACGGCCGACGAGATCGAGCGCCTGGATTCCCGTGGTGCCTTCGTAGATCGTTGTGATTCGCACGTCGCGATATTGCTGCGCGATGCCGGTCTCCTCGACATATCCCATTCCGCCGAAAATTTGCAACGCGGTCGAGCACAGCTCGACGGCGTTTTCCGTGCACCAGCCTTTAACGACCGGGATCATCAGTTCCACAAAGGCTTTGTGGGCCTTGCGGATCTTTTCATCGGGATGTTTGTGCGCGAAATCTAGGGATGCCGCCGTCACGTAGGAAAGTGCGCGCATCGCTTCAATGTTTGCCTTCTGCCACATGAGCATGCGCCGCACGTCCGGATGCTCGATGATGCGAACGGGCGTCTTGCTGCGCGTCGCCGCGTCCGACATCTGCACGCGCTCCTTGGCGTACTCAAGCGAATGTTGGTACGCCCGGTCGGCGACCGCATACCCCTGCACGCCTACCGAAAAGCGCGCGGCATTCATCATGATAAACATATATTCGAGTCCACGATTCGCCTCGCCGACGAGATAGCCGACCGCGCCCTTGCCTTTTTCCCCAAACTTCATCGTGCACGTCGGGTTGCCGTTGATACCGAGCTTGTGCTCGATTCCGGCGCACACGACATCGTTCTTCTCGGTGAGTTTTCCGCTGTCGTCAACTAAAAATTTCGGCACGATAAAGAGCGATATGCCCTTCGTTCCTTCAGGAGCGTCGGGAAGACGTCCCAAGACGAGATGCACGATGTTTTCCGCCATATCGTGCTCGCCGAACGTGATGAATATTTTTTCACCGGAAAGCAGATAGCAATCGCCGTCCGGCACGGCTTTCGTGCGCACCTGCGCGAGATCCGAGCCGGCTTGCGGCTCCGTTAAGTTCATCGTCCCGGTCCACGTGCCTGAGACTAAATTCGGTATCCACTTCTTCTTCTGCTCGGCGGAGCCGACCAGTTCGATCGCTTCGATCGCGCCCTGATTCAAGAGCGGTCCGTTTGCGAATCCGATGTTTGCTGCGTTCCACATTTCAAGCGTCGGACCGAGCAATAGCTGCGGCAGTCCTTGGCCGCCGAATTCCGGCAGAACGGGCAGACCAATCCAGCCTGCATCGGCAAACTTTTTGTACGCCTCTTTGAAGCCTTTCGGAGTCGTAACCTCGCCGTTGTTCCAGGTGCAGCCTTCCGTGTCGGCCGACCGGTTCAACGGGTCCAGAACGCCGCTCGCAAACGATCCCGCTTCCTCAAGAATCGAATCGACGACATCGGCGGCATCTTCGAATCCCGGAAGCTTCGCTACTTCGTCGATTCCCGCAAGCTCGTGCAATACGAACTGCATGTCACGCAGGGGGGCTCGATATGCGCTCATCGTCGTGATCTCTCCTGAAGATTGATAGCTTTAATGTCGGGATGTTCATCGAGCAGATGCAAGGCAAGCACGGGAAAACCGTCTTCGCTTTTGATCGTCCCGCAGACAAGCTCATCGTCTCCGGAATGCGACGCCATGATACTCGGAGCATTATTATTTTTAATAAACGTGCTCCTGCTTCGTTCGACTAATGATGCCGTGGGGATCGCCAGCCTATCGCAACAAGCTAAACGACGATACCGGTCGCTCGTTGGTCCCATCGGCCAATCGCCGCGAGCAGAGTTTTTTTTGTTGCTAGTGGCCGATCTGCCGAGTGTCCACCTAGCCGATTGGATACTGATGGCGAAGGACGCGTTATGGGATTCATACGAACGGCCATAACTGCGGCGCTTATCGCCTCTTCGCTCCCGTCTCGCGGTTTTTGCGCGCCTGCCCCCGTGGCTCATTCGACGAGCAATCCGAAGTGCACGCGATACTTTCACAACGCGTGCAGCGAAGCAATGGGAGCGTGGCTGCCGACTTTAGGCTACCCGGGTACGTGGTGGGAGCGCGGCTTAGCGGCCCATATAACACGCCGCGACGGGTTTCTTTACGAAGGCGAGCGCCCCACCGCCGCGCAGTTTTTGGGTTACCAAGGCCCGAAAGACGGCACGTTTTTTGTCTATGGAAACGCCGGCCCACCTAAAGGGCATGCCGTATACGATCCGGTTCATCGGATCGCTTTTTATCAACAAGGCTGCTGTTCGTGGAACGACGTCGTTGCTGCAACCAACGTCACTGCGCCGCCGAAACCCGTCGTGAAGCGAGACCTTCACGATCTCGTTACCGTCCGAGGTATCCGGCTCGGTCAAACGATGCCGGAGGTAATGCGAATCTACGGTAAGTCGACGCCGATCCCGATATCCGCCCACCTGGACGTACACGTTCTGCCGTACACCACATGGCGGCCCATTCAAACGCTGCACTCCATCGATTCGTGTGGGCAATTCCAAAACTTCTTCTTCCGAAAAAACCGCCTAATAATGATACAACTAGGAAACGGCTGCTAGAAAAGACGAGGTCGCTCGTTGAAGCGGATTTTGCCAAACACTTTTAGGCCGTTTAAAATGATTTTCGCGTCGCATTTTTTTCATGGCGAACTGCGGCATTGCACCTGCTATTCTAAAACTGTTTCGCAACCATGGCAAAACGAGCGCGACTCTTGCCGCGACACTGAGTATAACGCGTCCGCCCGAGGTACAGGCCATGCCGCCATTTTTTGATAACAACGCCGGCACTCCCCGGCAACGGCTGCGGCCTATGCTCGGCGTTCTATGTCGAATGCGGTTACCGTTGCACGTTCGCTCGTCCTAACGGACGATACCGCCGATCGGACTACCGTTTCAGCGACGCTCGGACTTTTCGGAGCAGCGGCTCTGCGCTATGCTTTCGACGCCGGTGTACGCGTTATGCCGCTTAAAACCGGTGAATCGTATCGCAGCGCGTCTGCGGCCCTCGCACGGTTGGGCATCGATGTCGATTCGTGGCCCGCGCCTCCTGCGGGTTTGTTCGTCGTCGAAGAGCGGATGGTGTATCTGCGATCCCGCAGTCCAATGACGGTGGCCCATGAATTTGGGCACGCTCTCGACTGCGCACTTGGCGGCGGCATCTACCGTTCCGGCATCGATCCGGAATTGCGGCGCCTCTTCGAAGACGCACGCGCATTTGTAACGCCGTATGCGGCCACCGCAATCGACGAATATTTCGCCGAGTCACTGCGCGCATACGTGGAAGCCAACGATGCTACGTCGCACTGGCCGAGGGCGACGAAAACGCGACTGCAGCGAGTCGATCCAAAACTTTTCGAGCTGATCGATAACTTGTTCCGCCGTGAATTTCGCGACGCTGCGTGAAAGTTCGAATAGCGACGTCCCGAAACTGCTATTGCTTTACCGCGTTCACTTGCGCTTCCGAAACGGCCGACGCTTTGTTCCCCCAGGACGCTCGAATGAATGTGACCGCGGAGGCAATATCGGTTGCTGAAATCTGCTTGTCCCAGGCCGGCATCATGCCGTTATAGCTGTGTCCCTTTGCATCGATTTTCCCATGCAGTCCATATTTAACGATGTGAATCACTTTCGTCGGATCGCCGGTAACGACCGCATTGCCGCCAAGCGGTGGAAACGTCCCGGCGATGCCTTCGCCGGTCGCCTGATGGCAACTGGAACAGTTCGTTTGGTATACTTTGCCGCCGTCATTCGCGGACGCCCCGTTCATCGCTCCGGCGGCGGAAGCGGGAGAGGCGGTCCCGCTATCGCTCGACGTGGTCGTCGACGACGTGTCGCTGCTCTTGGCGCACGCTGCGAGCGTTACGATCAGGGCTAAACCGGTAAATCCTACCTTACTGATGCGATTCAACTTCGTCGCTCCTTTTTTTCAAACGAATGCGTTTCTCATTCGACCGCATTATGCGTGGATTCACGCTTTGCCTGCGGCGTAATTTTCGACCGGTGAAAGGGTCGCGGCGGCGGCGGCGGGATTACGACCGCTCATCGCCCAGACGAGGGCGACGAGCAAGAAGTTTGCAACGAGCGAACTGCCGCCGTACGAGATAAAGGGTAGCGTGATGCCCGTGAGGGGGAAGACGCCGATCACGCCGCCCACGATGATGACGACCTGAAACCCGAGCGTTGCAGCCATGCCGGCGGCGAGCAATTTGGAATAGAGGTCGGGCTGTTCGAATCCGACCGCGAATATGCGGCGCACCAAAGCGAGAAAGATTCCGAGGACGATCAGCGCGCCGATGAATCCGAACTCCTCGGAAAATGCGGCGTACACGTAATCCGTTGCTGCCGCGGGAATGAAGTTCGGATGCCCTAGCTCCAATCCGGTTCCGAATATGCCGCCGGCGGCGATCGCGTAGTATGCCTGCGAGGATTGATAGCCCGCGCCTAGCGGATCGCTGAACGGATTGCGCCATACCGCGATTCGCGTCTGCACGTATGGATAGTGGTGAATCGCCCAAAAGGCGACGCAGGCGAAGACGGCGACTCCGCCGAGCACGATATCGATTCGCCGCGTCGATACGTAGAGCAGCGCGGCGAAGGCAGCCAGAAGCAGCGTCGCCATACCGAGGTCTCGCTGCAAGACGAGAATCGCCATCGAAGCGCCCCAACCCAGAAAGAGGGGACCAAGGTATTTGATATTGGCGCGCACCGACCACGGCCGCGCCGCCGCGATAACATCGGCCGTTTCGGCAAGATACCCGGCGAGGAAGAATACGATGAAGAGTTTTATCAGTTCGATCGGTTCGTACTGCACCGGCCCGAGCTTGATCCACAGTTTTGCGCCGTTGACCTCCTGGCCGAAGAAGACAAGCAAGATGAAAAGCGCGAGCGACGCGACGACCCACAGGTATTTATACGCCGAGAAACGCCGGAAGTTCGTGAACGCCGGCGCCAAAGCGATGCACGCCACGAGTGAAACGGCAATCCACCATTGTTGCTTTTGCGCCAATTCGGCGGAGAGGCGCGACACGAGCAGCAGCCCGAGCGCGCCCAGAACTACCGCGATCGCCGGCAAGATGTCGTCGCGGCTCGATCGCATCGGCTGCCATAGCACCCAGAGCACCGCAAGCGCGGCAAGCAGCATCAGGACCCACGGTGGCCCGATGGTGCGCGGTGGCGCAAATGCGAGCAGCAGCGCCGAAACGGCGAGCGCAGCCGCCATGGGAAGCAGCCGGCGAAGGATGCGGCTTACTGCGCCCATCCGCTCAACGATGCGAGCAGAAACGCAACGCCGGCGGCGCAGAGCGCGGCTCGGACCAGAACGCTGCTCGCGCGATGCACCGATGCATGGGTGTTCGAACGCTCTGAAGGACTGCCGCAGAGCGCCCGATCTCCGTCATCGAATCGAACCACGAGAACCTGCTCGTTCGGAGCGGCTGCCTCGACGTGAGCGATGAGCGCGCGACGGTCCAGTTCGCCGGGAACCCGATGCGCGAGCAAGATGATAAGGTCGCCGGGCTCCACACCGACGCTCGTGAGCGCAACATCGAGCGAGCCGGTCGTGCCGAGCGCGCGAGCGAGAATCGGTAGCGGACCGTCATCGAAGGAGTCTTGCGCCGTAAGCCACTTCAGTTCGGCGCCGTGCGCGAGATACACGGCGGTTCCGCCCGTATGTATCACGTACGCGCGCCCGCGAACGACGACTGCAGCCGAAAACGAACAACCCGCAGTGACGTAATCGTCGTGGGCCGCGCTGCGGGTAAAAATTTCGGCGTTGATCCGTGAAAGGATCGCCAGCATCGCGGTTGCGGCAGCTTCGGGACGGCTAACGGAACGCCGGAACCGCTCGCTTTTTAGACGACGCTCGCATTCCGATCGAATGCGCGACAACGCCGAAGGCGCGGCAGCGATGCCGTCGATGGTGCCAAAACCGCGAGCGACCGCGAAGAGCCACGACTGCGTTCCCAACTGCAGCGTCAGAGAACAAGCGCGGTCGCCGCGAATCGCTACGTCCATGGACTCAATTGTTCCACAAGTAGGCGCGTCGTGCCAACATCGATCTCGTCTCCGGCGCGAATTTCGATCGCACGGCCGACACGGTGGCCGTTGAGAAACGTACCGTTGCTGCTCTGAAGGTCCCGGAGATAGACGATTCGCCCGTGCGGCTCTAAACGCGCGTGGCGACGGCTTACTTCGGGGTCCGGCACGGCAACCTCGACGTCACTGGACCGGCCGATCGTTACCGGGCAAACCCCCTCGAACCGGCGTTCCGCACTCGTATCGACAAACCGCAGGGCTATACCGATACGATTGCCTTCGTCGTGCTCGCCCGTTCCGAAACGGCGGGGACGCGATGCAACGACAGCAACTGCCAGCAGTGCTCCGGCGATCTCGAGCGACGCAACACGCATGTGCGCTTCGAAGTTCACGTTCTGCCCTCGATGCGTAACTGCGTGTTTCCAACCATCAGCAGATCGCCCGGTCGCGCCCGGCGTTCTCCGTGGAGCCGTTCGCCGTTGAGAAACGTGCCGTTCGTCGATCCCAAGTCGCGCACGAGCGGTCCGTCGGCATCTACGGCGATCTCTGCGTGATTGCGCGAAACGCTCGGATCGACGAGAAAGACGTCGCACTCTTCGTTTCGGCCGATGGAGGCGGTTCCGCTCAGAGAATAAACCGCCGAGGCCGGCACGCCTTTGACCATACGGAGCACGTAGGCATCGGCGGCTTCAACGACGTCGGCGGCAACCTGGATCGTGAGATCGCTTGCCACCATTACGTCGATGGTGCCCGAAGGGATGCTTTCGCGCGCCTGCATGCGCACGTTCGGTCCACCGTCGGAGAAGTATACGCCCACGCGTCCGGCCATGTCGCGCAAGAGTTCGCCCCATTGGCGTTCGAGATATGCGCGATGCTCTCCCAAACGTGCGAGATCTTCGGGATTGACGAACACGACGTACGAGCCCGGGGCGAAGAGATGGCCTTCACCGCCGCGCGTACGCGCCTCCATGGTTGAAACCAGCTTACGCGCAATCTGCGCAGGTTCGAGATTGCCGGGAAATGTTTTCGCAAACGTACGCTCGATGAACGCCGCACATGCCTGCTCGATCCGCGCAAACCAACTCATACGTCGCTACGTCAGTCCTACCGGCGCTCCAGCCGGGCGATGAAGAAGCCGTCGCGGCCTTCGATTCCCGGCGGAATCAATACGTCGCCGCGCGCGGTGAGAAACGGCTCGTACGATCCCGGTATGAGCCCCCGCTGGAAATTGTTTCGCGACAAAAAAGCATCGACGACCTCGGATGTTTCGCGGGGATCGCTGGAGCAGACCGCATACACGAGCGCTCCACCGGCATGGACGTAAGCTGCGCTTCGATCCAGAATCCTCGCCTGCGTCGCGCTCAAGCGTTCGCCATCCCCCGACTGCTTCTTCCACCGCGTTTCGGCGTGTCGCCCAATGACGCCGACGCCCGAACAGGGCGCATCCACGAGCACCCGATCGAAACGCTGGGAATCGCCGAGCAGCACCTGCGTGGCATCGCCGGTGACGATCGCTGCCGACACCGACGCTCCTGCGCAACGCCGCTGCAGCACTTCGGCTTTGCGCACGTCGGCCTCAATACACAGCAGCGTGCCTTCGCCGCGGATGCGCGCGCCGATCTGAAGCGCTTTGTTTCCCCGCCCGCTGCACACGTCTAAGGCCGCCTCTCCCGGCTGGGGATTGAGAATATCCACCGGCATCGCGGAACTCTCCGATTGAATCCACCACGCTCCATGCGCGTCGGGTTCTCGACGGCGCGCGTAGGATGCATCGCCGATCAGTAGCGACTCCGCCGCCCACCGCGACTGCGACGTCTCAACTCCGTCGCTTGCGAAACGATCCATCGTTTCCGAGACGCTGGCTTTCATCGTGTTGACGGTAATTGCCGCGCGCGCCGGATCGTTGACGCTCGCGCAGACCGCTTCAACCGCCTCACCGAAAACGCCCGACCACTGGCGAACGAGCCACCCCGGCAACGAGTACCGCGTGCCGAGATACTCTTCATCGCTTGCGAACATCTCGCGCCGTGGTTCCGAGGGGCGGTCCCGCAAAAAGCTGCGCAGCACGGCGTTAACGAGGTTCGCAACGCCGCGATGTCCGTTTCGTTTTGCGACATTGACCCATTCGAAAACGGTCGCGTGCTCGTCCGCGCGCGTGTAAGCGAATTCGTAAATGCCAAGACGCAGCACCTCACGGATCACCGGAGGCAGCGTCGAGGCGCGTTCGCCGATGAACGGCTTGAGATACCAATCCAACGTGCGACGCATTTTGATCGAGCCATACGCGAGTTCGGTCGCAAAGGCGCGATCGCGCGCGTCCAGATCGGCTTTTCGAGAACGATAGTCCAACGCGTCTTGCGCGCCCCGCTCTACCGACTGCGGGGTTGCGGGAAAGACATCACGCACGGTTTGAAGCGCGGCATCCCGCGCGCTAATCATCTTCCTGCTCGTTCCGATTGCGTACGGTGCTGCGGGCCGATCGCTCGAAGTCCTTTCCCGACATGCGGCCACGGTTCGGCGCAATAAGTTCGTCGATCACGACACCGCCGTCATCGCTCACATGGGCGCGTATGAGTTTCACCATCTCCCCGTGCATTTCGGCGCGCGCCGCCGGTTTCGGCGAAAAAGCTCGAACGGCATTCACGATACGCTGCGCGGGCCATGTGAGGTCGACGACGAGATCGTCCTTTCCGAGCGGACGGGTTACGCTTCGTTCTCCCGACTGCGGCGTAGCGAACAGCGCGCCGCGCGACGCGCGATCGATTGCCTGCCCAAGCAGATCGCCGCCGTAAAACGCAAGGCGGTCGTGCAGCGCTTCGTAACCTTCATCGGGAGCGATGTCGAGCGATTCCTGCAGCACGATATCGCCGGTATCCATGCCCGCATCCATCAGCATGATCGTGACACCGGTCCTACGATCTCCGTTACGAAGGGCCGTTTGAATCGGCGTCGCACCGCGGTACTTCGGCAAGAGCGACGGATGGACGTTCAACGCGCCGAGTTTCGGAATATCGAGCAGCACTTTAGGCAATATTTTTCCGTACGACGCAAGCAAGAAGAGATCGAACGATCGATCCGCGATATCGCGCGCGAATGCGCGCAGGCTCGCAGGTTCGAAAACGCGCACGCCGAGACCGAGCGCAGCGGTTTTTACTGGCGTCGCGCGAACCTTGTGACCGCGGCCCGACGGACGGTCCGGCTGCGTTACTACGCCGAAAAGTTCCGTTTGTGCGGCGGCAACGTGCAAACTCGGCACGGCAAAACCGCTCGTGCCGAAAAAGAGCGTCTTCAAAGCGCTTAATAGGCCTCGGCCGCAGCAGCCTCGGCAATTTCGACTTCTTCTTCCGTTTGCGCTTGGCGAAGATTCTTTGCCTTGTCGATGTAGAGCACGCCGTTGAGATGGTCCAGTTCGTGCTGCAGGCATTGAGCGAAAAGCCCATCGCCTTCAAGCCGTATCTTCGCACCGCCGCGGTCCAGTCCCGTAATCGCAACGTGCGTAAAGCGCACGATCTCACCGACGTAGCCGGGAACTGAGAGACAGCCTTCGGTCATCTCCTCCTCGCGCTCGGCCGATTCAAGCCTCGGATTTATGACGGCCGCCGGCTCGTGTTTCTCATCGTGCGTGTCCATAACGAAGAGCCGTTTGCCGACGTTGATCTGCGGGGCTGCGAGGCCGACGCCCGGCGCGGCGTACATGGTAGCGAACATATCGTCGATCAGCTGTTGAAATAGGGGATCCGATATATCGGCCGGATGCACTTTTTTTGCAACGCGCCTCAACGCCGGATGCCCTTGGGTGACGATCTCGCGGATGTACGCCATGCCGGTCCTATTCTACAGGACCGGCCCAAATTCACCCGCTAGCGCGGTAGACCTACCTTCGCACGCTATTGCGACGTAAACGTACCGTTAGGGATATTCTGCGGCGTGCAGTTGTTCGGATCGCTCGGAATGTTCAACGCTACCGATATCTGCGTGGCTGACGGCAGGGCGGCAATCAAGTTTACCGCTTCATAGGTCGGGTTTGGAATCGTGGTCGTCGCAGAGCCCGATGGCAGTTGCGAAGCCGATATCTGCGAGAGGTAGTTCGCCGTCAAGCTGGAGAAGTTGTTGCCGGTCAACGCCAGATTGTAGGTATTGATCGGTAACGGCGTGCTGAGCGCGACCACCATCTGTGGGATCGAGTCCGAAACGCCGGTCGCCCCTGCCGGCGGATAAATAAGCTGCGAAGAGATGCCATACGGCCCGCACGTGGGCCCGGGCGAAGGTCCGACATATCCGCCGCCGCTGTTGTTCCCGTTGCAGGCTGCAAGCGCGGCCGCGACGCCGGCAAGAACGAAGCTAAAAAAGACGCTGCGCATTTTCATAGTATTCCCATCCTAGCGTTTGCTCGCCGGCCACGCTTTAAAAATCAGTGAGCCTAGCGGCCCCACTACAGGATGTACCCGGATAGGTCGGCGTTTTCCACGACGTCTTGCAGACGTTCGCGCACGTAGGCCGCGTCGATCGTGACAGTTCCGACCGTCTCCGGGGCGGCGTAGCTCACGTCTTCGAGCAAGCGCTCGAGCACGGTATGCAGCCGCCTTGCTCCGATATTTTCGCTCTGTTCGTTGACTTGCATGGCAAAGCGGGCCAACTGGTCGATTGCATCGGCACCAAAATCCAAGTTTACGTCTTCGGTTGCGAGCATCGCTTTGTATTGCTCGATCAGCGCGTTTTTCGGCTGCGTCAGGATCGTCTTGAAATCTTCGGCGGTAAGCGAATCCAGCTCCACGCGAATCGGGAAGCGCCCTTGCAGCTCGGGTATGAGATCGGAGGGTTTGCTCATGTGAAACGCGCCCGCGGCAATGAAGAGCACGTGATCGGTTTTGATCGTGCCGTGTTTCGTCGTTACGGTGGAACCTTCGACGATCGGTAAAATATCGCGCTGGACGCCTTCGCGGGAGACGTCCGGACCGCCGCGCGAACCTTCTCGCCCCGCGACTTTATCGATTTCGTCGATGAAGATAATGCCGTTCTCGCCGGCGCGCCGCAGCGCTTCGCGCTTCACGGCATCCATGTCGATGAGTTTCTGCGCTTCTTCTTGCGCGAACACGCGCCGCGCTTCCGCAACGGTCACGCGTTTTTTGTTTCGCCGCTTCGGCATCAGACCGCCCAGCATCTCACCGATGTCGCCGCCCATGTTGCCTTGGTCCATTCCACCGCCGATAACGCCGATCGGTAGCGTCGCCTGCTCCTCCACTTCGATTTCGATCAGGCGGACATCGTAGAAACCGCGTTCTATCTCCGAGCGCGTCTGCTCGCGAATGCGCTGCGCGTCCGAGGGAGGCGCTTGCGGCGCCTGGGGCGTCTGCGGCGTCGGCGCTTGCGGCTGCGCGAAGTTGTTGCCGAAGATCGACCCGAGCGTTTGCGTGAATGCGCTGGCGCCCTGCTGCGCTGGGCGCGGCGCCGTTTCGGGGCTGAGCACGTCGATGATGCGCTCGACGGCTTGGCGTTCGGCGAGATCGCCGACTTCGCTTCGGCGTTCTTCGGTAACCATGCGAATCGCGGCTTCGACGAGATCGCGCACCATCGACTCGACATCCCGCCCGACGTATCCGACTTCCGTGTACTTCGTCGCCTCGACCTTCACGAACGGCGCCCCGACGAGACCCGCGAGGCGACGCGCTATTTCGGTTTTGCCTACTCCGGTCGGGCCGATCATCAAAATATTCTTCGGCGTAATCTCCTCGCGCAGGTCGGCGCGAACGCGCGAACGGCGATACCGGTTGCGCAAGGCGATGGCAACTGCGCGCTTTGCCTTGGCTTGGCCGACGATGTACTTATCGAGTTCTTCGACGATTTGCCGCGGGGTCAGCGCGGTCGGATCGTGGGTTGCAGTCACGGTCATTAGGGAAGCGTCTCCAGGGTGATGTCGCTATTGGTATAGATGCAGATCTCGCCCGCGATTTCGAGCCCCTTGCGGGCGATCTCGTCCGCACGCAGATCGCTGTTGCGCATCAGCGCGGCCGCAGCGGCTTGCGCGTACGGGCCGCCGCTTCCGATCGCTGCGATGCCCTCGTCGGGTTCGATAACATCACCGGTGCCGGAGAGTACGAAGAGATGTTCGGGCGTCCCTACGATCAAGAGCGCTTCGAGCCTTCGGAGTGCGCGGTCTTGGCGCCAGTCTTTTGCAAGCTCCACCGCCGCTCGCGTAACGTCTTTGAACTCATTGTATTTCTTTTCGAACTTCTCGAGCAGCGTAATTCCATCGGCGGCGGAGCCGGCAAAACCGGCCAGCACTTTGCCTGCAGCGATCTTGCGGACTTTGCGCGCGCTGTGTTTTACGATCGTTTTATCTAACGTCACTTGACCGTCGCCTGCAATTGCAAGCAGGCCGTTACGCCGCACGGCGAGGATCGTCGTCGAACGTATCTTCATCGCTCCCCTCCTACCCGCATCGAACCGCGCGAGTTTCAGAAGGCTCGGCGGACCTGCCAACCAACTAAGCCGCATGAAACGAGTATGGATCGGCGTTTGGTTTTCGGTACTGCTGCCGGCAACGGCTGCGGCGCAGAGCGTCCGGCCGCTCTTCCCGCCCGGAAATGCACCGCCGGTGCAACACACGCAAGGTGTTACCGTCTCCGCTTCGGGACTCACGCATATCGAAGCGACCTCCGCGCACGTCACGCTTCGCCTTGGAAGCCGGACGAATGCGGCAATCTATAACGCGCAAGTATTAGGACCCGTCATCGACGCGATGGTCCGTTCCGGAGTCGATCGCGCAAGCGTACAGTCGCCGTCACTCTTCGGTGCTCCGGGGAATTCCGGCTTCGCCGTTATATCGGGCGACATCGCGCATCCTACAACGGAGATGGTGCAGCGGGGTATCGCTGCCGTGGGTGCTGCCATAATCGCCATTCCGGGCGCGATCGCGCAAGACTCGCAGGTCACGCTGCATGCCCAGAGTTGCGAAGCAGCACAAGCCAAAGCACGCAGCATCGCAATCGCACAAGCCCACGACAAAGCATCGATGCTTGCCAAGCAATTGGGAATCACGCTCGGGAAAGTCGTCTCCGTCTCCTCGAACGATCAGTCGCAGCCCGACGGCTCGTGCGCGAACGGATATTCGATCTCACCGTATGGCCCGAGCATGGAAACATCGGGCGACTACCTCTCGGTTCCGGTTTATTCGAGCGTTACGATTACGTACGCGATTCGCTAAAATCCCCAAGCGGAATCGCCAAACGATCGCGCAGGCGGCCAACGGAGTCCAAGGCGCGCTCGGCCATGCAACCACGGCGTTCTTTCTTGTTGCCTTTTCCTAGGCGACCCAACGTCGCCGTATCCAGCGGCGGAAACGGCGCCCACGTCACGTTTGCCGGCTGGAAGTCGGGCGTTTGCGTATTTTGCAGATGCGCGACGATCGCGCCGAGCGCCGTTTCCGGTGGAATAGCGACCGGCGGCAATTCGCCCATCTCACGCGCGGCGTGAATGCCCGCCATCAGCCCACATGCCGCGGCTTCGACGTATCCTTCAGCACCGGTGATCTGTCCGGCAAAATACAACGCGCTCGTGCCGCGCAGTTTCAGATTGCCGTCGAGCACTCGCGGCGAGTCGATAAACGTGTTGCGATGCATTACTCCTAAACGCAGCCATTCGGCGCCGGCGAGGCCGGGGAGTTTTCCGAACGCTTCCTTCTGCGCTCCCCAAGCCAGACGCGTCTGAAAGCCGACGAGATTGTACGCCGTTGCCTCGACGTTTTCTTTACGCAATTGCACGACCGCGTAGGGCGTGATACCGGTGCGCGGGTCGCGCAATCCGACCGGTTTGAGAGGACCGAATCGCAGCGTCTCCTCACCGCGGTCCGCCATCTCTTCAATCGGCAGACAGCCTTCGAAATAGGGAACTTTGCCCCGGGCAGCATCGGTCTCGAACGCCTTGGGCGCGTGCCGTTCCAGCCTGCGAAGATCCGAGATCAATTCGAGATAGCGCTCTTTATCGAGCGGGATGTTGAGGTAATCGTCGCCGTCGCCTTTGTCGTATCGCGATTTACGGTACATCTGAGCATCGTCGATGGAATCGGCGGCGACGATCGGAGATGCGGCATCGTAATAATGGAGACGGCCGCTTCCCGCGGTCGCATGTAGAACCCGGTCGATCTCGACGAGCATATTCTCGGGCGGCAGCGGTCCGCACGCGACGATCGTCGGACGGTCCGTCGGCAAGGACGTCACTTCTTCCCGATGCAGTGCGATGCGCGGATGCGCGTGGATGCGCGATTCGACCGCCGCGGCGAAGCGTTCGCGGTCGACGGCGAGCGCGCCGCCGGCCGGTACGGCGGCTTCTCTCGCGCAGCCGATGATGATGGAATCAAGCAGCAGCAGTTCTGCTTTGAGCAATCCAACGGCGTTTTCAAGCGCCGCTCCGCGCAGTGAGTTGCTGCATACGAGTTCGGCCAGCCGGTCGCTCACATGCGCGGGGCCGCTCCGATGCGGACGCATCTCGTAGAGATCGACGTCGATTCCGTACTTTGCCGCTTGCCACGCGGCTTCGCATCCGGCGAGGCCGCCGCCAATAACGGTTAGCCTACGAAAGTTCCGCGAGTTCACGGTCCTCCGAGGGCGCTTCGCTGAGCTCTGCATCGGCGGTTTGCTGCGCTTGCAAAAGCGCCGACATGTCGTGCTCCTTATCCGCCGCGCATTGGAACGCCACTTCGCCGCCCCGACGAGTTTTCGACGTAACGTAGCTGCCGCACGTGGGACACGGTTGCGAAACGACGCGGTCCCACGAGACGAAATCGCATTTGGGATAGTTCGCGCATCCGTAAAACGTGCGACCTTTTTTCGATCGGCGCTCAACGATGATCCCGCCGTCTTTAGGACACTTCGCGCCGGTATCTTTTACGATCGGTTTCGTTGTCTTGCACTCGGGATATCCGGTACAGGAAATAAATTTGCCGAACCGGCCCGTCTTGATCACCATGGGACGCTCGCAGTTCGGACAGAACTCGTCCGTCGGTTCGTCCCTGATCTCTACGCGCGGCAGCTTCTTCTCGGCCTCCTCTAGTTCGGTCGCAAACGGCCCGTAAAAGCTGCGCAACAGTGCGACCCAGTCGCCGTTGCCGTCGGCCACCTTGTCGAGATCGCCCTCCATTGCGGCAGTGAACTTCAGGTCGACGATGTCTTTGAAATGTTCGGCGAGCAAATCGTTGACGGCGATACCGATATCGGTGGGACGAAAACGGCGTTCCTCTTGCGTCGCATAGCCGCGAGCCTGGATCGTATCGACGATCGTCGAGTACGTTGAAGGCCGTCCGATTCCGTTCTCTTCAAGCGATTTAACGAGCGTCGCTTCCGTAAAGCGCGGCGGCGGCTCCGTGAAGTGCTGTTTAGGATCGAGACCCCGCAGATCGAGAACGTCGCGCTCTGCAAGTTCGGGAAGCTTTACTTTGCCCTTGGATTTGGCGTCTTCGTCTTTGCCTTCTTCGTAGACTTTTGTGAAGCCCGCAAACTTCATGATGCTGCCGGTCGAACGGAAACCGTACGCCCCCGTTGCGATGTCGACCGTGGTTTGATCGAAGACCGCCGCAGACATCTGTGAGGCGACGAACCGCTCCCAGATCAAGGTGTAGAGCCGCAATTCGTCGCGCTTGAGCACGTGCGCCACCTGGGACGGGGTTCGTGATACGGATGTCGGACGTATCGCTTCGTGGGCGTCTTGCGCGCCTTCTTTTACTTTATGCGCGCGGCCGCCGTGAAACGCTTCGCCGTAGGTTGCGACGACGAATTCGCGAGCCGAATCGCGCGCTTGATCGCTGATTCGCGTCGAATCGGTGCGCATGTAGGTAATGAGACCGACGGTCCCCTCTGAGCGGCCGAGATCCACGCCCTCGTACAGCGCTTGCGCGATCTGCATCGATCGCCGGACGCGAACGCGCAGCTTGCGCGAAGCTTCTTGCTGCAGGGTCGACGTCGTAAACGGCGCCGGAGCGTTTCTGCGAACTTCCCGCCGCTTCACCGTATCGACAACGAACGGTACGCCGTCGATTGCCCCCAGCACCGTCTCGGCTTCTTCTTCTGTGCGAACCTCGTATTTCTCGCCCCGAAAGCTTACAAGGTCCGCCGGGAAGACTATCTCGGCCGCTTCGTCCGTAGGCGTTAATGAAAGGGGCTGTTTTGCAAGGGATGCGGTGATCGACCAGTATTCCTTGGCAACGAACGCCGCAATATCGCGCTCGCGATCGACGATAAGACGAACGGCGACGGACTGAACGCGACCCGCCGAAAGGCCGCCCCGAACCTTTGCCCACAATAGCGGCGAGATTTTATAGCCGACAAGCCGGTCGAGAATCCGGCGAGCTTGTTGAGCGTTTACGCGATCCATGTCGATGTCATGCGCTTCTTTTAATGCGGCGAGCGCGGCATCTTTTGTAATCTCGTGGAGTTCGATGCGCTTGGGATGTTCGAGCTTAAGCAATTCCGCGAGATGCCACGCAATCGCCTCGCCTTCGCGGTCGGGGTCCGTCGCTAGATAGACGTCGCTCGCACCTTTAACGGCACTCTTGAGCTCTTTGATAATGTCGCCTTTGCCCTTGATCGTCAAATATTTCGGCGTAAAGTCATTATCCACGTCGACCCCGAGCGTGCTCTTCGGCAGATCCCGCACGTGGCCGACCGAAGCCTTCACGACGTAACGCGGCGGTAAGAACTTCTTGATCGTACGCGCCTTGGTCGGCGATTCAACGATAATGAGGGACTTTTTCACGGGGCTAAGTATACTCCCGGCCGTCAATCCCCGGCAAACGCGCGAGAACCGTTAGACTTCGACACTACGGTAAAGGCGTGGTTTCAGGCGCATTGCAGCACGCTTCGGCACACGCGCGCAAAGCGCGCGCATCGCACCCGCGCTTGCGCGATTGCGCGCGAGATTTGCATGATTCGGCAAAATCCTTTATAGTTCGCATAAAGCGCACTGTGCGCTGTCCAAGGGACGCTGTTCGTCCCCCGAGGGACGAGGAGGAATGGATGGATTCCGATACCATGATGAATGGTGGCACGATGGATGAAGATAATACCTCGCGCCGCAAATCGACCCGCCGTAAATCGACCGGCACACGAAAGAAGACAACGAACGGCCGCAAGAAAATCGACGGAAGAACAAAAGCCGGACGCGCGGCAGCTGCCGGCGCGCGCAAGAAGTCCACAGCCGGACGCAAGAAAACAACGGGTACGCGCAAAGCTGCGGGCGGGCGCAAGAAAGCAACGGACGGACGCAAAAACAACGGACGGAAAAAGTCCGTAGGCGGACGCAAAAAGGCAACGAACGGAAGGAAGAAAGCCGGGCGTAAAGCCGCAGACGGCCGCAAGAAATCAACGGCGGGACGAAAGAAATCGGCAAACGGGCGCAAGAAAACGACGCGCAAAACCGCAGGCCGAAAGAAGACGACAACGCGCAAGACTACGGCCGGAAGAAAGAAAACCGCTCGCAAGGGCGGCCGGCGCAAAAAAGCCTGATCTCGAAGCCGGCTTTAAATACAAAGGGCGATCGTGAACGATCGTCCTTTGTATTTTCTAAGCTCTGATTTAGTCCAGATCTCGGAGCATAGGTCCGAAGCTGCCTCAGCACGTGAGGACCGTACCGTCGACGAGCCTGCCTAAATCAGAGCCCGTTCGGATGCTTCGGCGAAGGTTCGGCGCAACTCCGCGATGCTGCTTCGAATACGCGTCTTTATCGTGCCGAGCGGCACGCTCGTCAAGGCAGCAACCCGCTCGTACGTTTGATCTTCGATGAACGCGGCATGCATCGCTCGCCGGCGGGGACCGTCAAGCCGCAGAACCGCATTCCGAATCGCATCGTAGAGCGCTCGCCGCACGGCTTCATCTTCTACGCTTCGGATCGATGCGTCAAAGATGCCGGTGGCCGCATCGCGCGCATAATGCATCTCGCGGCTGGCTCGCCTTACGTGGTCCCGCGCCGCATTACGAGATACCGTGGTGAGCCAGCTCTCGATATTACCCCCGCGGAACGCCTGCGGACGCGACCACACGTTTAAAAAGACCCGCTGAACGATATCTTCGCAGGCTGCCGCGTCGCGGAGCACCTTCATTGCAACGGAGCTCACAAGCGGTCTATAACGTCGAAAAAACGACTCGAACTCAGTATGATCGCGAGGAACGACATCCATCGAGCGGAGTTATACCCGAAACCCCGCTCGATCGCACGCTTGCTACATCGGGTTCCCGATATAGGGGAATGCTGCGGTGACGCCGCGAGATCCGGCGTCGACGTTGTCGCTCGTCAGGCACGCCGTGTCTTTGCCGTCGTCCTGCGCGAGCCCGACCTTCTGGCCGAGCGTTCCGAATACCACGCCAAGCGATACGTCGATGACCGGGCTCGATGGATCGCGGCCGCCGAAGTCGCGCGTCTTGTTAGCCAATGACTTTTTGAGGCCTTTGAGTCCCGCTTCGGGAACGACGCGCACCACCGCGGTCGGCAACGCGCTCTTGCCCTTTGTTTCAACCGCAAGGTAGACCGCGGGGCCGGAAGCGCCCAAATTCGCGGTCATCTCGTCGGGAATCAGCGTGTGCTCGACGGCATTGGTAAGCTCCATGGAGCGGCCTGCGCCGTTGGGCTTCGCGGCCGTCATGAAGTTCACAATCGAGCGTGCGAGCATCGGATCGTTCCACGGCGCGGAACGATTGGTCGTGTCGTGATTGGCGAAGGCTTCGAACACTTCTTTGATGCCGGGGCGTGCGAGACGTTCGACCTGCGTGTATTGCGAGGAACCGTTCTCACGAAGCGACGTCGTCGCATACACGTGAACGATGCCGAGTTTGCCCTGCGGACCGCTGAGCATCCGTCGCGGGACTTCGGCGATGAGCGACAGCACGTTGTAATTGCTGAAGAAATTGACGCCGGGCTTACGGAAACATGACGCACTCGGCGGCGGAGGATTGGGATGTTCCTTATAGTCGCGATCGGGGATAATTTTGAGAAATTGCGCGAGATCAAAGTAGAACGGTTCCCGCCGCACGCCTGCAAAGGCGCTCGCACCGTCGCCCAACCGTGCCGTGCGGCCGAAGGAAACGGTGCTCGCGCCTCCGAGCCACGTCGACTGCGTTCCAACCATTGCCGGCCGAGTAGGGCCTACCACTTCTAAATGCTGGTTTACCCCGACACCTACCGCTCGGAATTGTATGACCTTATCCTCGCGGTAATCGCCGGTGGTATCGATTTTGAATTGATACAGCACCGCGGGATCGAACGCAGCGGAATCGCTCATTCCTGCGGGAACGAGCGGGTGGATATCCATCGCGAGAACGACGTTGTTCGGATTCGCGGCCGGGAATACGAACACATCGGTGATATCTGCACCCGGCCGGCCTACCGTCAGTGGCGAATCCTGATGATCGGACGCGGGAACCTGTTTTAGCGAGTACAGACCGACGGCGAAAATTACCGCAAGAGCGGTCAATACACCCGCGGTCGCAAGGAGTATTCTTTTAATCATAATCAACCTTCGTAGCAGGTGGGGGAGCGTTAGAGCTTACTGGAGTTTTGCTAGGCTAGCGCGGGCATCATCGGCTTCGAACGGATCGAACTGGGAGTTCTCTCTGAGCGCCAGCGCGAGGCGCGTCTTTGCTTCGTCGGGATGTCCCGTGCGCATCGCAATAATACCGGCATGATATTGCAACTCGGCGTCCTGCGTGCCATAGGATATAGCGCGTTCGCTATAGGTGCGCGCTTCGTTCCAACGACCGAGCGCGGCCAACGTCCATCCTAACGTGTCGTCGGCATAAATTTCGTCACCGCGCCGGCTGTAGTCGCTCCGCGCCGCACGTAAAGCCACGTCGAGATGTTCGTGACGCTGCGTGTAGTAGTTCGCCAAAAGGCGGTCGTTGATGCCCTGCACGTTGAAAATACGCTCTTCGGCGCCGATGAGGGCGTCGGTCTGCTCGGCCGCGGCAATGTCGCCCAGTTCGCGCTCCGCATCGGCTTTATATCCGAGCGCCTGCGGAAGCGGATAGAGGTTAGCGGCTTTCGTCGCGGATGCGAGCGTCTTGGTCCAATTCTTTTCGGCGCGATAGAGTTTCGCTTGGAAGATAAGCGCCATCGCGTTGTCGGGAAAAATTTCAAGCGACGTATCGAACTCACGCTCCGCAGCCGGAAGGTCGCCGGCTTCGAACGCCAGCTGCGCGGCGCGGAAGTGGAACCACGAGCGATCGTACGCCGGATTATCTACGCCGGAATCTTCCGTCACGATCGCCGTCGCGATGAGCGCGCGCGCTTGCGAAAGCGCACCGGTCAATTCATCGTAGCGCGCGCGAACCGAATCGGTCGTGGGGTCGTCGACGTTTGATGGCAGAATGCCGTCGATCATCTTCTTAGCGACGTCGTAACGGCCAAGTTCCATTTCGAGCGAAGCCATCTGTGCTTTCGCGTTCTGATTGAACGGCTCGCCGGACCATGCGTCGCGTTCGTGAACGAGCGCGCCGCGAAAATCGTGATAGGTGAGCAGCGCGCCGGATAGCGTCATCTGCGCGGCGGTGTTTCCCTGGGGCTGCAACTGGATCGAACGTTCGGCGAGATGCTGCGCGCGCGTGACGTCACCGAGGTCGTACTGTTCGTGAAATCGCGCCATATATTGCTGCGCGAGAATGCGCATCTTGATTTGGTCGTCGGGTTCTTTGCGGACCTGCCGCTCGTAAAATCTGATGATTTGATCGCGGGATTGGTAATCGCGCAAGACCGGCGCCGGCGTAAAACTTGCCGCGGGAGCCTGTTTGAGCATGATTGCAGGCCAGATGGCGAGCGCGACTATCGCGCTCGCCAAAATGACCAGGAGGGAACGCAGGTTCACGATTTAGATCGGTGCCTGCGCGTACGGGAACGTGGATGTAGGCTGAGCCTGGAATGTAACGTTGTCGTTAGACAGACATGGGGATTCTTTTGCGTCATCCGGTACGCCGATTAGCGTGAGAGCGTTGCCGAAAATCGCATCAAGCGAGGTTCCGATGACGTCGTCGCTTAACGCGCGCCCGCCGAACGTCGTGCCGAACACACCGCCCGACTCTACGCCAAGATATCCGGCTGTGGTAGCCGTTGACGAGAGGTCGAACTGCATTTCATTGGGATAGAGCGTTGCCTGAAGCGCGCCTGCCCATGCCGGACTGCGATTGCCGACCGTTTCCGAGAATGTCAGAATGTCGTTCTGAATGGTCGGATCGTTGTACGGTTCCGAGACGTTCGTGATGCTGTGGTCCGCGAAGCTTTCAAAGGCTTCCTTGACCGCCGGGCGCGACAGCAGTTCGATCTGCTTATACGTCGCTCCGGGTTGTGGTGTTCCGCCGCCGGACGACGGCGGATTCGGTGCCGTGCCCGTGCTGTTGCACGCGACGACGCCGAGGGAGATCGCTGCGCCGAGCGCAAGTCCTATAACGATATTTTTCATGTTCTTGTGTTAGCTCCCCGAGACCGTGCTGGCCGTCGTCCAGATGCCGACTTTACCGAGCGGTGTGCCCGACGGTTCGAGCATCGTCTTCGGAAGTTCGACCGCGATCTGCAGGACGTTGTACGGCGCTAAGAAGTCGCTCGACGGCGCCGTGCTGCAGCCGGTAGAATTGGCCGGGAATCCGTTGAACGACGAAGCCGAAGCCGGCGGTGGCGTTGCACCGTTGAGGTGATAGGCGAGATTACGATCCGGGATGATCTTGAAGAACTGCGCCAGATCGAAGAAGAACGGATCGCGGCGTGGACCCGCATAAACTTGTACGCCGTTCGGGAGCGTCGTCGCCTGTCCGAACGGGACGTTGCCCGCAGGTGTCTTCAAGACGGTGTTGTTCACGCTGACCTCATTGGGTGCCGAAGGCCCGTACATCGTGAGGGTCTGCGCGGTTCCCGTTCCCGAAACCGTGAATTGCATCACTTCTTTTTCAGTGAAATCCTTGTTCGCGATGTTGGTCGCGAGCTTGAACTGATAGAGTACCGAGGGATCGAACGTGTACATCGGATTCGTCGACATTCCGCCCGGAATAAGCGGATAGACGTCCATCGCAAGGACCACGTTGGACGTGGGATTATCGGGCGCGGGATAGACGTAAACGTCCGTAATATCCGCTCCCGGGCGGGCGCCGACGGTAGGCGAATCCTGGTGATCCGATCCGTGCGCAACCCGTACTCCATAGAGCGAAACCGCGACGACGAGCGCTGCCGTCGTAGCGATTGTCGCTATGGATTGAATAGCTTTCATTGGTTGTTGCTCCATAGTCGAGTCGACGCGCTTGTTCGTTTAAGTCCGCGTCGCTGTAGGGTGTTCGAATCTAAAGACGCGAACGGTGCGGTTTTAAGACCGTGCGCGCGAACGCGCCCGATTGCCGCAACCGCTGCGGCAAAACGTATTGCGGTGAACGCGGGAACCGTCATATCGGCTGCTCCGCTTCGTGGAGGTGCGCCGGACGCGACATCAAGCCGTAACCTGCGATTGCAGCTACGACGACGCCCGCGAGCACCCAAACCGGCTGGTGAATGCCTTGGGCGACGGATCCCTGAGCGATCATTACGGCGCCCACGATTGAGATGAGCCCCGCAGAAATGAACGGTCCCGAAGCCACGAGCCGATCGAATTTTCCGGTGCGCGTAATCAACGCGGAACCGTGGACGACGGCGATGCCGAGCCCGGTCAAGACCGCTGCGAGTCCTAAGCTGAAGATAACGATCAGCACCATGCCGTATCCGATTTGATGCAGACGCAGTGCTGCAAGCATCACCACGATTGCGGCGGGACAGGGCGCAATGCCGCCGCTCATCGCAGCAACCACCGCACCGCGAAAGTCGATCGGCTGGTTGCCGGGAATGGCGTGCGAATGTCCGACCGGGCCATCGCCATGATGGTGCGCGTCCGTGAACCCATGCGAATGGGTATGCCCGTCGGCGTGACTATGCACACCTCTCCCGCGCCAATAGCGCGCTAGGTTGCGCGCACCGATGACGGCGATCGCGATTCCCGATATAAGCGTGATCCACGGATAGATCGACTCCGACACGAAACCTGCCGCAAAAAAGAGCACCGCGCCGAGAATAAGCACGCCGATCGTGTGCGCGAAGGTCAGGGACGCCGCCAAAATCGCCGCTTGCTTCACCGTTGCGCGCGACCCGACGAGCGTGAAGGCGAGCAAGGCTTTTCCATGGCCCGGTTCGATTGCGTGGAGGGCGCCTAAGCCGAATGCGATCAGCATGGTGAGCAGAATAAACGCCGGCGTCCGATTGGGGTTTGAGAACATGTCTGAGAGCGCGTTGGACCGCACGATCGACGTCGAGCCGTTTACGTCGGGCTGGTCGTCGGTACGCGCCACGATCTTGCTCGCGCGCCCATCGAGCGCGGTATCGAACGCCAGCCCGGCTATGCGCCGCGGCGAGCCGATCAAGGCGTTCGGGTACTGTTGAAGGTCGTGGGTCGGTTCCGTCTGCGGAGCGACAATGATATCTTTCCACCCGATGCGCCGATCCCCGTATACCTGGTCGTCGATAACGATATGATGCGGCGACGCCGAAACCGGAGCGGAAAAATCGGCGGCCCAGTACAAAATCGGCAGTCCGCCGGCGCCCGGACGAAGGCGCGCCGACGCATGCGAAAGCGTTAGCGTAAGCGGCGAGCCGTCGGCGCTGATGTGGAAGGCGCTTGTGACCAACGGCACTTCCGAAGCGGCCCAACCATCGAGCTCAGTTGAATTCCAGGTTCCCGTAGGCGACGACGCCCGCATGATCTGAAAGGTCGGGATCTCGGCGATGTCGAGCACATAGTGAACGCGTACGAGACCGCTCTTCACGGCGATCTTCGCTAGGTGATTGATGGTGAAGTTGCCGAGCGGATGCGCGCCCGCACTGCCCGCCGTCGCACCGAGCGCCATCGCCAACCCGAAACACACCGCTGCCAGGCGAGCGCACATCCCGCTCTTCCGCCAAATTTTCATTCTTTGAGGCTACAACGCTGGACTTCCGGAGGCGGATTCCCTGGAGCGCGTTTTTGTAGACGGCTTACCTTATGGGTGTACGGTGAAGAGCAGCAGTGGGGGATGGCGATGGGGGGTCCAAAGCGCGGCTACCTAGAGCAGCGTTTCAAACATCACGTAGCGCCAACGGCGGCCCTACATGAGGTAGAATTGAAAACCGCGTATTTGTCTACAAACTGCTAGTGCGAGTGATGCACGTGATCGTGCTCTTCTTGTGGTTCGTGTTCGTGTTCGTGCTCGTGCTTCGTGCCGTCCGGGTGGACGTGCTCGTGAACGTGTTTTGAATCGATTGTTTTATCCTCGTGTTCGTGCGCGTGGACCGTGCCGTCGGCATGCCGGTGCTCTGTTCCCTGGGCGTCGCGTTCCATTGAAGCCTCCCTATGGACGGCTCCATCTTCCACGGGGACTAGGCACGTACTTCTAATACGCTACGGTACGTCGGCGAGTGGCGGCGCAGTGACGACGTCGATGTCGTCGTAGCGCTTGACCTTGTACACAATCGTTGAAACGACCCAGCTGACGATAAAGATGCCGACGATGACAAACCCGAGCGTGCCGAACTGACCGCTCAAAGCGGAGATCGAGTCCCACGCCCCGCCGCTCAATTTCAACTGATCGGCAAGAACGCTCAGGGCTTCGATGCCGCCGATCACGAGCGCGACCAACACCGAAACCAGCGTGATAACCATGTTGTAATAGAGTTTGCGCATCGGCTTAACGAACGCCCACCCATAGGCTCCGAGCATTAAGATGCCGTCGGTCGTATCGAGCAGCGACATTCCGGCGGTAAAAAGCAGCGGAAAAATCAGAATGTCGTAAACCGGCAATCCTTTTCCGGCTTCAACAGCCGCGATGCCGAGCAATCCCACCTCCGTTGCCGTATCGAATCCCAGTCCAAAAAGTACGCCGACGGGATACATTTTCCAACTCGCATCGACGATCCGCAGCAACGGGCGGAAAAAACGGCCCACAATGCCGCGCTGGTCGAGCATGCCGTCAAGCGTGCGGTCATCGTAGGGCTCTCCGCGGCGAACCGCCCTAAAGGCGCGGAAGATATCCAAAAGAACGATCGCGTTGATCGCCGCGATGAGCAGCAAAAAGAGAGCAGAAACCGACGTGCCGATAACGCCGCCGACGCTTTGGAGGGCCGGCATGTCGGCTTTGACTACCGCCGCCGTAATCGCAATCGCTACGGAGAGCCCGACAACGATCGTCGAATGACCGAGCGAAAAGAAAAATCCGACCGCGACGGGCTGCTTACGTTCCTGAAGCAGCTTGCGGGTAACGTTGTCGATTGCTGAAATGTGGTCGGCGTCGACCGCGTGACGCAGACCGAAGGTATATGCGAGCAGCGACGTTCCGAGCAAAACCGGATGGTGGGCGAATGCAAGAAATGCAAGCACCCACGCTCCGACATTGAGGAGGACGAGAAACGCATACAGCTTGACAATCTTGGAACGAACTTCCGGCGAGCCGCGATGTATGACGTGCAGCAGCGCCGAAATGCCGAAAGCGTTTTTCACAGATCCGCTAGTGCGTGTGGTCGTGCGGGTGATCGTGGTCGTGCGGATGCTGATGGACGTGCGGATGCTCGTCGCCTCCGCCGTGACTGTGGCCGTGTTCGTGCGGATGGGTATGGTCGCCGTGCGGGTGGTCGTGCGTGTGCGGCTGTCCGAAAAGCAGCCGCTGAAACTTTTCCCACGCCTGGCTTAACGGACCGTCGCTCATAGGACTCCTTTTACGCACTCCAGCGCTCGAGCACCGCCGGATCGCTTCGCAATTTCGCTTGCGATCCAGTTTTCCAGATGCTGCATGTACGCATCGTTGAACGTATCGCGCAACGCACGCAGATATGCCTGGAGAGCAGAATCGTCGCCTGATGCCAGCAGCTCCGCGACCTCGGTTTGGTGATTCTCCATGTACCCGGACCGTAACCGCAAGCCGCCGTGAATCAACACGAGCAGCAGGTCGCTGCCCGGGCGGGCAGGATTGTCCCGAAGACGTTCTTCGAACCACCGGTCTATTGCGCGAGGAAGGCGCAACGAGCGAACGGGGCCGAGCGCCCCGCTACCCTTAATTCGCGGCATCGATGAAGCCGTCGCAACCGTGGTCGTGCTCGTGATCGTGATCCGCTCCATCGTGAGCGTGCGCGTGTTCGTGCGAGACGCCGTCGAGGTGCGTATGCTGATGGAGATGGTCGTGCCGGTGATCCGTTTCACCATTGGCGTGAAAGTGGATCGTTCCGTTGTCGTGCTGGTGGGGTAGTGGATCGTTCATACGCACCTCGTCATGCCACGCCAACTTCAACGTATCGTACCCGGTTCCGGATTCTTACGTGGCAGCTCGGATCGGCGGTTCCGAGGCGACTCGCGTCAGGTCGGGCGCTTTGCCGCCGTGCTCTTCTACCCAGTGGCACGCGGCGAAATGTCCGCTGCCGTAATCGTTAAATGGGGGCACTTCGACCGTGCACCGGTCAAATGCAACGGGGCACCGTGTATGGAACCGGCACCCGGAGGGCGGATTCACAGGGGACGGAATGTCGCCCGTAAGCACGATGCGCTCGCGGCGAGTCTCCACGGCGGGGTCGGGAATCGGAATAGCGGAGAGCAGTCCTTGCGTATATGGATGAAGCGGATTCTCGTAAAGTTCATCGCGATCGGCTAATTCGACGATCTTGCCGACGTACATAACGGCCACCCGCGTCGAAATGTGGCGGACGACCGAAAGATCGTGCGCGATGAAAAGATAAGTTAATCCGAATTGCGACTGCAAGTCCTCCAATAGGTTGATGACTTGCGCCTGGATCGACACGTCGAGGGCGGAAACCGGCTCGTCGCATACAATAAACTTTGGGTCCACTGCGAGCGCGCGGGCGATGCCGATGCGCTGTCGCTGACCGCCGGAGAATTCGTGCGGATACCGGTTCGCGTGGTATGGCCGCAGCCCGACGAGTTTGAGAAGTTCGCGCACGCGGTCGGTCGCAGCGCGGCCACGCGCGATATTATGAATAGTCAGGGGCTCGCCGACGATGTCGCCGACCGTCATGCGCGGATTCAGGCTTGCGAACGGATCCTGGAAAATTATTTGAATCTCGCGGCGGAGCTTGCGAATTTCGTTGACCGAGAGCTTCGTTACGTCGCGCCCCTCGAAGAATATTTCGCCTTTCGTCTCCTTGAGAAGTCGAAGCACGAGCCTTCCGATCGTCGTTTTGCCCGAACCCGATTCACCCACGAGTCCGAGCGTTTCACCCGACGCAATCGAAAAATCGACGCCGTCGACGGCTTTCACGTCGGCAACGTGGCGCGAGAAAAAGCCGGCGTGTATCGGAAAATACTTATACAAACCGCGGACGTCGAGAAGCGGCGTCACGCGGCGTCTCCGACAATCGGCGCGACCGGCGCGTCGATCGTACGCTGCTCTTTGGCTCGCTCGTCGTAGAGATAACACCGAGCAACGTGCCCCTCACCGAACGAATACAGCGGTACGGGCTGGTCGCAGATCGGCATACGGTATGCGCAACGCGGGGCGAACGCGCATCCCGGCGGCATGTTGAGCAGGTTCGGCGGCTGACCTTTTATCGGTTCCAGCCGACGGTGCGCGTCGTCCAATCGCGGCAGCGATGCCAGCAGTCCTTGCGTGTACGGCATACGGGGATCGGCAAAGATTTGCTGCGCGCTGCCGTATTCGACCATGTTGCCGCCGTACATTACGAGCACGTTCTTGCATACTTCCGCTACGACGCCGAGATCGTGGGTGATCAAGATAATGGCGGCTCCGGTATCGCGCTGCATCTCGTTCATCAGTTCGAGAATCTGCGCCTGAATCGTCACATCGAGTGCGGTCGTCGGCTCGTCGGCTATGAGCAGTTGCGGATCGCAGGAGAGCGCCATCGCAATCATAACGCGCTGGCGCATTCCACCGGAAAACTGATGTGGATAATCGTTGAGGCGGTCTCGCGGCGCCGGAATACGCACCTTCTGCAGCATCTCGACGGTTTTGTCGCGAGCGTCGCGCTTGTTGAAGCCCAGATGCAAGCGGACGGCTTCGGCGATCTGCTCGCCGATCGTGAGCACGGGGTTCAAGCTGGTCATGGGATCTTGAAAGATCATGGCGATGCGGTGCCCGCGAATTTTGCGCATCTCGCCTTCGCTTTTCGCCTGAAGATCTTCGCCGTTAAAGAGTACGCCGTCCGAGGTTACTGCAGCATTGCGTGCCAGGAGCCGCATGATCGAGAGCGAGGTAACCGATTTTCCCGAGCCGGATTCACCCACGATGCCGAGCGTTTCGCCGGCATCGAGCGAGAACGAAAGGCCGCTGACCGCGGTCACGGGGCCGTCTTCGGTACGAAAAGATGTCCGAAGATTGCGAACCTCGAGCAGTTTCGGCAATGCTATATGCCGGTGAGCGAGAGGATGAAGGCGGTAACCACAAAGGCAACCGCCGCAACTCCGGTAATCCGCTTGAGCTGTTCTTCCGCACCGAGGCGGCCGTGATACGACGACTCGACGCGTCCGCCGATCGAGCCCGAAAGCCCCTCTTGTTTGGTGGTCTGCACGGCAAGAAGGATTACGAGGCCGATCGCTGCGATGATGAATATCCCTGCGATGGAATGCGTCAGCCAGCTTGCGTGGGCCTGAAACCACGTGAGCGGCACCGGCGCAGCCGCAAGCGGAGGCGCCTGAATGACGAGCGGCGTGGCGTGCGCGTTAGGCACCGCGCCCGGCACGGTAAGCGGAGCGGCTTTTGCAACCGCGACCTGGGTAATCAACGAGCGAGTTCTCCCCTCTGACTATCGAGCGCGCGGGCTACCCGCTGCGCAATTGCCTGCGGCGAGAGACCAAAACGAGCGCGTTGGCTTGGTTGTGAATCATGCTGCACGAGGACATCGGCAATGCCGATGCGCTCGACGGCCACGGGCAAGCGCCGATCCGAAACAATCTCTACGACCGCGGAGCCGAAGCCGCCTGCGAGCGAATGTTCCTCCAAGGTAACGATCAGCGCGTGCTCGGCGCAGAGCGCTGCGAGCATTTCCCCATCGACCGGCTTCGCAAATCGCGCGTTTACGATGGTGGGAAGACGATCCGACGGCCCGAATTCACCGCTTGCGAGCAGGTCCCAAGCATCCAATGCTACGTCGACGCTATTTCCGAGCGCAAGCAGCGCGACCCCGGATCCGCGGCGGAGCACCTCGGCTTTGCCGTGAGCGATCGGCGCGACGGCATCTTTGTGGCGCCCGCTCGTGGAACCGCGGGGATATCGTATCGCGGCGGGGCCGTCGAGCGAGAGCGCATACTCGAGCATCGGCAGCAGTTCGTCTTCATTGCGCGGCGCCAAAATCGTCATGTTGGGCAACGTTCGCAGATACGCGACGTCGTAGAGGCCCATGTGCGTCGGACCATCGTCGCCGACGAGTCCCGAGCGGTCCATGCAAAAGACGACGGGAAGATTCTGCACGCAGACGTCGTGCACGACCTGATCGTAGGCGCGCTGCAAGAATGTCGAGTAGATCGCGCAGACGGGTTTGAGCCCGCTCGCCGCCGCACCGGCCGCGAAACAAACGGCGTGCGCCTCGGCAATTCCGACGTCGAAGAACCGCTGCGGAAACTTCTTCGCAAATTTCGAGAGCTTCGTTCCGTCCGGCATCGCAGCCGTAATGCCGATGACACGCGGATTCCGTTCGGCAACCGCCGTGAGCGCTTCGGCGAAGACATCGGAAAACGTCGGTCGAGCGTCCGGCTTAATCTCCAACTTGCCGTTCTCCACATCGAAAGCTCCGCTTACCCCATGGAACGTGCGCGCGTCTTTCTCGGCCGGCTCGTATCCCTTGCCTTTTTTGGTACGGACGTGTACGAGGACCGGTCCGTCGATCGATTTTGCCGTTTCCAGCGCATCCAAGAGCGCATCGATATTGTGTCCGTCGACCGGACCCATATAACGAAAACCGAGTTCTTCGAATATGACGGCCGTTTTTTCGGTCGGCGATACGAAGCGCATGGCGGCGAACTCGGCGCTCGCAATCGCTTTGCGCGCGGTTCCGCCCAGCGGCATGTGGTCCAGGACGCCTTTCGCGCGTTCGCGCACGAGGTTGACGAACGGCTTGCTGCGCAAGACGGAAAGATACGACGCGATCGAGCCGACGTTCGGCGCGATCGACATCTCGTTATCGTTGAGAATTACGATGAAATTGGAATTGAGCTGCCCAGCGTTATTGAGCGCTTCGTAGGCCAGGCCGCCGGTGAGCGCACCGTCGCCAAGCACGGCGACTATGGTTTCATCACGGCCGCCTAAGTCGCGAGAGATCGCCATTCCGAGCGCGGAAGAGACGCTCGTGGAGGCATGGCCGGCGCCGAAGGCATCGAATTCCGACTCGCTGCGCATCGAAAAACCGGAGAGGCCACCTGCCTTGCGAAGCGTCGAGAAGCGATCGCGGCGGCCGGTGAGAATCTTGTGGACGTAGGCCTGGTGACTAACGTCCCATACCAGTTTGTCGGCCGGCAGATCGAGGACACGATGCAGCGCGATCGTCAGTTCGACCACGCCAAGATTCGGCGCGAGATGTCCGCCGTTACGCGAACACGTAACGACCAGCATGTCGCGGATCTCACGAGCGAGGATGTCGAGCTCTTCGCGCGTTAAAGCTTTGACATCGGCGGGAGAATCAACGCGTTCGATCACCATGGAAGCGGCCTCTATTCGATGGGTACGGCGGAGAGGCCCCTTGGGCATCTAGGCCAAAGGACGACCCTTCCGTAGCGCGTACTACCGTACACAAACGTACTCGCGCGGTAAATAGTTTATCTTCCGGAGGCGCCGTTGCAGGTTCCAGCAATTGGGGGCGCCGGCCACACCGGCCGGCCCATGTGTCGTGCGCTCGATGCTTCGCGGGATGCGAATGTCGTAGTCCGTGCGATGCAATACGCCGGCTCCTACGCGGCGGCATAGCGAGTCGATGCGCGATTCGGTTCCCGACTTCGTTCCGATCAAAAATCGCCGCGCGTGGCGGGACCTCGCGCGCATTCTCTCTACGATATTCAATCCGTTCCTGACGGCGCTCGCCCTGTTCGTTATTTTGGCGCACGTCAGCGCCCGCGGTACGTTCGATTTTTGGTGGCTGCTTATACTCTCGACGTTCTTTACGTCGCTCGGCCCGATGATGTACGTTTTCTGGCTTTACGGAACGGATCGTATCTCCGATCTCGATATGTCGGTGCGGCGAGAACGCGAAGCCGTCTTCGGCGCCTTCGTCATATTTTATCTGCTCGGCACGATCGCGATGTGGCTTACCCACGCGCCCAAGCTTATGGTCGCGTCGCTTGCTGCATACACCGTTTCGACGCTCATCGTGCAGTACATAACGCGATACTGGAAGATCAGCACGCATGCAATCGGCATTACGGCACCGCTGGTCGCTCTTACGCTGCTTTATGGAAACGAAACGCTGCCGTTCCTCGTGCTAATTCCGATGATCTGCTGGGCACGCGTTTATCTCAAGGCCCACACGCTGCTGCAAGTCGCCGCCGGAGCCGCTCTCGCAACCGCGTCGACCGGACTCTTCTTCCACCTCTTCCACGTCAAAGAAATCTTAACGATGTAATGCCGTGCAGAGCACGGAGCGGCGAACTTCCTCGATCCATGTTTACTCGGTTGAGTTCACGTACGGCTGGATCACCTTGGAATGGGCTGCAATGCACGCGCAGAAACATTCAGGGCGCTCAAATGTAAAAACTGAGATGCGTCCTTCGCTGCCGAATGACCTAAAGAAACGCTAGTTCGGCGCTTGTAAGTCACCGCACTGTTCTCAGAGCACCATATGGGGACGAACGTTCAATTCGGGGACCGCGATATTCCATTGGTGAATTACGGCGTTATAAAACGTGGAGGCAGACGGTGAACCGAATTTCTGCAGTCGGCAGCGCGCTCGTTCTAGGATGCGCATTTTTTTCGTCTTCGGCGCGCAGCGCAGAGGCTGCGACTTCGGCACAGAGCCGGTCCTTGCAAGCCGCCATCGTTGCGTCCGTGGAAAAGGAGCGCAAACTGTATGGCGGCCGGACGCAGGTGCCGGCCGTTCTCGTCGGAGTTTGGGATGGCGCTGGGGGAAGTTACATACGAGCGTTCGGCTATGCGGATCTCGCTAAGCGCCGGCCGCTTACGGCAGACGACCATTTTCGCATCGGCAGCAACACCAAAACGTTCGTCATCAGCGTTCTCTTGCAGCTCGTCGACGAAGGAAAATTGCGCCTCGACGACCCGCTGAGCCGTTTCTCCCTCGGCGTGAAGGTGCCGAACGCGCGCAACATTACCATCCGGCAACTCTGTCAGATGCGTAGCGGGCTCTTCGAAGTCTACGACTCACCACAGTTCAGCCGTATGAATATTACGCCGAAGATGACGTTCGATTCGCGCAGGATCATCAAGTGGGCGCTCGAGCAGAAGCCGTACTTCGCTCCGGGTAAGGGCTACCATTACAGCAATACAAACTACCTGCTGCTCGGGCTTGTCATCGAAAACATTACGAAAGACACCGTTGGTAACGAGATTCGTCGGCGTATTCTCGTGCCGTTTCACCTCACTGCGACTAGTTATCCGTCAACCCAGATGATGCCGAATCCGTGGGCACACGGTTACAGCCTCGATAAGCGGCGGAACTGGAAAGATGTCAGCGGCACCATCCCCGTTTCGCTGATGGGCGCGGCGGGCGAGATGATCTCGGATATGAACGACATGCAGCATTGGGTAAAACTCTACGTGACCGGAAAGACCAACGGGCCGTCAACGCAACGCGCGCGGATGTCTTGCATCGATACGGGCGAGGGAAACCTCTCGTTCGGCCTCGGAATCGGTTGCAGTGCCGGATGGTATGGTTACACCGGCGGCCTTCCCGGCTACAACACGGCCAATTACTACTTTCCCGCGACGAACACCACGATCGTAGCGTGGGTCCCATTTCAAGCGGACACGCCGGCGCCCGGCGTTGCCAACGCGATCTTTCGCGCCATAGCACGCATCATGACGCCCGGTAACATTCCGTTTCTCATGACTCGACACGGCGCCGGACGCTCGGGACTGTAATAGATTGTTATTGCGCCGTACGTGACGACGAGCCGCAAGTCGCGCTTACCCAATACCGCCTCGAGAGAACGCCGCAACAAATACCATCGTTTGCGCTCCGCTATCTATCGGCCGCCGGATGGAGCGAGCAGTTGAAAAGCGCCTTCGCTTGCGATTGTTTCACCCACGCGCAAGCCGGTGACTTCGGCGATTTTGTCGTCTTCAAAGATCACGCGTACTTCCCGATCGTTGAAAACCGTGTCGGCGTCTTTATTCTTCCCTCGCACGAAGACGAGCGTCCTGCCCGTCGCGGGGTCGGCGATAACCGATGTCTTCGGCACTAAAATTCCGCGGTCGTGCGCGACGACGATCTGTGCATCGACCGCGGAGCCCGAGAGGGCGGCCGGAACGGAGGCACTTACAAGAACCTGCGCTGACTGCGTCGTCGGGTCTGCCGATCCCGCTACACCGCTGACGCGGCCCACAATCGTATTGCCAGCCGAAGGAACGGCGAGCCGAACTATGTCGCCTGCGTGTACGCGAGCCGCGTCGCTCGCTGCCAACTGCAACGCGACTTGTGAGTTTTCTCCGGGGGCTATTGCAACAACGGGAATCGTCGCATCGACCGACTCGCCGCGCGAGTGCAGCACCGCCGTTACGACCCCGTCGATCGGTGAGTGAAGCGTTCCGTTTTCGAGATCGCGGTTCGCCATCGCGGCTTTCGCTGCGGCGCTGGCCGACTGTGCGCGGCCGGCTTCCGCGGAGGCGCCCGCGCCGCGCGACTCGGCTCGATCGACGGCGAGCTGCGCTTGCGCGGACGCGATGTCTTTGCGCGCCGCCACACCGGCGGCATATAAACGCTGAGCGCGCGCTACAGCTTGTTCGTCAACCGCGATCTTGGTAGAAAAGCGGTCGATCGCCACTCCCGCGGCCTGTGCGGAAGCCGCTCGTGCATCGGCGCTCGCCTGTCGCGCCGCGAGCACCAGCGACGTCGTATCGAGCGATGCGAGCGCGTCACCTGCGGTAACGCGTTCGCCGACATGAACCGCAATCGAAGCGATGCGTCCGCTCGTTGCAAATGCGAGCCTCGATTCCGCCCCGGCTGCGGGTCCCAGACGCCCGACCGCCGGAACCGTTACATCGATCGAGCCAAAGCGCGCGGCCGACGTCGTTACGGCGGGAGCGACGTCTTGAGCGGCCACGATCGGCTGACGATGCGCGCGCCACCAAAAAAAACTGGCCAGCGCGAGGGCAGCAACGATTGCGGCAAACCAGCGAGAACGCGCGTCAAACTTCATCGTTGTTCCCCTACGGCGAGCGCAAAAGTAAAGATCGATTCATCGAGCGCCGCACGCGCTGTAATATCGTCGACGACGGCTGCAGCGTACGTGCGGCGCGCGTCGGCAAGGTCCAGACTCGAAGCCGCGCCTTCGCGATATCCTACTGTCGCAGCTTGAATCTCCGCAAAAGCTTCGGCACGTGCAGTAGCGCCGGCGGCGACAGCCTCGCGCTGCGCTGCGAGCGATTCGAACGCGTTCGACACTTCGGTCGTAACGGTTTGCGTGGCTGAAGCCAACCGCGCTTGCGCTTGCGCGAAACGCGCTTCTTCGGCGTGCGTGCGGTCGTTAGCCACGCGCGAAACGGGAATGTCCAACGTTACGTTCGCACTCGGGCCGGAGACATTGACACCGGAATCGGTCCCCGCTGTATACCCGGCTTGTACGGTAAGCGCGGGCAGCACGCTGCGGTGCGATGCGCGTACGGCGTATTCTTCGGCTGCGACTTCGGCGCGAGCGGAACGAATTTCGGGCCGGTTCGCAAGCGCCCTCTGCACCGCGGAATCGAGCGATACCGTCAACATCGGCGGTGCGCCGGCCTGCGCGAGCGTCGGCACTTGGAGAGTATTTAGGGGCGCCGCTATTTCGATTGCAAGGTTGCGTTTCGCGTTGATTTCGTCGGCGCGCGCGGTTGCAAGGTCGGCTTGCGCTCGCGCGACGCCGACATCGGTACGGACGACATCCAGGCGCGCAACGTCGCCCGCCTCGAAACGGACGAACGCTGCATTGCGGTCTGCCTGCGCCGCTCTGTAGATCTCACCGCGCAGCGACGTTACTTCGCGGGTGCGTATCGCATCGATGAAAAGCCGGATCGCTTTGATTCGCTCGGCTACTTCGGCGCCGGCTTCGGTCGCAGTCGCGCTCCGCAGCGCGGCTGAGGCTTGCGCAACGAGCGGATTCCTGGCCGCGAGATCGCCGAGAACGACCTGAGCCCCCACGGTTGTTAGGCGCTGCAGAATCGTCCCGCCGGTAGCGCCGCCTTGGGGGACTTGCGCGTAATTGACGACGGCGTGCGGCGCTCCGCCGCCTCGCGCTGCATCGAGCAACGCCTGTTGTTCGTTCACGCGGGCACGCGCCTCAGAAACCGATGGCGCTTGGGCGACGGCTTCGCGCTCGACGTCGGAAAGCGTAAGGCTTGCAGCAAGCAGCGCTGCAATCACGGCGCGCTTTCCCCAAGGCCCGCAAAACCTGCGTAGAGCACGGGAATAGCGATGAGCGTAAACACCGTAGCCGTGGAAAGCCCTCCAATTACCGCAATCGCGAGCGGCTTTTCCATCTCCGCGCCGCTGCCGAGGCCAAGTGCCAGCGGCAGCAATCCGCCGATGGCGGCGAACGTCGTCATGACGATCGGGCGCAAGCGTAAGCGGCCCGCGGTAACGAGCGCGTCTTGGATGCCGGCACCTTCATGACGGCGCCGATTCGCAACGTCGATAAGCAAGATCCCGTTCTTTACGATCAATCCGACAAGCAGCAGCAATCCCATAAACGACGAGACGTTGAACGGCGTCCGCGTCAGGAACAAACCGAGCGCGACGCCGATTAACGCAAGCGGAATCGCCGTCAAAATCACGAGCGGCAGCCGGTACGAACGAAACGTTACTACCATGACGAAGAAAACGAGCGCTATCGCAATCGCGATAACGGTTGCGAACTCTCTGAACGACGCTTGCTGCGCTTCGTATTGGCCGCCGATCCTCCAGGTGTAGCCGGGCGGGAACGGCGTTTTCGCAAGAACGGTCTTGATCTCTCCGATCACGGCGGAAAGACTCTTTCCGGTAAAGTTCGCCGTGATTACCACGATGCGCGCACCGTTTTCTTCGGTAATATCGCTCGATGCGCCGGCGTTTGTCGTCTGCGCGAGCGATCCGATCGGAACGGCGCCGCCGGCGGTCGGCAAGAGACGACGCCCGAGCGGAATCGAGCCGTCTCCAACCCGAACCCGCACCGGAACGAGCTGCAGCGTTCCGGAAAGCCGGGTTGCAACGTTTCCGAGCGTCGCTGCGCCGAGTGCGTCGGCGACATCCGACGATCCGATGCCCAGTGCCGCAAGCCGCGCACCATTCGGCGATATGCGCACTGTGGGATCGTCGTAATTGACGCCTGAGAAAACGTCGGTCACGCCGTTCAGTCTGCCGAACGTATCGGAAAGTCTGGTCGCAAGGGCGATCAAGGTGGTTTGATCGGCTCCTTGCATGGTGAGTTGAATCGGAGCCGGTGCGCCGGAGACGTCGTTGATCATGTCCTCGAGAATCTGATGGAAGTCGAGCGCCGCTGCCGGTACGGCGGCTTGCATGGCATCGCGCAGACGGCCGGCGATTGCCTCGTACGAATCGCGCTGCGCCCGCGGCGCAAGCGTAATGCGAATCATTCCCGTTCGCGGTGGAGTCGGTGAGAATCCGTTCGTGTCGATGCCGGTAAATCGCCCAACGTCGACGACCGCCGGGTCGTTGAGCGCGATGCGTTCCAACGCTAATGCTGCGGTATCGCTCGCGGTCAGCGTCGCGCCTACGGGCATCGTGTATCTGATCTCGAACTGACCCTCGTCGAGCGACGGCAAGAAGTCGCTCGGCAATCGCGCAAGCAGCAGAAACGTCACGCAGAGAATCCCCGCAGAGGAAATGTAGACGGCATTGCGATGCTCGAGGGCCCAACGCAGCAACGGCTCATACCGGGAAAGAACGCGGTCGATAAAACCCGCATGGTTCTTGGTCTCGTCAACCGGTCGTACAAGCTTCGAGGCAATGATCGGCGTCACGAAGATGGCGAGCACGAGGGAGACTATCAGCGACGTCGCGAGCGTCACGGCCAACGCGCGGAAGAAAAACCCCGAAACGCCCGAAAGCAACGCGAGCGGAATGA
The DNA here is from genome assembly GCA_030854045.1 of Vulcanimicrobiota bacterium. Classification (GTDB taxonomy): domain Bacteria; phylum Vulcanimicrobiota; class Vulcanimicrobiia; order Vulcanimicrobiales; family Vulcanimicrobiaceae; genus JALYTY01. Next base: position 22,388 of record JALYTY010000052.1, on the reverse strand, counting down.
AGACGACGACGGTCGTCAGCGTCGATGCGGACATCGGTGCGATAAGTTCCCGCATCGCGTTGCCGATGACGATGTCTTTCGCTACGCCGCGCTCCTGCGCCATGTGACGCGCGATATTTTCGATCACCACGATTGCGTCGTCGATAATCAAGCCGACTGCAACGGCCAAGCCGCCGACGCTCATCAGGTTGAGCGTCTGATTCAACCGTCCGATCGTAAAAATGACGATCGCGATGGCAATCGGAATCACGAATGCTGCGATCAACGTCATCCGGACGTTGCGCAGGAAGAGTAGAATCACGAGAATGGCGAGCACCGCACCGATCGAAATCGCGTCGCGCAGGCTTCTCTGCGAATCACGCACGAGCGTCGTCTGGTCCCAGTATCGATGCGCCACGATGCCGCCGGGCAGACGCGCGGCGAGTTCCTTCATCCGGGTCTCCACGCCGTCGGCCATCTTTACGGCATCGGCTCCCGGGAGCGCAAAGAAATTGATCGCAACGGCATGCGTCCTGTCGTACGACATCTCCAGCGTCTGCGGCGCAGTTCCGAGCCGCACGTCGCCGAGTGCGTCGAGAGGAACCGATGCGTGGTTCGCGAGCGGTATTGCAACATTGCGAAGGGATCGCACGTCCGTGATTCGCGAATCAACCACCAGCACGTTGCGCTGCGCGTACGCATCGACCACGCCGGGCGATACGACGCTGTTGGCCTCGGCGAGCGCCTTTGTTACGTCGCTTGCGCTCAATCCGCGCGCGGAAAGCGCGCCCGGATCGAGGGCGACGATATACTCGCGTTGCGCACCGCCGACGACGAGCATACGCGAAAGGCCCGCAATGCCGTAAAACTGCGGAACGAGGTTTTGCTGGAGCAACTCGTGCACGACCGTCTGGGAAAGCGTCTTCGACGTGAAAGCATACGAGACGACCGGCTCGCTATTGGGATTGATAATCGTCGCGTCGACGGTCGCTCCCGAAGGAAGATCGCTGCGAACGCCGGCAATTCCCTGAAAAACGCGCTGCAAATCCACGTTGACGTCGGAATGCGGATCGAAGGAGACGATAAGTTCGGCGCTGCCTTGCGCCGACGTCGAAAGCACCCTCGTTACGGAAGGCAAACCATTGAGTGCGTGCTCGAGCGGCAGCGCTACTTCTACGCGGACTCGGTCGGGCGGCAGATCCCCCGCGCTTGCGACAATGTCGACGCGGGCGAAACTCATCGTAGGAAAGATCGATGCGGGAATTGTCGTGTAGGCCCACGCTCCGAGCACCGAAAGCACGGCCACGAGAAAGATGATGCTTCGCTCGTGCCGGAGCGGCAAACCTTCGAGTCCCAGAACCGCTTCTTTCTAATCGTTCCCGGTGTCGATGCTGTCTTCGAGCACCTTACCGGTCGCTGCGTCGACGCCCACTTCGTGGGTCACCTTTCCGACTTTAACGTCGAAACTATAACGCAGTCCGCCTGCTTCTTTTTCGAGTTCTTGGCCGACAATCACGCCGCGCTCGACCGACAGCGCCTTCATTTGGGCTGCTTTGAGCGATACTTTTGCTCGGGATTGGAACTGAGCGCCTTTGAGCGCGGGCGTTGGCGAGGTTGCCGCGGAGGCGGCGGCGAGCGTCGATGCGACTAAGAGCGCCGCGAATGTTAGCGTCTTCATAGATACATATTCGCACACTGAAATGACGTCATGATGAACGCGAAAATCGCAGCGACACCTTCGCGCCGCCGTCGGCATTTTCCAGGATGAGCGTCCCGCCGTTCGCTTCGACGATCGCCCTGGCAATCGCGAGCCCGAGCCCGGTCCCGCCGCGCGGACGAGCGCCGTCCGCACGCCAAAAACGTTTCGTTGCGTCTGCGAGTGCATCGCTCGAGAAGCCCCGCCCGTCGTCGCGTACGATTACGGACGTCGCATCGCTCGTCCCCTCGATGCCGATCCGAACGTTGCCGTTGGGCGGAGCGAACGTAATTGCGTTATGGACGATCGCAAGGAGCGCACGCTCGAATCCGACCGGATCGACGACCAATCGTTCGTCACCCTCTTGTGCTTCAATGCGAACGTTCTTTACGCGCGCGGCGGCGCTGCATCGATCGACGACATCGCGCGCCGCGGCCGCAATGTCGATCGACTCTTTATGCGCCGCATCGATGTCCGCTCGCGCTGCTGCGAGCAAATCGTCGACGAGCATCTCGATGCGTACAACCTCGCGCAGTACGCCTTCAAACGCGTGACGGTATTCCGCCGCGTTGCGATCGCGGCGGAGTGCCAACTCGGCTTCGGCGCGCACGACTGCCAGAGGAGCGCGCAGTTCGTGCGATGCGTCGGCGGCGAATTGCCGCTCGCGCGCGAACGCCGATTCAAGCCGCTGCAGCATCCGGTCGAAAGCTGCCGCGAAACGAGAGAGTTCTGCGATGGCAATCGTTCCCACGCGCAGAGAAAGGTCGCGCCCTTCGATGCGCTCCATCAGCAGGGCCACTCGATCCAACGGCGCGACGACCGTTCCGGCGACGCGATACGCGACGAGCGCTCCGATGCCGAGTACCAACAAAGCGACGGCGAGCGAAACGAGGCCGGCGTCGCGATCGAGCACGTCGATCCACGCGTTGGACCGCCACGCGCGCACTTCGCCGATATAACGGCCCTTCCGCACGATTGGCGCCGCTGCGAAGCTTACGTCATCGCGCGATGCCTGCGTTTTTGGAAGGACGTCTCCTGCGACGAGATTGCCGCGTGCATCCAGCACCGCAGCGCGGGCCGACCGCTGCAGCGTGGCGATTTGAGCGCTGTCCATAGGATCGGGCCTAGGGCGCCCGTGCTCCTCGTCTATCGTTCCCGCTATTGCTTGCGCGGTCGTGGCGAGATTCGCGTCGAGCGACGATCGAAGCGTGCGATCGATCGCGACGATCGAGAGGCATGCAAAAGCGCCGAGCGCGAGTGCCAGCGTGGTAACGAGCGCAACGACGAACCGCGCGCGTATGCTCACGGCGCCTCCAATCGATAGCCAATACCGCGGACGGTTTGCAGCAGGCCGGGCTCGCCTGCCTCGGCGAGTTTGAGCCGCACTCGGCGCGCGTAAACGTCGAGCACGTTGGATATTCGATCGCTTTCTTTATCCCACAAACGATCTTCGAGCGCGCGTCGCGTCACGATGTGCCCGGCGTTCTGCATGAGAATCTCCAGAAACGCACCCTCTTTCGCGGTGAGCGCGAGGACCCGTCCGGCGCGCGTAGCGGTTCGCGACACCGCATCGAACTCCACATCGGCAACGCGAAGCACGCTGCTTTCATACGATGGCGGACGGCGCGCAAGCGAGCGCAGCCGCGCCTCCAGTTCCCGGAAGGCAAATGGCTTGCGAAGATAATCGTCGGCGCCCGCATCGAGCCCGGCAATGACGTCTTCCACCGCATCGCGCGCGGTCAACACGAGCGTCGGAACCGTCATATCCGATTCGCGCAGTCTGCGAAGGATTGAGAGCCCGTCTTCACCGGGAAGATTCAAATCGAGAACGATCGCGTCATACGCCGTTGCACGGACGTAGGACTGCATTTCCGTGCCGTCGCCCAACGCATCGACAACGTGTCCGTCCTCGCTGAGGCCGCGTTGAATGAGAGCGCGCAGAGGGCCGTCGTCTTCGACGATCAGGATTCGCATGTAAATGCGAAGCCCGAAGGCAACGGTGCTATCGCCTCAACGTCACTGCGAGAACTTGAATGACGCAACGTGCGCCGCGCCGCCGGCATCGTCCCAGACGGTCCAAATATCGCCGGTGCTCGGATCGATCGCTCCGGTATGCACGCCGTGTGAAAGCGCGAGTTGCGCCAGCATCCTAGGCGCGTGCACGCCGTCGAAGGACCAATACGTGATCCCGCTTCCGAAGCACGCCATAACGCCGTGCCTCGCATCTAAATCGCATTGATCGACGCGACCGGGGAACGCGGCAGTGGCAAGTTGCGTGCCCGACGTTGAATAGACCGACATCTTTCCGTTCTCGCCCGCGGCGAAGAGCGCCCCGTGTGCCGCATCGAGCTGAAGCGGATGATTGTTGGTCAGCTCCGGCGTAGCGATCGTCCTCGTGACCGCAAGCTTTGCAGGGTCGATTACCGCAATCTCGGAATCCGAGGCAATGTTCTGGTAGACGTCGTGCGTCGTCGGATCGACCTGGAAATATTCCGGCTTGTGGCCCGGAAGCTTGATGGTTTTGATCAAGGTAAATGTTTTCGCATCGACGACGAACATTCGCGTTCCATCGTCTTCGTCGGCATAAATGCGGCCGTTTGCCGCATCGTATTGGATTGCATCGACCGGACCGCCGACCGAAAGGCGATGAAGCTCCTTGAGTGCGACCGGATCCACTTCCGAAATGGCTTTTCCGTCGCCGTCGCCCGTGAACACGTGACCGTTTGCCGGATCGACGGCGCTGCCCGCCATATCGCCGATCTTTACTTCTCCAATGACGCGCCCGGTATCGGCATTAACGATCAGCAGCGAACCTGCGCCACCGTGCGCGGCATAGACGCGGCGGTTGACCGAATCGACGGTTACATAGTCGAACCCACCCTTGGAGTCGAGCGTCTGGGGCGGCATCGCGGGAATAAGCGGCACGTGAACTCCTTCAAAAGCAAAAGCACTAAGCATATCACCAATATCACCCAATCATGAATTACGTGTGACTTGGCTGTCCGACGATTCGGCTCACGCTTGCGTGAAAGCGTTCGACGTCGCCGTTGGTGACGTATTCCGTTATGCCGCTTTCGATGGCGCAACCGTACTCTTGCGAGAATGCGGCCACGCGATCGGCCTGCACGAACGCCGGGTCTATGCGAATAACCGCATCGCCCAGGATCGCGGCAAAGTGCGCGTCGAGAATGGGGTAATGCGTGCAAGCGAGCACGACCGCATCGAGCCGCTGCGGCAATCGGGAACAGACTTCTTCGACCGCATCGCGAGCATCGGTGCCTTCAATGCGGCCGGCCTCAACCAGAGGGACGAGCGCTGGAGCGGCTACTTCGATGACGAGCGATGATGGAATTGCCGCACCGATCCGGCGCGCGTAGGCGCCCGAACGCACCGTAGCCGTCGTCGCGACGACGCCGATCCTGCGGGCATCCACCGTCTTGAGCGCAATTGCGGCGGAATCGATGATGTCAAAGACGCGCGCTTGCGTTTGGGGCCAGCCGTAAAGATCTGCAATCGCGCAAGACGTGTTGCAGGCCATCACGATTGCGTCGGGTTTACGCTCTTCCAGCCAGGCGAGATTCCGACGCAGCAACCGGTGCAAGTCCTCTTGCCTGCGATCGCCGTACGGCACGTGTGCTTGATCGGAGAAGAAAACGCAATCTGCCTGTGGTAACCGCTCGCGAACCCGGCGCACGACGGTAAGCCCGCCGAGTCCCGAATCGAACAACCCGATCATTGACCGCCGCTGTTGGAGACCGGATTGGCTTGCGCGTATTGATCGACGCTGACGGCAATTGCTTGTGCGACGCGCCCTCGCCAATCGGGTGACGCCAACCGTTCGAAATCGTCAGGATTAGAGATGAACGCCGTCTCGATCAGGACCGCAGGCATTGAGGCGTGCAACGTTACATAATAGCGCGCTTTTATCACACCGTCATCTTTCGTTCCAATAGTCGACGCCAGGTTTCGGTCGATTATGCGCGCCAGTCCGAGATCAATGGGCTTTGAGTAGTACGTCGTAGTACCGTTTGGGCCGCTGTTGATAAAAGCGTTGGCGTGGATGCTTATGAACATCCGCGCTCCCGCGCTATTTGCGATATTGTCTCGGGCTTGAAGTTCATCGCGAGCTGAATCGTTGGGCGCGTACACATCCACATCGGTCTCGCGCGTCATGCGCACTTGCCATCCGCGAGAAATAAGAATTTGTTTGAGGCGCCTTGCCATATCGAGGGCGAGATCGGCTTCTTTGATGCCGTTCCGCGCCGAGCCAGGATCGCTGCCGCCATGCCCGGGATCGATGACGATGAGCTTCGGATTTGCCGCTACGTAGGAAGTTCGCGGAACGTACTTCCAGCCTTCCGGAGCGGGCGTGCTTGGACCGTACATATCCGGAGGAACCGGCGTTACGAGCGCCTGCGGCTCGTTGACCGCGACAATGCTTCCGATGCTGCCTTCACCGCTACGCGCGACCGCGTCGTCCGCGGCGGCTCGTAGGACCGTGATGCTCACGCCGGTTGCGGACGGCGAAACCGCTATGGCGGTCGACCCGGCGAGGGAAAGCGCGATGCGTACGGTCTGCGCGTCGTTCTGGCGCGCGCGAAGCGAGACGAGCGGGTCGCTTTGCGCTTCTTCGCGCGCCGGTCCGGCGAGTTGTGCGTCTTTGATGTCGATCCAAAAACGATTGTCGGGATCGCGCAATCTGTGCCACTGAAAGGTTGCATCGCCGCTCACGGCTACGTTGACGGTCGCTCCATCGGATTTCGGCGATACCGTCACCGACGTTACCGTCGCCGATTGCGCCGGCTGCTGCGTTGGCGCCCCCGGGGTCGCTTCGGCAGGCGGCTCTTCCGCTGCAGGCGACGATGCCCGCTGACCGGCGATCAGCGGCGGTGCTCCGCCGTTGCTGCCGAACGCGACCTCGAAATCACCGCTCGAGCTGCGCGGCGCTCCGTGCCGGCTGCCGGGATTTAGGAATACGGTCACGAGCGTCTTGGGATCGCGGACCGTCCCCGATGTCGCGACTTCCAAACTTCGAATTCCACCGGCGTTAACGCTACGCGAGCGCGCAAGCGTCGAACCGACACCGGCGAATTCATAGACAACACGATCGCCTGCGTCGTCGACGACACGGGCGTGCAGCGGTGCGCCGCCGCGGGCAATCAATACGGCTTGGGAGCCCGAGCCTTGTACGTCGACCGACGCCAATTGCGGCTGAAGCACCGTCGTAGAACCGTCTTGTTTGGCGGCGATATACAAGCTCGAGAGCAGTTCGGTGAGAGGCAAGTACACTTCGTTATCTGCACCGACATATGGCGCATTTGCCGCTTGAGCCGAAAGCGGGCCGACGTCATAACGCGTGTCGCCGACGGAGAAGTTTATTACCATCGGTTCGGACGTCGTAATCAAGACGTACCGCTCCCCCGGGCGCCACGTAATGACTGCCCCGACTTCCCGCAGCAGCGCGCGCAATCCGGGATCGTTGATGCCGACTGCGAGAGAGCCGTTATTGTTTGCAAGATGCGTGAACGCAACCGGCGCGTTACGATAGACATACGTGGCCGTCTGCGCGCGAGCGGGCAGCCCGCTAATCAAAAGCCATAAAAGCAGCGCGGCTGCGCTACCAATCGGAACGGCGAAGCGGCGTATCCAGTTCAAAGTGACCCCCTGGCAGCGTTGGAAGCGTATGGCCGGCTATGGTGATTTGAACCGCCGAAATACCGGGAATTCCCGTGAGCGTGTAAACGAGTTCTTTGAACTCACCGTTCTCACCGAACGAGCCTCCGCTCTGCCCTGTTATCTCATTTGAAAGATCGACCGTGGCCGTCGATCCGTTAACGGTCGTGCCGAGGACTCGCGTTCCAACGGGAAAACGAATCGCTTGCACGTCGGCGGGCGGACCGGCGACTGCGGCAACGGCCCCGTACAGTGCGACGTTATGCAGATGCTCGGCGGCGCTCTCTCCGCTTTGCTGCGGCCGCAGCGATACGTTCCACGTACCCAGTGATGAGCCGTCGACTTTCGTATAGTAAACGGTGAGCCGGTCGTTGCCGATCGACGACCCGGCGGGATGCAGCCACGAGCATCCGGCGAGAATGCCCGCAACGAGCGCTGCCGCAAGGGTGACGCGAAGTTTATTCACCGCTTTAAGCAACCCGTGCCATGTGCAGCCCGATGTAGAATGTGAGGAATATAAAAAACGCGCCGGCGACCGAAAACGCAAGGGCAATTCTTGCTCCTCCGGCGCGGCGTCCGTATCGCATCGCAAACCCATACGAACCGAGTACGACGAACGTGCAGAGGATATGCAACCAGATCAGCGGCGGCAGTGGAACGTGTTTGGCGCCGATCAGGCCCGCTAGCGTTATGCCGAGCACAAGCTGTAAAATCGCTACCGCGCTAACGACTCGGCGTCCGAGCGACGTCCAACTAAAGACGATCGCGCAGAGCACGAGTAGGAATGCGACCACATAGTGAATCTCAAGCAAAATGCCCATAGCTTCTTTCCTGCCGCATCGCGATGGGACCGTCCTTCCTGCGCGTACCGCGAGCACCGGCGCGTTCGACCATCATCGCAGTCAACGCGCGTCGGATCTCTGCGACGCAGGCACGCTTGTAGGCAAATACGCCCGCGGGGTCCTCATCGTGAAAGAGCATCGCCGGATCGGCTTCGAATATCAGCATCGATCCGTCAAGCAATTGCGCGCAGTCCACGCCGACATAGTCCAAACCGATCGCCTTCGCGACCTGCGCAAATACGGCCCACTCTGGGAACACGCGATGCGGATCGGCGAGAAACGCGGCCTCTTCTTCGCGCATCCACTCGTGTTGCGCCATCGGAGCGTTACGATAGTGTACCATCCAGCGCGGTGAAATGGCGAGATGGTACGGATAGGCTGCCCCATCGACTAGCGCGATGCGGTATTTGCGATAATATCCATCGGCACTCGCATAATCGATGAATGGTGCGACATGGTAATACGCAGCGTCCCAACGTGCGTGATGCGCCAGGAATTCTTGCGCGCTGCCGACCAATGCGAGCCCCATCCCCGCGTGCGTATCTACGGGACGCACGAGCGTTGTCCCGCGCACGAGAACCTCAGACGGAGCGCACACTGAAACCTCCGGAACGCTGATCCCGGTAACGCACTGCAGTGTTTTCGAAAGGTTTTCGCGAGCGCAGGCAATCAGTTTGGCGGGCTCGTTGATCGTCGGCACGCCGCAGCGTTCCGCGAAGCATTCGGCGCGGTCTATCGCCTTTTGCGCGGCACGGGCATAGCCGAAAGCACAAAATATGACATCGAACGGCGGGAGAGCGGTACAATCGTCTTCCTGGACGTAACACCGGTGCATCGCGATTTCACTGCGGTCCACGATGAGATCGAGCGGCGCGTTCGTGCTGTACGGCGCGTCGCGAAGCAGCAGCAGTGCGGTCGGCTTTTCCGCTACGCTGGAATCGGCATAAACGCGCCGCTGCCGCAACGCTTCTTGAAGCTGCAGCAAGCAGCCGGGATCGCCGGCAATCGACATGAGTTCGGAGAGCGCGAGCCTCGCAGGCGCGTTCGATGGATCGGAATCTAGTGCGGCGCGATACGCTGCCATCGCTTCGAGATATCGCGTGCGTCGGATGAACCCGTTGCCGATTGCGGCATGCAACTCCGACCGAGTGGGATCGTTTCCGATTGCCTCGGCGACTTCACGCATCGCATCATCGAGTCCATCGAAGGGCTGCAGCGCCGGGGGTGCGATCGCATGATGCGAAAGCGGTCCCCGAAGAACGTCTTCCAGCACCGCCCTATCCTATCACGCAAAGCAATATCGTCGTGCAACCACAAGTACGCAGCGGGAGGGCTGCTGCTGCACGGCTCGAGCGGGCTCGTACGGTCTCTCGGCGGGGCCGTCGGCCATCGCAGGCGCTGCCGTTGCGAGAATCGCTACCGTGAGGGCCGTCGCGAATCCGAACATGTGGAGTCCTCCGCGTTCTCTTTTACCCCTGCCTGCGTGTTTAACGAAGCGGCAGTCCGGATCGGTTCGCGCCGTGCTACCTGCCGCCGAAGGAATTGGCGGGATGCCGGCGTCGGAATGCAGAACGCGCCTCGGCGTTATGCGAAAACTCACCGCCTTACTCGTGCTCTTAAGCCTCGGCACAGTCGCTTGCGCGAAACATTCCGACGTAACGGTTCAGAATGCCGGCACTTCGACGACCGAACAAACCGCCGGCGGAGCGACGCTCATTGCATCGGGGACCCGCTTTTACGGTAAACTCGATCGGCCGATCAGTACCAAGACCAGCCAGGACGGCTCGACCTTCACGCTGACCCAAACCGATACGCTCATGCACAAGAATGCATCGCTGCACGGCGATGTGATTACGGGACACATTGAAGACGTTCGCGCAGCGGGACCGATGCATAAGCCGGGCATGACGATCGTATTCGACAACATTCAAATGCCCGACGGAACCAAGGCGCCGGTAAATGTCAGAATCGTTTCCATGAACGCATTCGAACCGAAAAGCCATCATCTCAGGACTCTGGGATTGATGGTGGGCGGCGCGGTCGCCGGGCACATGGCGGCATCAAAAGTCGGGACAAAACACGGCGGCGTGATGGGCGCAGCCGGGGGGTATGCGCTTTCGCAGACCTTGAAGACCGACATATCGGTTCCTGCGGGCTCCGTCATCGCCGTCCAGTTTCAATCTCCGGTAACGGGCGCCCCCACGGCACAAAGCACATAGTGTACGTTCCTCCGGCGTAGCGAGCGAAAACTACGCGCCGAAGAACCGCGTAGCGACAACAACCATGATTCAGGAAATGCACCCGCTCGTTAGTGCGTGGTTCGGCGGGCGTTACGGCAAACCAACGGAGCCGCAGATTCAAAGCTGGCCGATTATTCGCGCGGGCCGCGACGTGTTGATTTCTGCTCCGACGGGTTCCGGCAAGACGTTAGCCGCCTTCTCCATCTGCCTCGACGATCTCGTTCGGAGGGCGCTGGAGGCGGAGTTGCCCGATGAAACGCTGGTTGTCTACGTTTCGCCGCTCAAAGCGCTGACGAACGACGTCCGTAAGAATCTCGAGACGCCGCTTGCGGAACTGACGGCGGCCGCGCTGGAACGCGGTCTCGCGCTTGCTCCCATTCGCACCGCGACGCGGACCGGCGACACCGCGCCGGCGGAACGTCAGCGCATGCTGCGCAAACCGCCTCACGTTTTAGTTACGACGCCGGAATCGCTGTATATTTTGCTTACCGCCGAGAAGTCGCGGCGACTCTTCCATCACGTATCGACCGTTATCGTCGACGAAATTCACGCGGTCGCGCACGACAAACGCGGATCGCACCTGGCATTGACGCTCGCGCGGCTCGACTACCTCGTCAAAGAAAGCTGCGGCAAAAAGCCGCAGCGCATCGGTCTTTCGGCTACGGTGCGTCCGCTCGATGAGGTAGGTCGTTTTCTCAGCCCGGATGCGGCAATCGTGGATATAGGAAGCCGCCGCGAAATGGAACTTTCGGTACGAGTTCCGAGCGACGAACTGGGAGCAGTTGCCAGCAACGAGATGTGGGCCGAAGTCTACGACCGCATCGCCACGCTCGTCCTGGAACACCGCACAACGTTGATCTTCGTGGGAACGCGCCGCTTGAGCGAACGCGTCGCGTTCGCGTTGAACGAACGGTTGGGCGAAGGCGTCGTCGTTCCTCACCACGGCAGCCTCTCGCGCGAATCACGTTTCTCTGCAGAAGACCGGCTCAAACGAGGCGAACTGCGTGCCGTCGTCGCGACTGCTTCGCTCGAACTCGGTATCGATATCGGCAGTATCGAACTCGTCGTGCAAATCGGCACGCCGCGAGCGTTCGGCGTCGCCTTGCAGCGTATCGGACGGTCGGGCCACTGGGTAGGTGCGAAGCCAAAAGGGCTGGTCTTCGCTACGACACGCGACGAACTGCTGGAATGTGCTGCGCTGGTCCGCGGGGTCAGGATTGGCGCAATGGACGCAATCGTCATTCCGGCACAGCCGCTCGATATTCTCGCACAGCACATCGTGGCCGCGTGCGCGGCACACGAATGGAATGCGGATGCCCTGTATCACCTGGTGCGAGCCGCGTACCCGTACCGGGATTTACCCCGCAGAGACTTCGATGAAGTGCTTTCTCTGCTTTCGGACGGCGTTGCGACATCTCGCGGACGCAGTGGTGCTTTTCTGCATTACGACCGCGTAAACGGACAGCTTCGCGGGCGCCGCGGCGCTCGCATCGCCGCGATTACGTCGGGCGGCGCTATTCCCGAAACGGCGAACTACAACGTCGTCGTCGAGCCTGAGGGGCATATCGTGGGAACGCTCGATGAAGACTTTGCGATTGAAAGCATGGCCGGCGATATCTTTCTTCTGGGCACGAACTCGTGGCGCATCCGGCGCGTCGAATCGGGAACCGTTCGCGTTGAGGACGCGCGTGGCTCCCCGCCGAGCGTGCCGTTTTGGAACGGTGAAGGTCCGGGCAGAACCGTCGAACTTTCGCGAGGCGTCGCGGAATTACGTGGCGATATCGACGCGCGCGAAGACGCCGACGCCGTCTCGCTCCTTGAAGAACAGTGCGGGCTGGATCGCGCCGGAGCCGAACAATCCGTAGCATACGTGCGCGGCGGAAAGGCGATTCTCGGTGTCGTGCCGACCCATCGCACGATCGTCGCAGAGCGCTTTTTCGATGACGGAGGCGGGATGCAGCTCGTCTTGCATACGCCATTTGGAGCACGCATCAATCGAGCGTGGGGACTGGCGCTGCGCAAGCGTTTCTGCCGATCGTTCAACGTCGAACTGCAAGCGGCGGCAACGGACAACGGAATCGTGCTCTCGCTTACGGAGCAGCACGCGTTTCCTCTTGAGATTGTTTTCGAGTACGTAAAATCTGCAAGCGTCGAATACGTTCTGACGCAGGCACTCCTCGATGCGCCGATGTTTGCGGCGCGATGGCGCTGGAATGCGACGCGCGCGCTTGTGATACTTCGTATGCGCGGAGGCCGCAAAGTTGCGCCACAGCTTCAGCGAATGCGTGCCGACGATCTGCTGGCTGCCGTCTTTCCCGATCAGGCGGCATGCGCGGAGAATCTTTCCGGGCCGATCCGCATTCCGGACCACGTTCTGGTTCGTGAAACGATTTCCAACTGTCTGCATCAAGCGATGGATCTCGACGGCCTCATGGCGGTATTGCTCGATGTTGAACGCGGAAATATTGCGACGGTCGCGGTCGATACCGCGGAACCGTCGCCTTTTTGCCACGAGATTCTTAACTCGAATCCGTATGCGTACTTGGATGATGCACCACTGGAAGAACGTCGGGCTCGCGCGGTGCAGTTGCGCCGGACGATGCGGGACGATTCCGGCGGAGCGGGTATTCTGGACGCGGCCGCAATTGCCGAAGTCGCGCAGAGTTCTTGGCCGACGGTGCGCGATGCCGACGAGTTACACGATGCGCTCATGACGCTCGTTGCCGTACCGCTCGATTCGGAGTGGCAAATGTGGTTCGGGCAGTTGGTGGAACAACGCCGCGCCACAGCGGTCGTCTACGGAGATCGCGAATTTTGGACCTGCGCGGAGCGTCTTGCGATCGCCCAAATGATCTATCCCGGTGCCGCGTTGCGGCCGGCAATTACCGCAGTTGCGGCAGCGCAGGCCCCCGAAACCCGCGACGGCGCGATCTGCGAAATGCTGCGCGGCTGGTTCGAATCGATTGGTCCGATGGCAATTGAAGCGATCGCTGCACGCTTGGCAATCGATAAGAATGCTATCGAGGCTGCGCTGATTCGCCTCGAAACCGAAGGGCAGGTGCTGCGAGGAAAGTTCGGCGCCGGAGGCACGGAGCAGTGGTGCAATCGCCGAGTGCTCGCACGAATCCATCGCTTAACGCTGGGCACGCTGCGACGTGAAATCGAAGCGGTTTCAAGCGCGGATTACATGCGGTTCCTTCACCGGTGGCAGCACGTATCGCCGTCGAGTCGCCTGCACGGGCTCGACGGCACGCTCCACGTTATACGGCAACTGCAAGGCTACGAGGTTCCCGCAACCGCCTGGGAGTCCGACGTGCTGCCGGCGCGTATCGTCGGTTACCGCAGGGAATATCTCGACCGCCTGTGCTATTCCGGCGACGTGATGTGGGGACGACTCTCTTCCCATCAAGCGCTGATTGTCGATGAGAGCCGGCAATCACGGCGCGTTCGGCCCACCAAGCTCGCGCCGATTGCGTTATTTATGCGCGAAGATGCAGAGCATCTCGTTGCCGGCAAAGCAACCCCGCAGAGCGGTCTTTCGCACGCTGCCTTTGAGGTGCTTGAAGAGATACGGCGGCTCGGCACGCCGTTCTTTGCCGATATCGCACGCGGCACGAAACGTTTGCCGAGCGAAGTGGAAGAGGCGTTATGGCAGCTGGCCGCTGCAGGCCTCGTAACGGCCGATGGGTTCGACGCGCTTCGTTCCCTCTGCGACTCCAAACGCCGGCTTGGCGAGAAGGGCGAACGCGCGCGTCCGCGTTCCTCCGGCGGCCGGTGGACGCTGCTTGTATCGGCCGTCGATCGTCTCGACAACGAACGGTTAGCGAAGCAGTTGCTGGCGCGTTGGGGCGTAGTTTTCCGCGACGTGATCGCGCGGGAATCGATCGCGCCACCGTGGCGTGAATTGTTGTGGGTTTTACGGCGCATGGAAGCGCGCGGTGAAATTCGCGGCGGCCGTTTCGTTTCCGGATACGTCGGCGAACAGTTTGCCTTACCCGAGGCGCTCGATGCTTTGCGTGCGGTTCGCCGCAGCAACGGCGACGAAAAACTCTGCGAAGTCGGGCCTTACGATCCGCTGCAGCTTACCGGTATCATCCTCCCTGCGAAGAGAACGGCCGGCGAGCTTCTTTCGGTATCGTAGTGAAAACGACAGGGTCCAAAGCGAAACAACGATTGCTTTCGTTCGGTATTTAACTCATGCGGCGACTTCGGATTCTCGATTCTGCCTTTGCCGGCGCGACCGTTATTGGAATTGCGGCGCTGCATCCCATTCCCGCCCGAGCGTGGGTTCCTCACACCGCTTCGGTCGCGGCTGTGAAGGTGTCAACTCCGCCGAAGCTCGACGGCACGATGGCCGACCCCGCTTGGCGTAAAGGGGTTGTTTTCGATAACTTCTACGACTTCACAAACCATCGGGCAGCGGCGCAAACGACGGTCGGATATCTGCTCTACGACGATCGCAACCTTTACGTCGCGGTTCACTGCCGGCAAGCGGGTATCGCGATTACCGCGGTGCAGAACGTGGATCACGCCGGCGTCGCAACCGACGATCACATTTCTCTCAATCTCGAGACATCGGGAAGCGGTGCGCGCGTCTATCAGTTTCGGGCTAACCCGCACGGCATTCACGACGAATATTCTAGCGAGAATTCGCGATATGCGCCGGATTGGCAGAGTACGGCCACGGTCTCCCCGAACGGCGATTGGAGTCTCGTCATGGTAATTCCGCTGAGAATACTTCGAGCTCAAGGCGGACAGAAGCAAAACTGGCAGATCGATCTGGTTCGTTTCATCGCGGCGACGAACGACGAGTACACGTGGGCCTACGACGATACGATGCAATCGGTAGGCTCTTCGCAATATTGGCCGCACCTAACCGGACTACAGATTCCGGCATCCGCCTCGCGCCCTAAACCGCGAGCCGACGCCTACGTTTTGGGATCCGCCGGGCCGGATCGCGGTATTTTCCAAAACGGCATCGGGAACTTTCAGCCGCTGCACGCCCGGCCCTACGGCGTCGACGTTACCGTGCCGCTCACAAATACGCTCGCCTTCGTCGGCACCCTGAATCCGGATTTTTCGAACGTTGAAGAAGATCAGACCACGATCGCGCCGCAAGAATTCCAACGCCAATACTCAGAATACCGGCCTTTCTTCGCACAAGGCGCGAACTATATCAACGTCTTGCCCGGAACGAACATTAACTCTAGCGACATCCAATTCTACTCGCCCTCGATTGGGGTTTTCGACCGCGGCCTCAAAATCGAAGGCACGCAGGGGCTGGCATCGATCGGACTGCTTAATGTGATCGGCGACGGCTTCGACGACACCGCATTCGGCTATTCGTTCAGCCGGCCGGACAATTCGTTGACTCTGGCTCTCGACGGCGTCGCGGCGAATCATACCGGCTTACGCGATGACACGTTCGGGTACGCTGCCGCAACGACCAATCCGCGCAACGGCGTATTCGCGCTTGCAAGAATAACGATGGACCGGGGAACGAATATCGAAAATCCCGCAGAAGCAAACGATTTTCAGCTCAGCGCAGGTATGCAGAACACGCACACCCTCGCGCTGGTCAAATATGCCGATATCGGCCCGCAGTACAATCCGGTCGACGGCTATCTGCAAATCAACGACCTTCGCGGACCACAAGCATTCTATCAATACACCGGCAACGGCCCAAAAGGTTCGCCGATAAAATCGTACCAAGTGTTATTCGGTGCCGACCGTTTCGTCGACCGAAGCGGTGCGGCGCATCAAGCCGATCTCTTCTCCAACGCAAGCGTGACGCTGAAAAACCTCGTTACGTTGCAATACGGGCAGACGACCAGCAACTTGCGCTCCTATTCAAACGCTTATCCCGCCTACACGGGCTCGCAAGTGATCGCCTTTAACAATCAAAACGTCAGCTTCGGCTATCGCGATGGGACGCCTTCGCCGGTGGACGCATCGTACTCGTGGGGACCGTTTGCAAACAATTCGTTTCAACCGATCTTCCTGCAGCAACTGAGCGTATCGACATCCTTGCAGAAAGGACGCTTCGGAGTTTCGTTTGCGTACAACGGCGCAATAGAACACGCTCTGCCGAATTCTCCGGCGCCGCCTCTGGACTCACAATGGCTGCGAAGCGTCGCGCTAACGCGCTCTTTTGGGAAGAACGCAAGCCTGGCGATCGGCCTGCGTGAAATCAACGGCAACGGCGGATATGCGCTTCCCGGCGCGAATCTCGCGCTTTCGTACCATCAACGCTTCAATAATCTGGACGAACTTTACGTCGATTACGGCACTCCGGCCGCAATAAGCACTCTCAATCGCCTTATCGTAAAATACATCTTCCACGTCGGCGGCCAGACCGGAACGTAGCAGGGATGCTACCGGTTGGAAATTACGTAGCTGCCGCGCGCGGAGGCTTTCGCGCTATAGAGCGCGGCATCAGCGCGTCCGATCGCATCTTCTATCGACGCCGTTGTGACGTCGTGCACGAAAGCCGCGCCGACGCTCACCGACGTGCTAAAAACCTTTCCTCGCGTTTCAATCCGTCCCGCGGCATCGTTCGTGATCGTCCCGAGCACCCGTTCTACTCCGCTCCGGTCAATCGGCGAACGCAAAAATACCGCGAGTTCGTCGCCGCCTATGCGCGCCGCGATATCTGTGCTTCGGATCGCTGCTTCGATAATCGCGGCAATCCGAATCAAGACATCGTCACCTACGAGATGGCCGTAGGTATCGTTGACCCCCTTGAAATGGTCGATATCGAGGATGCATAGGACGCCGTGCGGATCGCCGCTCGTTGCCGCATTCGAGAGTGCCGCAAAAAAGGCTCGCCGGTTCAGCAATCCCGTTAGGCTGTCGTGCATTGCAACGCGTTCGTGTTCGGCCGCCGCGCGCTCCGCGGTCTGCAGCGCGGCACGTTCCCAGAGCAACCGCAAAACGAGCCATACGACGAGCAGCGCCACTAAAAGGCCAAGAACGCCCGGAATTAACGCGATGAGGCGTTCGCCGCCGAGCGCCGAGAGACGCTTTTCGATCAATCGGTCTGCCGTCGGTCCCTCCGAACGCATCAAACCGAAAAGCGCTGCAGTAAGCACATCGATGGTATGCTCGGCGCTGTGTCGTTCGACGGGCGAAGCGCCGATCACAAAGATCTGCACGCTTGACATCGCTTTGGCAAGAGCATCGCGCGATCGGCCGTATCGTTGCCGTAATTCTCCCGCATCGCCCGTGTCGCCGTGCTCGAGCGCGTCGTCGACATCTTGAAATGCGTCTGAAGTCAGCTGTTCTCCGCGAGCGATTCCGCTCTGCAGCGAAAGCCGCTCCGCAAGCGACGGTGTGGCGGAATGCGCGCACAACGCGCGGCCGACGCCTTCGAATTCCTCAACTGAGCGCGGCAGGCGATACGTCAGCGAGTCGCCGATGTCGACGCCTTCCAAGTCTGGATCGAACGTTAAACCCGACGTATCCGAGAGACGTCCATAACTCCACGAGAGCGGATCAAAGAGGCGCGCGAAGTTTGATGCCGGCGTCGCAGCGGTACGAAGACGAAGCCAAGCCGCTCGAACTTCGTTCCAGCGTTCCGGCCTTGTACCCGGAGTCATCGATCGGTCGGCGCGAGATAGATCTGCGTCGGCGCGGTCGCGCGCCGCCGTCACGAACTCGCGCGGACGCCTGCAAGCGGTACCCGATCCATAGTCCTCCGCATCCCTCAGGAACGATCCAAGCAGCGCGATACGGTCGAGACCGGCCCGTTCGTCCTCGGCGAACCAAATGCGCCGCTCGACATTGTACGTAAAGTACACTGTCATACCGACGATAGGCAGCGTCAATATCCCGATCAGAAGCGCAATGAGCCGGCGCCCGCGGGTACCAACCGAGTACATTCCCGCGCCATTTCGCGGACTTGCGCGGCAGCCCCGCTCCTCATGCTACGTTTTCAAGCGGCTTGCGCGTGAGGCTTAAAAGCTTTTCGTAGCTACCGCTGATGCCGTCGTATTTAGCCGCTGTAGCGCGGAATGAGATGGTTGAATTGGCACGATCCTCTTCTTCACGTGGTAGGTCGAAATACTCTTTCCAAGCCAGCCTTTCATACGTATCATCGGGCAATATGCTCGTATGTCCCGGAGGTTTCCATGCGCGTTTCTTCTAGAGCGCTTCCTATTGCCGCAGCAATTGTATCAACATTATTGCTTACTGCCTGCGGCGGCGGAGGAACTGCCGGTGGTGCCGGTGCCGCGGCGACGACGATGTCGCAATCGGCTGCCGTGATCCCTCAAGTGGTCGCAATCTCTCCAACGGAAAGAATGATGTTCGTTCCGGCAAGTCCTTCGGGCGATGCAGCGCCCGCAGGCACTCCGCCGATCGTAAATGCTTGGGTGTCGCTCTCTAGCGCTATTAGCGGTCTGCCGTGCGCCAATTGCGCGGGAAACCCACCGATCAGCGGAAGTCTCGGCATCGCGTTTCCGGAACCGTACCTTCCGGCCAAGGGGTCGTATGAATTAACGTACACGTTCTACAATGTTAGCGAAGGTAAAAGCTCATGCTCGCTGATCTTTAACTTCTTGCAAGGCGCGACGTCGCTGCTGCACAGCACGTCCACGATCAAACTCAACGGAGACGGTCAGTACGTGTATTTTATCGGCGGCGCCCTTCCGTCGAACGCCGTTGCGGGGACTGGAACGGTTAACGCCGATGTCCATTGTAACAAATTCATCCCAAAGGCTGCGTCGCAACAAATCATTCTCCACTAGTTCGCAATTCGCTCGAATGACGACGCCGCCGTAATAGGCGGCGTTTTTCTCATGCCGCCTACCAGCCCATTGCCGCCCAGGTTCTTGCTTTTGGATCGTTCAGAGAATTGAGTTGTTCCTCGATCTGCAGTTGCAGGTCGATAAATGCATTCGAGTCACGGTACTGCCGCGTGTTGACCAAAAATGCATAGTTGACACCGTTCGGCAACTGCTCCGCCCATGTGTTCGTGCCTTCCATGCTGCCTTCTCGCGCCCAATCCGCACCTCTCTGCGGTGGTCCGACGCCCCAAATCAAATATCTATTCATAAGGGCAAGCATCGATTCAGCGTTTGTTGCTACTGCGGACGCGCCTTGCCCTACTTCAAGCGCCATGTCATCGCCGCCGTACGGGTCGGCGTACTGCTTGACCGACGTCACATAGACCGCGCTTAGGCCCGCGTACGGAGAATAATACTTCGCAACTTCATTATGAAGCGGCGCACCGATGGTAGGCGATGAAAGGACGTTGGTCGCGCCGACGCCCGAGGCCACTTGAGCGATGCAGGCGTCGTACGACATGCGCGATGCTTTTGCGACGACCATTCCGAGCACCGTGTAACAGAAGTTGCAGTAAGCGTACGTGGTTCCGGGCGCTTCTTGCAGCGGCTGTGCGAGCTGATGGCGAACGTACGACGTCATATCGATCTCGTGCTTGAGCCCGAGTGCGAGCGCCGACTCGCGCATCGCGAACGTCGGATCGTAATATGGCGGCACCGTATCGTCCCATCCCGATTCGTGCAATATCATATCTTCGATTGTTATGTCGTACACGCGAGGATCGACAGCGGCGCCGGCGGGGAGCGGCTTCGTAATGCCGAGATACTGAAATACCTTGGCCGACGTCGAGACTTTGTTCGCCTGAATCAGGTTCCAAAGGGCGGCGCTCGTCCAGGCCTTGGTGTTGCTGGCGAGTCGTATGATCGTCTGCGTCGATGTTTGCGAAGCTGCTAAGCCCTCATATGTGTACGCATGTGAAAAGACGGTCTTCCCGTTTTTCGAGAAAGCGAGCTCCGCGTTAGGCACTCGCTGCGAGGTCATAAAAGATGCAACGTCGCCGTCGAGCGTCGCATCTGTGCCGGTTCCCACGATCGCGATGGGGCTGTCTGTTTGCGGCCGCGACCCTTCGGAAGCGTGGCTCTGGGGGATAGGCGATATCGCGGAAGGCGCGGAACCGCCGCCGCACGCGCCGAGCGCTACGGTCGTCACAATTACGCACGGGACGATGGCAAAAAGAAAACGCGGCATTCTATCCCCGTTAGATGGTCTTAGCTTTGAGATCATAGCATACCGTGATGATTTCTAGCGTGGTGCGGAGCCGCTGTTTGCTGCAGGAATACTTGTCTCTAAGCCGCGCGTACCTTACACGAGAGCGGCGTAGAGATCGCGCAGCGCATTGCGAGAGCGTGCGTTTCCGGTCAATCTTACATTGAGATCGAGCGCGCGCAGATGCAGCGGAAGACCGCCGGTTCCGCGGGAAAGTTCGACCGCCTCGTCGCTGCATTGGCGAGCTTCGCGGGCGCTGCCAATCGCCGACAATGCGACCGCGTGTGCTAATTTCGCCCTGCCTGCAAGACGCGGCCACCCTTGTACGCGAACGTTCAATGCGCGAGTGAGATCTGCGGCGCGAGCGGCCTGATCGATTAAGACGTACGCTTCGGCTTCTGAAATTGCAAGTGCCTGAGTTATCGAGAATGCGTCGCAAGATGAATCGCGCGCGATTTGGATCCAGCGCAACGCTGCAATTCCGTCGCGTCGATGAACGTCGATGCGCGCCAAATTCGAGAGCACGATTGCGCGGTCCAGCTCGCTGCCAAACAAATCGATGAGCGCCCACGATTCCGATGCATAGCGTTTTGCTTCGTCTAAGCGTCCTAAGGTCAAAAGGTGCGCAGCCATCATCTGCAATCCAACGCGCAAGGTGCGGACGTCGCCTCGGCGCCGTCCCAGCTCCGCAATAGCCGTTGTTTCGTCGAGCGCCGCGCAAACTCGATCTGCCTCGAGCGCATGGATGCCTGAGGCGCGAATTCTAACGTCGACTGCCAGTCGCGTATCGGTCAATCGCTCGCAAGCGATGATTGCGGAGGCTTCTCCTATCGACGCAAGGGCTTGCAGCACGCGGTCCTGTTCGAAGAGTATCGATCCCTCGTCGACCAACGCTCTCGCCAGCAGCATCGCATGCTCGCGATCGCCGTCGCTTCGGCTTGCGCGCAGCCGGTCTATCAGGATCGCGCGGACTCGCAGGTCACCCGGTGACCCCTGGCAATGTGCGACTTCAAGTTCGACCGAATCACACGTTGCGTCGAGGATATTGCGAAGCCGGCTCTCGTCCAAGCGCGTGAGCAGGGCTCGAGCCTCCTTGGCAGAGTCCAAAGCTCGAGCGAAAGCCCCGCTTTCCGTTTCCAGCGCGGCACGCATGCAAAGCGCTCGGATGGCGCCGGCGGCATCGGAATCGCGGGCAAGAGCGGTCGCCCTTTCGCATGCCTCTTCATATCGGCCGGCATCTCTGAGAGCTTCAATCGCGATCACGCGCACATCGTTTGCGAATTCGTTGACCGCGGTCCCGATCGAGCGTGCGGATAGCCGTTCCTCCAATGCTTCTGCGAATTCCGTTCGAGCCGCGTGAAGATCGCGGTAGAACTGACTGCGCGAAAGGCCGATCTCGCGCGCGATTACCGAGTGCTTTTCGCGCGCGATATCGCTGCGGCGCAGAACGCACAAGCGTCGCTGCTGCTGCTCGGATCCGCACGAGAGCCGGCCGATAAGTTGCTCGATAATCCCGGGAAGTTCTGCGGCAAGTTCGTCTCGTCGCTCCGATACGAGCGGGGCACAAAGGACGCCAACGCATTCCCGCACGAGAGCGTTTTGCGCAAGCGTACCTCCGCGGCAAACGGTATGCAGCAATGACAGCACCGCTCGCCGGCGAAGATCGCGCCGCTTTTTCATTGGGAAGCGCAATTTCGTGCTCTATTCCTCGCCGCCTTTTGCATCTACGCCTCAGGTGGGACTAAACGGGGACTAGAGCGACCGGAAAGTTGCGCTTTTATCTAAGGCAACTCTGATTTATTCGTAGCGTCATGATATAATTCATGTATGAGCATGCGCGAACAGATGACGTTAGCAACAACTGGATTCGAGCGACATTCTAAGGTGACTCGGCGCGAGAGATTCTTG
>JALYTY010000045.1 GCA_030854045.1 Vulcanimicrobiota bacterium | reverse complement strand
CAGCTCACCGGTCTCCAACTGCGCGACAAGAGTCCATACCGCAATTTGAAACGGCGTTCCGGCGAAAGACAGCGAGACGTCGAAACGCCGCAGCTTCCGCGCGCAATACGCGTGAACTTGCGCTTGCGCCTCGCAAAGCATGGCGTTGCGCGGTGCGACGCGCGTCACGCGAGCGCGCGGTGCAAAATGCGAGGCGACTAATACATCGCCGCGCGCTTCGATTAGCAACGTTCCGGCAGGCGTTCGCACGGCAACGGAGTCGGTTGTTTTCGAGGAGTTTCGCGGCAGCAAGCAAAGGGAGTCCAATTCAACAACGGAGGAACGATGCACTCTATCCGCTATTTTTTCGGCGCACCGGCTCGCCTTGCATGCGGACCGCATAAGGAATTGAAGCCATAGACTTCTCGCTTGCCGGGAAGACGCTGTTTATTACCGGCGCGAGCCGCGGCATCGGTCTCGCAATCGCCCTGCGCGCTGCTTCGGAAGGCGCGAACGTCGCAATTGTCGCCAAAACGGCGACTCCGCATCCGCGTCTGCCGGGAACGATTTTTTCCGCTGCGCGTGAGATCGAAGCAGCCGGCGGCAGAGCGCTCCCGATCCAATGCGACATCCGCTTCGAGGAACAGGTCGCGGAAGCGGCCGGTGCCGCGGCAAAGACCTTCGGTGGAATCGACATCTGCATCAACAACGCAAGCGCGATCGCGCTAAGCTCGACGGTCGATACGGATATCAAGCGCTACGATCTTATGAACGACGTCAATGCGCGCGGGACTTTTCTGTGTTCGAAGGTAACGATTCCATATCTCGAGCAGGCGCAGAACCCGCACATCCTAAATCTGTCGCCGCCGCTGGATATGAACGCGCGATGGTTTTCGCGCCACGTCGCATACACGATGGCAAAATTCGGCATGTCGATGTGCACCCTTGGGATGTCCAAAGAGTTACAGCCGCTGCGGATCGGCGTCAATTCGCTTTGGCCGCTTACCACGATCGACACCGCTGCCGTACGCAACGTGCTCGGAGGCGATTCCATGGCAAATGCTTCACGCAAGCCCGGCATCGTTGCCGACGCCGCGGTCGAAATCATCAAGCGCGACTCCACGTTGTGCACGGGAAATTTTTTCATCGATGAAGAGGTGCTGCGCAGCGTCGGCATGACCGATTTCGCGCGATACGCGATCGATCCCGACGCGCGGCTGATGCCAGATTTCTTCGTTCCGGAGGACGTGATCGCGCGTTCCTCGACCCCGTTGCGCGACCTCTCGTACTAAAGCGAATACGATGCACGATATTGCGTACGCCAAAGAGGGCGCCATCGCGTCGATCCGCTTCAATCGTCCGCAGAAGAAGAACGCAGTCACCGTCGCAATGTATGCAGCGCTGGCGGAGTCGCTCGACGACGCTTCGGCCGATTCCAATATTCGGGCCGTGGGAATCTTCGGCGGCGCCGACTTTACAGCCGGCAACGACATTGCTGATTTCTTGCGCTCGGGACCGCTGAGCGACGATATGCCGGTACTGAAATTTCTGCATGCGCTCAAGGCGTTTCCGAAGCCGCTGATCGCCGGCGTAAAGGGTGTAGCGATCGGGATCGGCGCAACGATGTTGATGCACTGCGATTCCGTGGTGGCGGGCCACTCCGCGCGCTTCTCGATGCCGTTTACGAAACTAGGCCTGGTCCCAGAGGCGGGCGTAACGGCGCTGCTGCCGCTGGTTTCAGGTAGGACTCGAGCGTCGTGGCTGCTGCTCTCCGGAGAGCAGTTCGATGCAATCGCGGCGCGCGAGATGGGAATGGTTACGCGGATTACACAGGACTGCGATGTTGACGGCGCAGTCGCGCTCATGTGCGGCGAACTCGCACAACTGCCGCCCGCGGCCGTAGCGGCAACGAAGCGGCTGATCAAAGCGCCCTTTATGGAGGCCGTCGACCGCGCGATGGATGAAGAAGTGCGCGCAATGGCGACGGCGCTCCAGTCCGAGGAAACCCGCTCGACTCTCATGAGATTTTTCGGCAATGATTAGACGGACTGGGCGTTTGCCGGAAAGTTGGCCGCATTTTTTGGGCTGACGTGTGACGCAGCAACGGCACCTTCTTTGCGTCTGATGCTCTGCCCGAACATCGTGTCCGCGCCCCGACGCTGCACAGGCCGAAAAACTACATTGGCAAATGCAGCAGCTCCTGGAGAGATGGCAGAGCGGTTTAATGCAGCAGTCTTGAAAACTGCAGACGGTGATGAGCCGTCCGTGGGTTCGAATCCCACTCTCTCCTCCATCAGGGAAAATCAGCATGTTCGATGTCACGCAGGCAAAAGAGCGGCGGCGCTTTTATCCGCCGGAACGCGGAATGCGAAAGAAGCCGATCGGTGCGGGCAGCAATCTTACGTTCCTCATGTCGCTTCCGCGAAGTCCCGTTATGCTGAATATCGATGACGTTTTTGGCGACATTCCAGTGCTTGTGGCCGGGGGAGTCGCAGCGCGCGCCTACCTGCCGGAGCGGCAAACGAAAGACATCGATTTCATGGTCGAGGATCGCCGCTTTGCCGAGGCGATGAGTATGCTAGGGCGACTTAGCGATGAAAAGCTCCAGAAGATCACCGACGTGGTGGAGCGCTATTCCGTAGACGGCAACGCAGCGGACGAGATACGGCAATACGCGCAGCTGGGACGCTGGGAACTCACGACGCAAGACGGAAATTTCGACAAAGGCGAACCATGACCGGCGATTGCAGCCTTTCCCTGCGGCATGCAGGCGCTTGCACCCTGCGCTGCGTTCGTGCCCGACGGTGATAGGCGCGAATGGTGCGACAAGCCTGGCGCTTGGTTGGTAGCGTTCACGAGCGGCGCTTCGTCGGCAAAAAAATTCGTCTTTCCTTAAGTTCTCCTAAAGGTTCCTGAAAGTTCCGTTAGAAGTCGTAGAGAGTACGCTGGGCCGTTTCTTCTGTGTCGTCGTGAATCTTTCGTGAAGAACGGTCTACTTGCGTACAATCACATCACTTACTGAGGGATTGAATGAAAAGACAAATCGTCTCCCTCCGTCGCATCAGCGTTTCGCTGCTGCTTCTTGTGGCTTTTCTCTTCCAGGGAACATGGGCACTGGCAGGGACCACCGGAAGCCTCGGCGGTAACGTAGCGGACGAGTCGGGCAAACCGATTGCCGGCGCAAAAGTCACCGTGACTTCGCCTTCGCAATCAGCCACGACCGTCACTGACGGAGCAGGACACTACATTTTCTTAACCCTGGCTCCGGACACGTATA
>JALYTY010000017.1 GCA_030854045.1 Vulcanimicrobiota bacterium | reverse complement strand
TTGCGTCGATGTGCGCGATCGGCAAGCTCAAACCGAAGATCAACGTCGTCGGCCTCGTGCCCGCGACCGAAAACATGCCGGGCGGCAAAGCAACTAAACCCGGCGACGTCGTGCGCGCGATGAACGGCAAAACCATTGAAGTCATCAACACGGATGCGGAGGGAAGGCTGATTCTCGCCGACGCACTGTGTTATGCAAACAAACTCGGCGCGACCAAAATCGTGGACACCGCCACGCTGACCGGCGCCTGCGTGGTCGCGCTCGGACACGCCGCGAGCGCCGCGATGTCAAACGACGACGCATTCGCGGCGTCTTTTCTCTCGGCGGCAAATCACACCGGCGAGCGTTACTGGCAGATGCCGCTGTACGACGATTACACGACGGCGGTGAAAAGCGACATCGCTGACCTTAAAAACACCGGAGGCCGAGCCGCCGGCACGTTGACCGCGAGTGCGTTCCTAAAATCGTTCGTCGATGAGACGCCGTGGATCCACCTCGACATCGCCGGAACGGCGTACCTGGACAATGAGTCGGCATGGCAGGCCAAAGGACCGACGGGCACGCCGGTCCGCGCGCTCGTCTCCTTCGTAGAAACGCTGGCCGGATCGCCGGTCATGCACGCTAACGGCGCCGCAACCGTTAAGGCGTAAGGCCATCGGGTAGAGGAATGCAGCGTCGCGGCTACGATACTCGTTCCTAATACACTAACCGATACTTAACAATCGGAGCTTCACATGCGTTTTACTTTCGCGAGCCGCAGTTCGCTTTGCGCTCTGGCGCTGACTGCAATGGTCGCCGGCTGTTCAGGCGGCGGATCGCCGCTCGCCCCGGCGCCCGGTTCGCAGGGCGCCGGATCCGCCATACCCTCGTCGGTGGCGACGATGAATGCCGGATGGCACGATATGGGCAGAGCAGATGCCGCAACCCACGTCGACCTCGCCGTCGTGCTGAAATATCATAACAGCGCCGGATTGGAACAGCTCGTCGAAGCGCAAGGCGATGAGTCATCGCCTTCCTACCATCACTTCTTGAGCCCGTCGCAATTCGATCAGATGTACGGTCCTACGACGGCCGATTACGCGCTGACCATTGGTCAGCTCCAAAAAGCCGGGTTCACGGTCACCAACACTTCCGCGAACCGCACCGTCGTCGATGTATCGGCACCTGCGCCGGTAGCTGAGAAGTTTTTCTCGACCGAAATTCATCTCGTACGCCGGCAAGATGGAAGCATACGATACGAAAATGTTCGCGCTGAAACGATCCCGGCGTCCCTTGTGAACGTCGTATTGTCGGTTGTCGGTCTGGACAACGCGCACGTTCTGCGCCCGCAGTACGTCGTTCTTCCGGCCGGCACGCCGCGCACGGGCGGCGGAACGGACGCTCAAGGAGCGCCGCTCTTTGGCCCCGACGGTGGATATGGCCCGAAGGTCTACCGCATATCGTACGATTTTCCGAAAGGCCTAACCGGCACGGGGCGCGCTTCCGGCGTCGTTGGCGATGCTGATTTTCTCGATACCGATCTTGCGGGTTACTTGAGCTACTTTCACGTGAACCGCACCGGCCCGCCGACGCAACGCGTACTCGTTGACGGCGGTCCCCCCAAAGGTATCTCACAAGACTCAATCGAGACCACCCTAGACGTGGAAACGATCGTGTCGATCGATCCCGGAACCGCGCTCTATGTCTATGAAGCGCCGCAAGAGCCGGATCTTCGCAAGTTCACCGATCTCTACAACAGAGTCGTTACCGATAACAAAGTCGACACCGTCAACACGAGCTATAGCGAATGCGAAACAGCTCTCGTACCGTCGTTCCCGAAAGCGGCAGACGCCATTGAAACGCAAGGCGCCGCTCTCGGCATCACGTTCCACGCATCGACCGGCGACTACGGGACGACCACCTATGGATGTAGTTCGGGCGTAACCGTCGGAACGCCGGCCGACACGCCGCATAACGTCGCGATCGGCGGCACGATCGAGCAAGTGAATCACACGACGGGCCAAGAGACGACCGAAGTCGGATGGAACGACAGCTCGGGCGCAACGGGCGGCGGCGTTTCAACCGTGTTCCCTTTGCCGAAGTATCAGAATAGAATCGCGAACGCCATAAAGAGCGGGCGCAATATTCCCGATGTGTCGTTCGACGCGAGCCCGTACACGGGCGAGTCGCTGTACTTTGAAGGCGGCTTCTCCGGCCCGATCGGCGGAACGTCGCTTTCGTCGCCGATCTTCGGCGCGGGACTGACCGTTATCGACCAGCTCAAAAACTCGCGCGCGGGCTACTTCAACACCAACCTCTACGCGACGTGGAGAGCCAATCAGTACGTGAAAGACACGACGGTCTATTTCCGGGATATCATCTCCGGCAGCATTCCTCCGTACAACGCGATGAAAGGCTACGATCAGATGAGCGGCATCGGCGCGATGCAGTTCGCCAATTTCGCAAGCGTCTTGCGCTAGACGTAAAGCAAACGGCCGAATCGAGAATAGCCGGTGGGATTCCCCACCGGCTATTTCAATTCCAATGCCGAGAGACCCGAAGTTACTTATTTACCCGGGGTCATTGCGCGCATCGTCGATGCCGCGTTAATGTGCCGCCTTTGTCATTCTCAGTCATAGCGGGCATGCTACCCATTTCCAGGGGCGTTCTGTCCTCTCGCACAGAAGCGGTATCGACCATGGCAAGCACGATCGACGGCGCAAAAGACGACGCCCGCCCATACGAGCCTGCAAAAGGCCCCATACTACGCCGCGTTACCGCGGGAGCGATTAAGCGGCGTAAAGGGCTTACCGCCGTCCCGATGATCACCGCATACGATGCGGCCTTCGCGCGTTTCGCCGAGGAGGCGGGCATTGACTGGATTCTCGTCGGCGACAGCCTAGGAAACGTCATGCTAGGTTACGATGAAACGACGCCCGTCACCATGGAGCAGATAATCCATCATACCGCGGCAGTGGTGCGTTCTACGAGCCGCTCGCACGTCGTCGCCGACATGCCGTTCGGGTCGTATCAAGTCAGCGATCAGGACGCGTTGCGAAATGCCATTCGTCTCGTGAAAGAGGGCGGCGCCACGTCCGTTAAACTGGAAGGCGGAAAGCACGAGGCCGACCGCATTCGCGCAATTGCCGCATCAGGAATTCCCGTCGTCGGCCACATCGGCATCACGCCGCAAACCGCAGGCCTCGGTCCCGGCTATAAGATGCGCACGCACCGGGAGCGCTTGCTCGACGATGCGCTTGCCGTGCAAGCCGCCGGCGCGTACGCGGTCGTATTGGAAGTCGTGGACTTCGCGATTGCGCGCGAACTCACGCAACAGCTCTCTATTCTAACCGTCGGGATCGGATCGGGACCGCATTGCGACGCTCAAGTGCTCGTGCTGCACGATGCGCTCGGCATGTATCCGCATTCGCCGCCTTTTGCAAAACGCTTCGCCGAAATTGGAACGCTTGCTACGCAGGCACTGCGGGATTACGCTGCAGCGGTTCGCGAAGAAACCTTTCCTAAAGCGTAAGCGTCCGTCGCTTCCGCGATTTAGTTGCGCGACATTACTTGAAGCTGATGAGCGGCCGGAACGTTCGGATACTCGCCGATCAAACAGCCCAAACACATCTCGTCGCGTTCGCGTCCGGTTGCCGCAACCAAACCATCGAGACTGAGATAACCCAAAGAATCCGCACCTGTCTTTTCGCAAATCTCCGCTTCCGTGTAGTTTGCGGCGATCAGTTCGCCGTACGTCGCCATATCGACGCCGAGATAACATGGGTGCTTGATGGGCGGCGACGTAATGCGAAGATGAATCTCCTTAGCGCCCGCTTCTCGCAGCAATCGGACGATGCGCGGCGTCGTCGTCCCGCGAACGATGGAATCGTCTACTACGACGACGCGTTGTCCGCGCAGGTTTTCGACAATGGGATTGAATTTCAGCTGCACGCCGCGCGCGCGTAATCCCTGGTCAGGACTAATGAACGTTCGCCCGATATAGCGATTTTTGATCAGCCCCTCGATGTACGGTAACCCGCTCTGAGCGGCATATCCGATTCCGCCGGGGACAGCCGAGTCCGGAACGGCCATCACGACGTCCGCATCGACCGGATATTCCTTCGCAAGCTGCTTTCCCATGGCGTAGCGCGCCATATAGATCGAACGCCCGTTTAAACTCGAATCCGGACGCGCAAAGTAAATATACTCAAACATGCAAAGCGCCGGTCGCGCGGTGTCGGACGGCGTTCTGAACGTTTCTATGCCCGCTGCGGTGATCCGCACGATTTCACCGGCTTCGATCTCGCGCAAGTACTGTGCACCGATGGTCGGGAGGGCGCATGATTCGGAGGCGACCGCATAACCGCCGTCTGCAAACGCGCCGATGCAGAGCGGCCGAACGCCCCACGGATCGCGAAATGCATAAAGCGCATCCTGCGTGCACAGAACGATCGAGTACGCTCCTCGCGCCACTCGCAAAATAGCCCGGATTCGATCGAGCATCGAACCTGTCGCTTCCACGATTGTTTTTGCCATCACTTCGGTGTCGGAGGTGGCTTGCAGGGTAGTGCTCGGTGAGAGCACCGCCCGCATCTCATCGGTGTTGGTTATGTTTCCGTTGTGCGCGAATGCGAAATCGCCCAGTTCGGTACGCTCGAGCAGGGGCTGAGCGTTTACCACAATCGACGAGCCGGTCGTCGAATATCGCGTGTGGCCGACGGCGATGTGGCCGGAGAGCGATGCCAGGCAGTCCTCGTCGAATATAGCGCCGATAAGCCCCATGTCCTTATGCGAACGGATCGTTCCGCCGTCGGCGGCAGCGATGCCGGCGGATTCCTGGCCGCGGTGCTGCAAAGCGTACAACCCAAAATAGGCCAGGCGCGCCGCATCACGCCCCGGCGAGAATATTCCCGTTATTCCGCACATGGCATCTTCATTATTCGGTGCGTCCGGCAGCGTTCCGGCTTCACATTAAGCGGGCCCGTTGAAAATGCCGCGTTCGGCTATCGAATAGGGATTTCTTCACAGGCCAGTTAGTCGCTCGAACGGCGATTTCCGAAGATGTTCAATAGGGCGAGGAAGATGTTGATAACGTCGAGATAAATCTGCACCGCCAGCTGCACGGGCGTAAAATAATCGCCGCCCGCGCGAATTCGCGCGAAATCAATAAGCGTGAAGCCTGCGAAAATGACGAGGGTTATCCACGAAAGCGTTGTCGGCGCGACGAACCGAAAGAAAAGCGCAGCCACGCTCACGACGATGAGGCCCAGAAGCGCGATCGTGAGAATACCTTGAAAGCGGCGCAGATCGACGCCGGTCCCGTAAACGATCGCTCCTAGTGCGAACATTCCGAGTCCGGTGGTAAGGGCCGCGTTAAAAACGACGTCCGGCGCGACGTGAAGATAGTACGAGATTACCGGCGTGAGCCCGATGCCCTCCGCAAATGTAAATGCGTAGAAGAGCGCGAGGGAAAGCGCAGAGTTCGCGCGCGTGCCGTTTATCGCAAAGAGCAGTCCGAGACCAACGAGCATCGCAATAAGCCCGGCAGTCCGGCCGACGTTATCGCGAAAGACGTATACGGCGAGCGCGCTCACGCACAACCCGAGGGCCGTAATGCCCAGCACTTGGCCCAGAGTTGTCCGGGTCGGCGCAACAGCAGCCGCCCCACCATAAGAACTCGGTTGAACGCGATAAGCCATATCGTTATGTATTAACCTCTCAATGCCGCGTCGGTTACATAAAGGGCCGAAGCCGCTTGGAAGACATGAACCGAGCCCATGTTCGCATCGGAGTCTGCGGCCGCCTTCGGTAAGGCGTCGATCGCCAAGGCCGATCCCGAGAACCGCGGACTACACATCCGTTGAACGCATCGCATCGTAACGAACGTCCGATTTCGTAATGGCGTTTGTTTTACGAAGAGACTGCGTCCGCCACGCCGGCGGTTACGAGGCCGAAAATTGCATGCGGGATTGCATCGGAGAGCCAGCCCGAAACGCCCCATTGCGAGAGATCCGTTGCACCCAGTTTTGCCGCCGGGACGTCGGAGGCCGCCATGGCCGCGGCGCCGAGAACGAGCCCCATAAGCGGCCCCGGTATTCCCTTGAGCCGGGGCCGAAGCGCGCCGTATACGGTTCCGATGCCGAGCCCTACGGCATAACCGCAGAGCGCGCCGAGCGCGCTGCGTCGCGCCTTTGTCTCATTGTCGGAGCGTTCGTCCGGCCGGGCGAGCGATTCGATTCCGGCTCGTTCGGCCATGCGGCGAACGACCTCCGCGGGCATATTGCTCGATTGCCGGCCGCGCAGAGCCATGTCGCTATACGTGGAAACGTCGAGAGCAAGCGTACCGGCAGCACCGGCAATCGCACCGCAAAGAAGCGCATTCATTCAGGTGGTGTACCCACATTTTCACCCGACTCGACGCAAGCAATATCCGTTCTATACGTGAGTTCTTTCGTGCCGATTTTTTGCGCCAAGCGTCGTACGCTTGCATAGGCGTTCGTGCGCGCGGTCGCCAAATTTTCGCCGCATGCGGTAACGGTCAGCACGCGGCCGCCGCCGCTTCTTACGACGCCGTTGTCCACGGTGCTTGTGCCCCAAAAAGCCACGGCGCCGTCGGAAAGCGCGACGTCGGCATTTAAATTTTCCAACGGAACGCTCGTGCGCGGATAGCCGCTCGTTGCGAGAACTATCCCGACGCAACTTTCCTCACCGAGCGTCGCGAGGCTTAAATCTACTGCACCTTCTGCCGCAGAGGCAAGCAATCGCGCAAGATCGCCGTGGATGCGCGGCATCAGCACTTGCGTTTCGGGATCGCCGAAACGTGCGTTGAACTCAATGACGTAGGGACCGCGATCGGTCCACATCAAGCCGCAGTACAGTACGCCGATGTATGCTTCGCCTTCCGCAAGGAGTCCGCGCAGCACGGGTCCGAGTATTCTTTCGCGTACGATATCGTACATGTTCGTTGGGAATCCGATCGGCGGCGAGTATGCACCCATGCCGCCGGTGTTTGGGCCGGTATCACCGTCGCCCGCGCGTTTGTAATCGCACGCTGCGGCAAGCGGCACCATCGCGCGACCGTCCGCAAGCGCGAACACGCTGACTTCGCGGCCGACGAGCTTCTCCTCGAGCAAAACGTCGCTGCCGCCCCCTGGAACGTTATTTCCGGAATACCAGCCGCGCAGAGCGATGCGCGCGTCCTCGCGCGTATCGCAAACGATCACGCCTTTGCCTGCGGCTAAGCCGTCGGCTTTGATCACGACGCTTTCGTTCGGCCATCCATCGAGTGCTTTGGATGCTCCTTCCATGGAATGTACGATCGTTGCGCGCGCGGTCGGCACGCCGTGCCGTTCCATAAATTTCTTCGCGAAAGTTTTGCTCGATTCTAGGCGGCCGCCGCTGCGGTTCGGGCCAAATACCGCAAAGCCGGCGTCGCGTAAACGATCTCCGACGCCTGCGGCGATGGCGGACTCCGGACCCAACACGACGAGATCGACATTCTCCGCACGAGCGCGTTCGACGATTGCCTTGCCATTCGTCGCGGAGATATCCCAATTGATACCGCGGGAAGCGGTTCCGGCG
>JALYTY010000040.1 GCA_030854045.1 Vulcanimicrobiota bacterium | reverse complement strand
TGCCCGGCGCCGCAAATACCGCCGCGCACGACGGCGATTGCGCAAGTCTCCACGAAAGCGCATCTTCGCGCGCGCCGTTTCCGACGATGAGAATCCGCACGCGCTATTCCCACTCCACCGTTGCCGGCGGTTTCGACGTCACATCATAGGCCACGCGATTGACGCCGGGAACTTCGTTGATAATGCGCGTTGAGATCCGTTCGAGCAGTTCGTACGGTAAGCGCGCCCAATCAGCCGTCATTCCATCCTCGCTCGTGATCGCGCGCACGGCGACGAGATTCCCATAGGTGCGGCCGTCGCCCATGACGCCGACACTTTGCACGGGGGTCAAAACGGCGAAATATTGCCAGGGATGCGGCCGAAGGCCTTCAGCGCTCTCGATCTCGTCCCGAACGATCGCATCGGCGCTGCGAACCACGTCCAAACGCTCTCGCGTAATGTCGCCGATGATGCGAACTGCCAGACCGGGACCCGGAAAAGGCTGACGCTCGACGATGTGTTCGGGCAATCTGAGCACGCGCCCAAGTTCGCGAACTTCATCTTTGAAAAGCGCGCGCAGCGGTTCGACGAGCATCAAGTTCATTTTCTCCGGCAAGCCGCCCACATTATGATGCGATTTTATTTTATGCCCGGCTTTGCTCTGCGGCGTCTTCGATTCGATGACGTCGGGATAGAGTGTCCCCTGCACGAGAAATTCAACGCCCGGAATCTTCGCGGCTTCTTCTTCAAAGACGGCGATGAATTCGTGACCGATGATCACGCGCTTGCGTTCCGGATCGACGATGCCTGTCAGTTTTTGCAAAAACCGTTCGCTTGCGTTTACGGCAATGACGTTGAGATGCAGCACATCACGAAACGCCGCAACCACCGATTCCGGTTCGCCCGCACGAAGCATGCCGTGATCGACGAATACGCAGGTCAACTGTTCGCCGATCGCGCGGGCGACAAGCGTTGCGGCGACGGCCGAATCCACGCCGCCCGAAAGCGCGCAAAGCACCTTGCTGCTGCCGACCCGTGCGCGTATGTCGGCGGCCGCGCGATCGACGTACGACTCCATTTTCCAACTGCGGTCGAGGCCCGCTATCCGATGCAGAAAATTCGCAAGCAGCTCGCGTCCGAAATCTGTGTGCACGACTTCGGGGTGAAACTGCGTTCCATAGATATTGCGCGTTGCATCCCCCATCGCCGCTACGTCGCAGCGCGGCGTCGATGCCAATTGCACGAAGCCGGGCGGAAGTCGAACGACCGAATCGCCATGCGACACCCAAACGCGCGATTTATCCGGAATGCCGGCGAAGAGCGGCGACGATCTCGCTTCGACGTGCAGCGTCGCGGCGCCGTATTCCGCGCGATCGAGTTTAACGAGTCGCGCACCCGTATGCCGTGCGATCAATTGCATACCATAGCAGATGCCCAGAACCGGCAATCCGCTTTTAAGCAGCGCGGCATCCATATCCGGAGCATCGGGTACGAGCGTGCTTTCGGGACCGCCGGAGAGAACGATGGCGGCTGGATTGCGATCTGCAAGCAGCGACCACGGCGTATCGTATGGAACGATTTCGCAATAAACGCCGAGTTCACGCGTGCGGCGCGCAATGAGCTGACTGTACTGCGCGCCGAAGTCGAAGATGAAAACGGTTGGGGGCATCGGCCTGGCGTTTCGTCCCCGCTCGCATGCCTCCATCCCGTATGCCGCATCGAGAGTTTGTCGAAATGCCGCGCCCGCGGTATACTGCATCAATGCAAGCATCGAAAGTAGGCCGATCATAGCCGGCCGTCGCCGAACCAGTCCGCCCCAAAATCACAAGCCGCGCGCGGCGGAGCCCGTGAAGGAAGCGCCGCTCGAAGTATTCGGGACCGTTCGTCAGATCTATCCGAGCACGACGTTCGCCGTTGAGCTTGAGAACGGGCACACCGTACTCGCTCACCTCGCAGGACGGCTTCGCCGCCACCGCATCAAAATTTTGTTGGGCGACCGCGTCGATCTGGAGATGTCTCCCTACGATCTTACCAAAGGCCGCATCGTATACCGCTATCGCGCCGGAGAGGCGAGGCGTTCTTAAACCTATCTCAGCTAAAGAAAAAGGGCCCGCTGGTGCGAGCCCTTTTTCTTTAGCGCGTTAAACGCTTAGCGATAAGAGGGACGGCTTGCGAAACAGTCGCGGCAGTACACCGGCTTGTCGCCGCGGGGCTGGAAGGGTACTTCCGCCACGCCACCACATTGACTGCAGGTCGCACGGAACATTTCGCGCTGACCGCCGCCACTGCCGCCGGCTGCTCCACCGAAACCGCCGCGGCTTCCGCCGCGACCGCCGCCCTGCTGGCCCTTACGGGCTGCACGGCAATCGGGACAGCGATTCGGCTTGTTTTGAAAGCCCTTCATTGCGAAAAACTCTTGTTCACCGCTCGAAAAAACGAACTGGCGCGAACAATCGACGCAGTTCAGGTACTCATCTTGATACATTAACGAGGACTCCTCGGATAGGGTAGTTATGTTCTCGGAATCGACTCGTTTAGACCAAAGATGGTAACCGACTGCGACACCTAGACGCTACCACCCTATCACGACATGTCGAAATAGGCAACGTCCCGCCATCGCAAAATTAGCCCCAAGGAAGCTTCCGCAGGCTAGCAATCGGCTACGTGAGCACGTCTGCAAGACACCCGGAATCCCGGGCCATGACGACTTCCATCGCGATGCGTTCGCCGACCGATACATCGCGACCGAAACGATAGGCCGAATATGGGGTGTAGCGCGTTCCGGGCGAGCCCGCGATCCGCAGGGAGACGTCGTAACAGACAAACTCTTTGGGCGGCCCCGCCACGATGATGCACTGCAACGCAAACGGCCCAATGATACCCGGCGGATTGGTCACGCGGGCGGCCGCGACGAACCGTTCTCCCATCGCGAAGGCCGACTCGAGCATCGACTCGGTCAGCGTGGCCGCAATGTGTCCCGCTTCTTCCAACCTCATTGGAACGTCGCGCAGCGCCTCGAATGCGGCGGGAGGGACGTTGCGCATCCCTTCGAGATTCGTCTGCCGGCGCGTGTCGGTCCCGCTCAGTTCCAGCTCGCCGAGTACGGGTGAATAAAAGAAATTCAGGTTGATCGACGGTCCGAGCGCGTACTCCTCGATCACGGCATCGCGCAGCCCCGCTTCGTCGAGGCTCCCCTCGGCAATCAATCGGGCGGCGGTCTCGCGATACTGCTGCGCCGAGGACGCAAGAAAAAACGCGCGTTCGAAGCTGACCTTTGCGTGCGGCGCTTTCACCATGACGAGCCGGTCGATCGCTTCGGGCGAATCGAACTGCACCGGATGCCTGATGCCGGCCGCGCGCATCAGCGCATACTGGTTCCCCGGTTCGTCGCGCTCTTCCGCGCGCAGCAGATAGCGATTACCAAAAAACGGAACGAGCATGCCGCGCTCGATCTCGTCGTAGCTGTATTTTTGGTGCAGATATACTTCGAAGGATCGGTTCGCTACGAAAATAACATTGTTCGCGAGCAACCTTTCTTGCACGCCGTTGTCGAGGATGTCGGCGAAGCGGTCCAGCGCAATCGTCGCGTCAACGCAGCCGCGGGCCATCGGCGTCTCCCGACGCGCATAGTGCTCGCTATACGTGCGTTCGCGCCCTTTCGCGGTAACGATAAGGTTAGAGATCCCTTGTGCGCGCGCTCCGTACGCCACCTCCAACGCCGAGTGGCTGCCGACCGAACACAGGGTCAGATGCGAACGATCGTATCGTTCGAGCGCTCGGGAGACATAATCGATCACGAGTCGGCCCTTATTCGATCACGCGGAGCTTTCCCGCCAGCCGTTTCCACAGCCGCGCGCTATACGCGAGCACCACGCACAAACCGACGATCGATACGCCGGCAAAAGGTGCAAACGGTAGTCAACCATCAAGCGCGTATACCGCCTCATCCTTTGACGGCGGTTTGGTCTTAAGCGGGCTTCGCGAGGACGGGTATTCAGCGGGTTATGGCAATGTGTTTCAGGGCGTCCGTGCTTTTGATCCGAATGCTGCGTAATGGACATCCCCGGACGCGTATGCCGGCGATGTACACGATCCGATGTCGCAAAAGCCCTACATGTGGAACAAGAACAACCCCATTGTATATTCGGATCCGAGCGGTTATTGCGCCGAAGATTTCTGCATCGGCGAGGGTGCCGCATTAGCGGTAGCCGCGGTCGGTGAGGGAGTCCTTGAGGTCGGAGCGTTAGGAATGGAAGCCGCCGGCGATACGGCTGGGGCCGCCGCTGTGAGAGGGAGCGTTGCCGGGTTTAATCGTGCGAGCTGGCAGACATTGGAAAAAATGGGCGAATGGGCAAAGAGTAACTTCAGGGTCGGAGGCCGCTCCCGTATTGCAGACCACCTCGGGGACGGGAAGATCGGTGAAGCAAAAAGCGTAAGCTACAATCTCTTACCAAACAACTCAAGGATTCCCTCACGTTCGCGAAGGACAACAATCTTAAGTTTGTGCTCAGGGTTTGGAAGGGTACGAAATTAAGTGGCCCCCTTCGGCAAGCACTCGATGGCTCAAAAAGCACGATTGAGGAAATCGACCCAACGGCAAAAGGCAGCCCGTAAAAATATGAGTAAGTGGGATCAGGACCTCAGCCGAGTAAGGCCGTGGACTGACGGGACTATGGCGCGGTTGAAGCAAGCTGAAGCGACAGGAGCCGACGCGCGATGGGCGATCGCTCTCCGGCAAGACCTGGACGCTAGTAAGCTTATAAATGCGGAACTCCAGGATGCGGGAGTGCCATTTTCAGTTGGCGAGTTAGCTAATGTTCGCGCGCCCTATCCCGAGGCGATACCGCTCTTAGTAAGGCACCTGCGAAATAACACCTACCCCGAAAGGGTGCAAGAAGCGATCGTTCGTGCTCTTACGGTTAATTACGGTGGCGCGCAAGTATTCGATGAGCTATTTTGGGTATTCATGTCAAGGTATGCTGACATGCGAGAAGTGTTACGTTTCGCATTCGGGAATGCTCTCGCGGGATCGGCTTCGCGCAACAATATCGAGGCCCTAGTGAAGATCGCGAATGATCCGGATTTCGGGGACGCACGGGCTGAGCCGCTCTACAGGTTAGCGAAATGGAAAGTAGATTTTGCACGTAAAATTGCATTAAAAATGCTGGCAAACAGTGACATGCCATGGGATGCGATCCGCGCGCTCCGGCTTTTTAAGGAATGGAGCGCGGCCTCTTTGGTTGAGCCGTTTATCCGCGATCCAAACCAAAATTTTCGCGAGGAAGCACGCAAATTCATGAAAGCGGCGTCTAGACAACTTAAGGTCGTCGTTGACGTTGACGAACTTCCGCGAGCGGAAAGTTAGGTTCAGTTCGGATCCGCGACCGAGCCATTACGCTGAAGAACCGTTTTCCTTTTAAAAGCAAAACCTCTGTGTGTATGATAGGTGAGCCCATGGGAACCTCATGATGCCACCAAGGCTTTTTTTCATGTCATCCAGCCGAAGTGCGAAGTCGCGTGACTTCGACGGGTCGGGGACGACGGCGTCCACGCGGGCACCTCGCGAGCAAAGTTGGGGAATATAGTACGCCGGATTTATTGCGGATAATACTCTTCGCTTTCCTAAAAATTTTTATGGTCTTCGCGAGGCACAAAAATACAATACCGCTATGATGCGCCGGATGCCGCCAAGGCCTTTCGCGCTTCGGGGGAATCTTGGTATTCGACGACGAGGATCGAACGAAGATGCGCCGACGCGGTTTTTGCTTCGTCGCTCGTCATTCGGTCGAGCGTCGAGATGCATGCGAGCAGAAGCCTCGGCATATCGCGATCGCGCGGATACACCTTGTGCATATCGTCTATTGATTCCGCAACGAGCCCGGTCTGTGCCGCCTCACGATTGCCGTAATTATAGTCGAGCATGAAGTTTATGTGTTTGAGTTCGTTCTGGATGCCCAAAACCGAATATCCCATGCGGCCGAAATATTCATCCGCAGGCGCGAGCGTGGTGAGATAGGCGTCGTGCGGCATCGATTTTACGCTGGCGATTACGAGCGGCATCTCGAGATTCTTTAGGCGCGCGGTAATGGTGCTTGCGTTCTTTCGATCGCCGTCGGTGTACCCGTCGCCGCCCGAAGATGCACTCTGAACTGCCGCGATGAACTCAGGCCCATACGTCGTTGGGATGTGCGCGAGCGGAAAATCCGACTGTGCCGCGCGTTCGAACGCAAGCGACCGCCACGATGCATCGTGGGTCAACAACCAGCCGCGCCAGTCCGCCTCCACGGGCTCGAGCGATGCGTCGGTATCGTGCGGATAACTCTGCGCGTTCGCGGCCGCCCCGGCATCCGCCAATCGGACGAGCGCTTGCGGGTCGTCCTCCGTATCCACCGTCGAAAGCAACGCTTTTGCATCTAGCCCGAGCGCCGGATCGGAAGAGTTTTTTTCGACCCATAGCGCCGCTTCTCGAATGTACCAGGTCGTCGCATCGTGATTCGTCAGCGGATTGTAGTGCAGCGCCGCACCGATGCGCACGGCCAAAGTTGCGATTTCGCCATAAGCCGGATCGTTCGGACTCTGCAGCGCGTACGCGCGTCCCGCATTAAAAATCGTCGAAAGGTAGACCTCCTGGCCGCGGAAGTTCCAATTTTGCGCCGCAGCGCGGTCGTACGCCGCTTTCATCTGGTTGTAAAGCGTTTGAGGATCGGCGACCAAGCTCGCGCGTGCCGTTACCGGAAAGAAACCGGCGATCAGCACGGCGGCAAGAAAACTAAAACACGCTCGTATCATCGAGTACTAAACGCAGGTTGTGCGTCAAAAGTGCGTTCTTGATTTCACGCGCAATCCGCCGGCCGGTCGACATCGGTTCTGAATAGTTTAAGTACGAGTACGGCGATCCGTCGATAAAGAGGTTCGTTCCGGCCACGATGCGGGCGGATATCTCCATGACGTAATACTGCATGTCCGGCGTGATGATGGTCTCGATGCAGAAGGCGCCGAAGAGGCCTTTCGGGCCGCATATCTCCTTGCTGACTCGTACGACGTCTTCACCCATGCGCAGCGCTTCGGCAAGCATCGATTCCCGCAAACTGACCGGCTGATTCCCCACCACGACGTACGAAGGGCTTACGTCCATGCCTTCTTGTGCCGCGGCGGGAATGCGGCCGAGCGAATCGACGTTCGTCTCGTAGCGCCGGTCCATCGACATGATTTCGAGCTTATCTTGAAGCGGCGAGTAAAAATAGTGAATATAAAGCGGAACGCCGATGATGTATTCCTGAATCGTAAACGCATTTTCCAGGTGCGCGGTCCGCTCTTCGAAATCGCTGGCGTCGCGCAAGAACATATAGCCCTTGCCTCCGCCCGCGCCGTATAACTTGACGATAACGGGGCGGTCGATCTCGGCTGCATTCTTGAACTGACGCGGCATCTTTATCCCGGCACGCGTCAGCCATTCGCGCTGGAGTTCGCGACTGGCCTCCCAATCTAAGACGGCTTTGTTTCCGAAGTACGGAATCGTCATGCGCTTGTGCTCTTCTAGCGAAAGATACGCGACGAATGAACCATGCGGAACGATGATGACTTTGCGCTTCTCAAGTTCGCCGATGAGACCGGTGAATTCGCCATAGCTATCGACGCCGATCACTTCGTCGATGAACGCAAACGAGCGGTACATGCGTTCGGTGTCGCGATTGGCAATCGCTAGGGTGCGAAAGCCTTCGTCATGCGCGCCTTTGAGAATTTGAAGCGCCGAGTGCGAGCCCAGCGTTGCGATCATATACGGTCGGTTCACAGCACTTCCCTCAAGAGAGCCCGTTCGATTGCGGGGTTGCATAATAAACTCGATGCGGCGCGCCGCAGCAAGTCGATGTTCTCGGGGTCGCCGTTCTGCCGCAAGAAACGCCAGCCGACGCACCGGCGCAGGTCCGTGGCGCCTTCAATCGGCCTGCCGCCGGCATTCCGGCGTGTTGCATCGCCATTGCCAAGTCTTTCGACCCAAATTTCGCCCGCACGCGGCTCGATATCGTCGAGCACGATAAGCCGGTGTTTGTTCGCGTTGAATATGCTTTCGTTGCGCCCGACGCGCGCCACGATTGTAGCGCTATCTCCGCTGTCGTCGAAACGCCAGATCTCGCTGCGTTCCAGATATGCCGCATCGACTCCCAGCCGCCGCAGCGCAGTCTGCGCCGTACGAGCGGTATTATCGGGAATCTTCAACGCAATCGCGATCGCGCGCCGGCTCATTGCCGGCTCACCGCACGAACGAAGCTGCGGAAGAATACCGCCCCGCCGGAGGGTGCGAGCATATCGTCGTCTCCTCTGAGATCCGGATGATTGTAGGTCCATCCGTCGCGTTCGGGATGGGGCATCATCGCGAGCGCGTTGCCTTCCTCGTTGAGCAGCGCGGCGGCACCGAGCGCAGAACCGTTGGGCACCGCACCGGCATCGGAACGGCCGTCGGCGCGTGCGTAAACGAACGCTACCGCTTCGTCGCGCGAAATCTGCTCCAGCTGCGCGTTGGAGGCAGCCAGGCGCCCTTCGCCGTGCGCGACCCAAGCCGGAATCACCGCCCCTTCGGGGAGCGATGCCGTGATCGGCGAACGGCGCGGGTCGACCGCGAGCTTTATATGCGTTCGCATGCAAAGGAAGTGCGCGGCCGGAGCGTTGTGCGTGAATGCCGCGGTTGGCCGGCGTAGGCCGCCGGTTCCCGGAACGATACCCGCTTCCAACAATATCTGAGCGCCGTTGCAGATGCCAAGCACCAGTTTACCTGCGCCGACGCCGTCGATCACGCTGTCCATCATCGCGTCGTGCGCCGCGATTGCACCGGCACGAATACGATCCTCGTAGGCAAACCCGCCGGGCAGAACGTAGGCATCGAACTTCACAAGTGTCGATGCGTCGGTCCAATGCACGCAATTCGCGTCGCCGCCGCAATTGCGTAATAGCTGCACCGTTTCTTCTTCAGAGTTCGTACCGGGAAACACAACAACCGCAATCCGCCTTGCCACTATGGGTAGACTTCCGCAAGCGGTCGCATCCAAAGATCGAAGAGACGCTGCAAATCGATTTCGCGGTCGCGCATCACGATGACCGGCCGGTCGATGGTCGTGCCGATCCGCCGAACCCCTTCGATACCGTCCGCCAAACGCTCGAACGCATCGACATCTTCGCCGGCAACTTCGGCGATAAAGCCACCCCACTCGCCGAAGAGCGATTCGATTTCGCCGGCACTCTCGCTCGACCATCGCCGCGTATCGTCGAGCCGCGCGCCGACCGGTTCCCCTCCGCGTCGCAGCGCGGCGAATGCCATTTCGCAGACCGCTACGATCGACCCACCGTTTGCAATGCCGTGAGCGGAGCGGACTAGCCACGCTTGCATGGCTTTAAAAAGAAAAGCGTGATGCAATTTCGAACCTTGATAGTCGATAGACGGAAGAGCGCCGCCTTCAAGCGCTGCAATCTCGGCCGCTACCGAACCGCCGAGCGCCGCCTGCACGTTTCCAATGAGATAGAGGGCGCCGTCGCGTCGTTTAAGCGCCATCGTCACGACGGTTGAAATGTCGTCGAACGAACCCACGCATGCGACGATTGCGGATGCAGGTACGGGCGTTCCGGCAGCGGACTCGTTGTAGAGGCTGACGTTTCCCGAAACGAACGGCGTTCCGAATTGACCGGCAGCGTGAGCGAGGCCCTCAACCGACGCGACGAGTTCGCTCAAATGTTCTTCCTTGCGCGGATTTCCGAAATTCAAGCAATCGGTGAGCGCGACCGGTCTTGCGCCGACCGCGAGCACCGCGCGAACCGATTCATAGACCGCATGCTCGGCGGCGAGACGCGGAT
This sequence comes from Vulcanimicrobiota bacterium, assembly GCA_030854045.1. GTDB lineage: Bacteria > Vulcanimicrobiota > Vulcanimicrobiia > Vulcanimicrobiales > Vulcanimicrobiaceae > JALYTY01. The sequence continues at coordinate 2,039 of JALYTY010000040.1, read as the reverse complement.
CGATGCGGCCGTACCGCGGATTGCCCGCGACCGAAAGCGCAACGCCCAAGCGCGAACCGAATATCGGTGCGAGCACGCCCGCATCCCCTTCGCCGCGAGCGACGACGGTTCGGCCGCGCACTGCGGCATCGTAACGTCGATAGAGCGGTTCGCGCGAACAGACGTCACGATGTTTTAAGACCGCATCGAGTAACTCTTCAAGCGGCATTTCGGTTTGCAACGGACCTGCGTCGTGCCGTGCCGCAGGGACAACGTCTCGATACGGCAGCTCATCGCGAATCGTTCCGGTAAGAAAATCGATGTCTACGTCCATCACGATGCTGCCGCCCGAACGAAGAACGTAGCGTCTCTCCGGCGTTACGGTTCCAATAACGGAAGCGCGCGCATTGCGCGCGATCTCCGGAAGCGTGTATTCGTGGTTGTAAATACGAAGCACGTCGGCGGTTATATCGGGAGGCAAAACCCAAATAAAGCGCTCCTGTGTTTCGCCGATTGCGACCACTTCGGGGAGCAAACCGTCAAGAGCAACATTCACCGCATCTAAATCGATGCACGCACCGTACCCGCCTGAGGAGCAGATCTCAGCCGAGCATCCCATAATGCCTCCCGCGCCGAGATCTTTGAACCCGGCGCGGCACTGCTTCTCGCGCAGCAACGCGAACACGCGATAGCTCGCGCGCATAATTACGTTTTTCAAAAACGGATCGGGAACTTGGACCGCGCCTTTATTCGATTCTTCATCCGCGGCATCGAGCGTAACTGAAGAGAACGACGCACCGCCGAAACCGCTCGCATCCGTTGCCTTGCCGACGAGCACGATATCCCACCCCCCGGCGCCGGCGGGTGCGTACGAGTGGATGATTTCGGACTCTTTGACCAATCCCAGCGCAACGACGTTGACGAGGCAATTGTCGTCAAACCCCTCGTCGAAGTACGCATCTCCCGCCAGATTCGGAACGCCGATTGCGTTACCGTAAGCGCTGATGCCGTCCACCGCGCTTTGTGCGACGTATCGCTGATGCGATCCGGGTTCTATGCGCCCAAAGCGCAACGGGTCGGCAAGCGCGATAACTTCGGCGCCCATGCAAACCACGTCGCGAACGATACCGCCGATGCCGGTTGCGGCGCCTTCGAACGGAACGACCTGCGATGGATGATTGTGCGACTCGTGAGCGATGACGATGCCGTAACGTTCGCCATCATGCGTCCCGAGATGGACGATTCCGGAATCTTCGGAGGGCCCAAGTACGACGGCCGGTCCTGCGGTGGGAAGCAAATGCAAAAAGTGCCGGCTCGACTTATAACTGCAATGCTCGCTCCATTGGGCATCGAAGGCATGTAGCTCTACCGTCGTCGGTTCGCGATGCAGCCGCTGCGCTATTCGACGGAGTTCATCGGGGCGCAATGCGACGCCCGCGCGCCGGGCTTGCAAGCGCAGTGCTTCATCGGTCGAGCCTGCGACTTCGATACCGTTACCCAATCACGGCTCCGCCCGCGTTTTGCGCTTGCTGTTGGAACATCGCGTCGGCATGAAGGATCGCGGAGCGCGCATTTGCCTGCATCAAAAGCGTGCGTCCGTACAAGACGGTGTCTTCGAGGCCGAGCAGCTTCGCGCATTGCATCGCTACGTCTTGCGGATCGGCTCTTCCATCGAATACGGGCGACGATGATGCAGAATCGAGCATGGCGTGCAAGGCCCCGTCGCGGTCCACCGCAATAAAAAACAAGCGAGCAAAAGTCGCTTCGAGCTGCTGCACCAGCTGGAGCACGTATCCCGGAGTCCTCGACGGGCTCGCGGCGTGGCGTACCGACGGAAGTCCAAGCTGTTGGAGCGCGCCTACAACGGCATTTGCCTGCCCGACGCGATCCGGATGATCCGCAATAACGGCCGCCATTCCGGGACGCATCAGCGGAAACGCCCCCACCAACTCCGCCACTTCTTCGTATGCCGCCTTCACGCGAGCCAGCCCCTCGCCGGTTACCTGAGGAAGATCCCGGTAGAGCTGTTTGTCGAGCATCGAATCTTCGCGGCCCTGCTG
>JALYTY010000038.1 GCA_030854045.1 Vulcanimicrobiota bacterium | reverse complement strand
GCTAAAGGCGTAGAGCCGCAAACGAAAAAGCTCTTCGCGATATGCCGCGAACGGAAGATTCCGCTCTTTACGTTTATCAACAAGATGGACCGGCCGGCCCGCGACCCGCTGGAATTGCTCGATGAATTGGAGAGCGTTCTCGGAATCGCGGCATATCCGATGAACTGGCCGCTGGGAAGCGGCGATACGTTTAAGGGCGTGTACGATCGGACGACGCGCGAACTACACGTTTTCGAACGAAGTGCCCATGGGGCGACGAAAGCGTCGGTGCAAACGGGCGACGCGCGCGATCCGCAACTGCGCGAACTCGTCGACGAGCAGACCTACGCCCAATTCGTCGATGGGTTGGAATTACTCGAAGGCGCCGGTGCAGACTTCGATCGCGGTGCGATGCTGCGCGGCGAAGTTACGCCGGTCTTCTTCGGGTCTGCCGTAACGAACTTCGGGGTCCAGCTTTTTCTGGACAGCTTCGTCCGCATGAGTCCTCCCCCGACGGGGCGCGGAACGATCCCTCCGGACGAACGGCGGTTCACCGGTTTTGTTTTCAAAATCCAAGCCAACATGGATCCGCGCCATCGCGATCGCATCGCGTTCGTTCGCATCTGTTCGGGAAAGTTTGAACGCGACATGGTTGTGCGCAATCAACGTTCCGGCAAGGATGTCAGGCTGTCGCGCGCGATGAAACTTTTCGCCGACGAACGGGAAGCGCTCGACGACGCGTATGCGGGCGACGTTCTCGGGCTCGCAAATCCAGGCGCATTCGCGATCGGAGATACGCTTTACCAGGGTGCGCCGGTGGTCTTCGATGCGATTCCGTCGTTCGCGCCGGAACATTTCGCGTCGATCCGCAGTATCGATACTTCGAGCTACAAATCGTTCGGCAAAGGCATCGCGCAGTTGCGTGAGGAGGGCGCGGTTCAAGTGTTCTATCCGTGGGGATCTACGCGGACCGAGCCCATATTGGCAGTCGTCGGCGAACTGCAATTCGAAGTCGCGAAGTACCGCATGGAAGCGGAGTACGGCGTCAAAACCGTTTTTTCGGGACTTCCGTATTCGCTCGCTCGGCGGATCGGCGGCGATCCCGAACGTGCCGCGCGCGCCCAGATGCCGTCCAACGCGAAGCTCGTGGAAGATTGGGAAGGAGCGCCGGTGGCGCTGTTCGAGAGTGAATGGAGCGTCCGTCTCGCGCAAGAATGGAACCCTACGCTCGCCTTTTCACCGTTTAGCGCAGATATATTGAAGGAGGCAGTTCCATCGTGAACTCGCAACAAATTAGCCGGCGTACGGCCGCACTGCTGGCGCTGTTTTGCATCACGCTTTCGGCATGCTCGTTTCAAAACAAATATGAAAAGGAAGCCGATCGCATCACACACGCCGTTATGAACAACGACTTGGGACCGGTCAAGAACGATCTCTCGCCGGACGTAAATATAACGCGCGTTCAGGTCGCGGCCGCATCGGATGAACTGAGCGCCCAAGGAAAATTGGTTTCTATTAAAGAGCGCACGCCCTGCGATGCAGGGGCCGGCTGGCACTGCTTCGACGTAAAGTTCGAGAAACACAACTACAACGAATCGCTCGCGATGGACGATCGAGGGAAGGTAACGCACTGGCGGTTCCACATGGCGAATTAGCTCGGAGCCTCCTATGAGCGTTACGTATGCCGATGTCGTCGATGCGGCCGAGCGAATCAACGGCGTCGCGCATCGGACGCCGGTACTCACGTCGCGAACCCTCGACGAACGCATCGTCGCTCGCTGCTTTCTCAAATGCGAGAACTTTCAGCGCATGGGAGCCTTCAAGTTCCGCGGCGCATACAATCGTCTCGCGCAATTGCGCGGTGAAGAACGCCTTCGCGGCGTCGTTGCCTATTCGAGCGGAAACCACGCTCAGGGTGTCGCACTTGCCGCGCAACTCCTCGGGATTCCGGCTACGATCGTCATGCCGCGAGATGCGCCTGCGACCAAGATGGCCGCAACACGGGGCTACGGAGCTGAAGTCGTCCTCTACGAGCGGTCGGAAGATAATCGGGCAATTATCGCGCAGCAAATCGCTCGAGAGCGTGGCGCGATACTCGTTCCACCGTACGACGACGAGCGCATCATCGCAGGCGCCGGTACGGTCGCGCGAGAGCTGCTCGAAGAGACCGGCGCGCTGGATGTGTTGGTAGTGCCGGTGGGAGGAGGAGGGCTTTTCTCCGGAAGTTGCATCGCCGGGCACAACGTCGCGCCTTCGATGGAGTGTTGGGGCGTCGAGCCGGAAGCCGGCGATGATGTCCGGAGATCGTTAGCGGCCGGAACGCGCATAACGATCGACGTCCCCGCGACGATTGCGGACGGATTGCAGACGCTCGCCCCGGGAGAATTGACATTTCCCATCATCCGCGAACACGCAAACGGCATCGTTACGGTGAGCGATAACGAACTGCGCGAAGCGATGCACTTTGCGTTCGAACGCATGAAGCTCGTTATCGAACCCAGCGGCGCGGCAGCACTTGCCGCCGTCATGCGGGGGAAAATTCCCGTAACGGGACGCAGCGTCGGAATCATCATCAGCGGCGGAAACGTCGATGCAGCGCGTTTCGCCGATGCGTTGCTCGCCGTGTCCGGCTAAATCGGCCTTACATTGCCGTGTTAATGTCGATTTGGCGAACGATCGCGGCGGCCGATCGCCCGTGCTTCAAAGTTACTTTGGGTGGCGTCCCATTGCGTAGAACTCCGGGTTCGGACGCATGTCCATGAAACCGGCCATCCGGTTTGAGAAACCGAAGAACGCCGCGATCGCGGCAATGTCCCACACGTCGTTCTCCGAAAAACCTTGTGCCTGAAGTTCTTCGATATCCTCGTCCGTCGCGGCAAATCCGGTTTCGTTCACGTACGAAGCAAATTGCAGCATAGCGCGCAATCGCGGCGTCAGCTCTGCGGTCTGCCAATTATTTGCGATCGCTTCCGCGAGTTCGGGATCCTTTCCGAGGATCCGGAGGGCAGCTCCGTGCGCGGTCATGCAATATTGACACCGATTTTCTGAAGACACCGCTACGACGATAGCCTCGCGTTCCGTCCGCGAAAGACCGCTCTCGCCTTTCATCAGTACGTCGTGGTACTGCATGAAGGCGCGAAAGTGTTCGGGCCGCTTTGCGTACGCGCGAAATACGTTGGGCACGAATCCGAGCTTCGAGCGATTCCGTTCGTAAATGTCGGCGATATCATCCGGTAGCGTCGCTTCGTCCGGCTCGCCGAAACGCGACACCGGGTTCACGGTGAGTCGCCTGATTTTGCCGCGCAGGCGTTCTCGCGCGAAGGTTCGCCGAGCGCTTTGCGCGCCGCCGCACTCACTCGGCAATACGCTTGCGTGGTCCCCTGCGGCGCCGGCGCGTCGGCACCGTCGATAAGGTCGAGCAATCCGGAGAGTTCCGCGTTGAGGCCGCCGAGCGTTTGGGCCGTCTTCACGTCGTTCTTTTTGTGCGCAGCCTGCATGCGTGCATGCGTCGCGTCGATGAGCGTTGCCGCGTCGTGCGCCATCACATATTGCGCGGCGAGATCGCCGGCACTCACCGTAACGCGCGGGTCCATGACGACCTGCAACGTCTGCGATTGCGAAGTGCCGCCGGCCATCAGTTCAACCGTGTACCTGCCCGGCACCACAAGCGCACCTTGCGGGACTCGCGGCGTATCGTGATCTACGGCGGAGATGGGCAGGTCGGTCATTACCGAATGCGGCGGCGCTTCGTGCAAATCCCAAACAAAGCGGTGCATTCCGGCATCCGCCGACGGTGAAGTGAAGGGCCGTTCCCAGTACGCCGGTTTATCGAATTGGATCGGCGGCGGCGCGACGTCGGCGCTCGAAAATTTGCGCACAATCGTTCCGCGTGAATCCCGGATCACGATAGATACGTTCATAACGGCCGAAGGCAGATCGTAATCCAAGACGGCCCCGTCGGGCGGGTTCTGACCGTGCGGTACCTCCGGAGGAAGCGGCGTGTCGGTATTGACATCGCGGCGTATCCGGTAGGCGAGCGCCGGTGCGTACAAGCGCGCGGAAGCGGGCGCGCCGTGTTGGGCCAGCTCGCGCAGCGGCTCTATGTCGTCGAGGATGTAGAACCCTCGTCCGTGAGTACCGATTGCAAGATCGTTGTCTTTAACGATAATGTCGCGCACCGACGTATGGGGCAGGTTGAGCTGCAGCGATTGCCAGCGCGTTCCGTCGTCGAAGGAAACGTACACGCCGTTCTCGGTTGCGGCATAGAGAAGGCCCGCAACCTTCGGATCTGCGCGCACGGCATTGACCGGTTCTTCCGGCAATCCCCCGGTTATCGTACTCCAATGGGCGCCGCCGTCGTGCGTGCGGTACGCATGCGGATGAAGGTCGTCCAGGCGAAAGCGGTTGATCGCAACATACGCGCTTGTATCGTCGAAGTGCGATGCATCGATCTGCGATACTTTACTCCACGGCGTGAGGTCGTGCGGTGTAATGTTGTGCCAGTGGGAACCGCCGTCGCGCGTGCGCCAGAGCAGTCCGTCGTCCGTCCCCGCCCAGATCGTGCCTTCATGGCGAAACGATGCTGCAAGCGCATAGACGACGCCTCGATGCGTGCCCTTCTCGGGATCGCCGCGCTCGAAGTTCGCAATGACCGCCGGAACCGCCGGATGCGCGCGCGTCAGATCGGGGCTGATCGTTCGCCACCGCATGCCGCCGTCGCGTGTGGCGTAGATTTTGTTCGCGCCGAAAAGTAGCGTCCGTTTATCGATCGGATCGAAGAGCAGCGGCTCGGTCCGTACCACGCGGTAGCCGCCGCTTCGCAGCGGATTGGGCGAAACTTCTTGCGCTTGACCGGTTCGTTCATCAAAGCGCTCGACTTTGCCGCCGTAATAGATTCCCGAATGCAGCGGGTCCGGAGCGATGTATCCGTACTCTTCGGCACCCACCGGATGCCAGTCGCGTTCGGTGGTCTCTCCCCAATCGCCGCGGCTCTTCACGCATGCCGATCCGCTTTCTTGTTGTCCGCTGCAAACCCAATACGGAAAGCGGTCGTCGGCGGTGACGTGATACATCTGGGCCGTAGGCTGATTGTACCAAGAACTCCACGTGTTGCCTCGGTCGAGCGAGATCGTCGCGCCTTGATCGCTTGCAAGCGCGATGATGTCGGGATGTAACGGATTGATCCAAATATTTTGGTAATCGTCGCCGCCGGGCGCGCCTTTTATCGGGGTGAAGGTCGTGCCGCCGTCGCTAGAACGGTACGTTGAGGTGGTAGTTACATAGACGGTTTTCGCGTCTTCGGGGTCGGCTGCGATCGCGACGAGATCGTCGCCGCGTTCGCAGACCCGGTCTTCGCTGTTGACGAGCGAGAACTGCGCGCCCGCGTCGTCGCTTCGATAGATTCCGCATCCGGTAGGTGCGTCGACCGCGGCGTAAACGACGTTCGCGTTCGAAGGAGCGATCGCAATTTCAGCGCGTCCCAGCCGCGGCGGAAGTCCGGCACTTAATGCTTTCCACGAGGATCCGCCGTCGGTTGATTTGTAGATTCCGCTACCTGCCGTTTCAAACGAACCACCCATTTCCCATGGTGCCTGGCGGGCCGCCCACAGCGATGCATAGACCGTCCGTGGATCGTGCGGATCGATTTTTACGTCGTAGGCTCCGGTGTTGTCGTTCCGGTAGAGAACGCGCGTAAACGTCGCGCCGCCGTCAGTAGAACGGTAGATCCCGCGCTCGTCGTTTGGTCCGTACGGATGCCCGAGCACCGCAACGAATAGCCGGTTGGGATCTTTCGCATCGACCGCGATCGCCGGAATCTGCTGGCCATCGCTCAGTCCGAGATGAGTCCATGTCGTTCCGGCATCCGTCGACTTGTATACGCCGTCGCCTACGGAGAGGTCCGGCCGCTGCAAACCTTCGCCGCTGCCGGCATAGACGACGTTGTCGTCGCTCGGTGCGACGGCGAGAGACCCGATCGAACCGGTGGCTTGGGCATCGAAGATTGGACGCCACGTTCGTCCGGCATTGTCAGTGCGCCAGATGCCTCCGTTGACGGCCGCAATGTAGAAACGATGAATCTCGTCCGCGACACCGGCGACGGCTTTCGTACGGCCCCCGCGAAGCGGACCGATGAACCGCCATTGCATTGCGGCATATTGCGCGGGGCCGATGTTCCCGGTCATCGCGGCCGCCGGAGCGTACGATGCAGCCAAAGAGCAGAGCCCGGCGAGCAAAAGCGAGCGTCGAAATCGCACTAGCACACTGCTATTACCTCCGTATGGGGATGAGTTAGCGTCCGCGGCGCGTTCTCCGCTTCGGCGCAAACGCAGGCCCAAGCTTGAAGTTGGAATCCCTTAAAAGGCTTTCATCGACGTCTTCGCAGCCGATCGGCGTGAAATCGCGGCAATCGTCGGGGCGCGCTTCGTACACGCCGCAGTAATACTTTCCACTCTTGGAGCCCATGAGAAAGACGCAGTTGTCGGCCACGTCGTCAGTCACTTTGCGCAGCCAACCCAAATGATAGCCGTCCGCTGAAGGCCGTTGAACGACGTATTCCTTCATAACCTCGGCGAACGTCATGCCGAGATGGTCGGCAAGCCGCTGCACGTCCGTGCGGCTCACGAACGGCTCGTAACCGCTGCAGCATTCGGCGCAGCCCGGCGGACATGCGATATTTTCGGGAAGATCGTTCATATTTTTTCTCGCGAGCGCGATGACGCTGCCGATCGCTTTAACGAACTCCGGATCGTCGTTGTATTTGTACACCCATTCGCGCTGCACGATTTCATTGGTATTGTAATACCGGGTCGTCTTCTGGTTGAACGTGACCGTGATATGTTCTTCGGTTATCTCGATCTCTTTCACGTGCTCCATCGGGCGCGCGTCGAGCATCTCGGGATGCGTCGGTTGTCCGGTACGTTTGGCGAAGTTACGAAGATTGATGAGATCGATAGTTTCCATGTGCGCGAGGCTTCGATGCGCGCTAAGGGGAGCGCCTGTCCTCGTAGTTAAAAGAAGCGGTATGCGGACGGCAATAGGCGTGGATCTGGGCGGCTCTCACGTGGGTGCCGCGACGATAACCGAAGATGGAGCGATCCACAAACAACACCAGGTCGACTTGGACGATCTTTCGTTTAAAGCGGTGGCGGACGCCCTCGTCGGAACGATCGAACAAGCGTTAGGCGATGCGGGCAAAGACGTGGTCGGCATCGGCATCGGCTCTCCCGGAAACATCGAACCGCGGTCCGGCAGCGTGATATACAGTCCCAATTTCGGATGGGCAAACGCTCCACTGGGCGAAACGATGCGCGCGCATTTCGACATGCCGGTCTTCGTGGGCAACGACGCGCGTTGTGCGACGCTCGGTGAATATATTTACGGCAGCGGACGAGGAACGAAGAATTTTGCCTTGCTGACGCTTGGAACCGGCATCGGCGGCGGGATTGTCGCGGGGGGCGAATTGCTCTTGGGCAATAGTTTCGGCGCGGGCGAGATCGGTCATCATCAGATTCGACCCGCCGACGGATTTATCTGCGGATGTGGGAAGACCGGATGTTTCGAGGCGCAAGCATCGGGAAGCGGACTGATCCGCCACGCCTTCGCCGTGGCTGCGTCGTTTCCACGAAGCCGGCTTCTCGACGTTTCTCGCGATAAGCTCGGCTCCAAGAAGATCCGCAAAGCCGCACAGGCGGGCGATCTTCACGCACTTTCGGCATGGAAGCGATACGCGGAAGACCTCGCCATTGGGCTTGCCAACGTGATCGCATTCGTCAATCCCGAAACGATCGCGCTCGGCGGAGGCGTTTCTTCCGCAGCCGATTTTATGCTTGACGCGGTGCGAGGACGGGTCGACGAACTGACGACCATGGTGCCGAAAGGGCTAACAAAAATCGTTATCGCGCAACTCGGCAACGATGCGGGGCAAGCCGGCGCGGCCGCGATGGCTTTTCGCGGCGGTCTCGTAACCAATGTCGCGTGAACTCGCCGTTGTAACGGGCGCCTCCAACGGAATCGGACTCGAATTTGCGCGCTTGCTGGCCGCCTCAGGTTACGACCTCGTTCTCGTCGCGCGATCCGCAGATAAGCTCGGATTAATAGCCGCCGAACTTCGCGGCGCCTATGCGGTAGACGCGCGTTTTATCTGCGCTGACCTCGGCGTTGCGGGAAGCGCCGGGTCCATCGTCGCGCAGGTTCCCGAGTGCGACGTTCTGATCAATAACGCGGGATTCGCCAACAACGGCCGCTTCGATATGCTTCCCAGCGACGCGATTGCGCAAGAAGTGCTCTTGGATGTCGTTACGCTCACGGAACTTACCCGTGCCTATCTTCCGGGGATGCGGGCTCGGCGCCGAGGACGCATGCTCAATGTTGCCTCGACCGCGGCATTTTTACCCGGGCCTTTTATGGCCGTGTACTACGCATCGAAAGCCTACGTGCTGTCGTTTTCGGAAGCGATCGCCGAGGAGCTGCGCGGAAGCGGCGTAACGATGACGGTACTGTGTCCCGGAGCAACCGCCACGGGATTCATCGACCGCGCTCGGATGCACGCGACGATGCTGAACCGCCTTCCGCTTGCCGATGCGCGAAGCGTTGCAACGGCCGGCTTTCGTGGCATGCTGCGGGGAAAAACCATCGTGGTACCCGGCATATCCAATAAGCTGGTTGCGGTCTCGCCGAAGTTCACGCCGCGAAGACTGTTGCTTTGGCTTTCGCGAAAGGCCGTCGAACAAAGGCATCCCGCCTAACGCGGGGTTAAAGCGAGGCGACGGCTTCGAGCGGCCGGCGCGGCAGTTCCTCTTGCGCGGGAATCGTATGCGTGTCGGCGATCTGCGCGATGAGCGCGGCGATGCGCCGGGAACTGCGTACGGGCGCGACGATTTCCTGATTGTGGCGGATCTGTGTCAAGCGGTCGGGGGTGCGGATCATGCCGGTCACCGCCGCGACCACTTCTCCGGAGCCGTGCAGTGCGACGGCGCCGACGCCGTTGTGCCGTACGAAATCGACGTTGCCGCGTTCTTGTCCCGGGACGTAGTCGTAGACAACGACGGGCAACTGCGCCGCGTTGGCTTCCGCAAGCGAACCTGGACCGGCTTTTGTTACAAGCAGATCGACGGCGTGAAAATATTCGGGTATTGCGT
>JALYTY010000025.1 GCA_030854045.1 Vulcanimicrobiota bacterium | reverse complement strand
GGCTTGAACGTCTCGCAGAATGCCGTGCGGACGCGCGACGTGGCCTCCGTTATTGTCACGGCGACGCTTCCGCCGTTTGCCCATTCCGGCGATAACGTCGACGTCGATGTTTCAGCCATGGGCGATTCGTCGAGTCTCCAGGGTGGAACGCTCGTTATGGCGGAATTGCATGGCGCGAACAACCTCGTCTATGCGACCGCTCAAGGGCCCGTTTCTGTGGGCGGTTTCGTCGCCGGCTTCGGCGGAAGTTCGATCAACAAAAATTATACCGGCGCGGGGCGCATACCAAACGGCGCCGTGATCGCTCGCGATATGATCACGCCCATTCAAAGCGACCGCAACGGTTTCAATTACGTACTGACGACGCCCGACTTTAAGACGGCCGCGAACCTGGCATCTGTCTTGAACGGACACTTCGGGGGCCGTACGGCGACGGCGTTGGACGCGGAGACGGTGCACGTCAGCCTGCCTTCAGGCTATGGCAGCAATCCCGTCCAGTTTCTTGCCGATGCATCCGATTTAAGCTTCGCACAAGACGAACTCGCGAAAGTCGTCATGAACGAACGCACCGGAACGATCGTATTCGGCGGCGACATCAGGCTCGCTGCCTGTGCGATCGCACACGGAGATCTCTCGATTACGATCGCGACTCAAAATGAAGTCGTGCAGCCGAATCCTTTCGGGAACGGCCAGACGGCGCTCCAGCAGAACAGCGGAATCCGAGCAAGCGAACGCGGGCACCAGTTGACGTTCGTCGCAGGCGCCGCCACGCTTTCATCCGTTGTTCGCGCGCTTAATGCCCTCGGCGTTTCGCCGCGAGATCTCATCGCGATCGTGCAGGCGCTTCGCGCGTCGGGGTCTTTGCAAGCCGATTTGGAGATATTGTGATGAATGACGCAGGGAAAGTCATCGCTTCGAGCGCGCCGTCTCAGCCGCTCACGGCCGTGCAAAAGCAGGCGTTGCAGCATCTTCACGATGCCGCGGCGCAGTTTGAAGGCGTATTTCTTCAAATGGTGATGGACGCAATGAACAAAACCGTGCCGAAAGATTCGATCTTTGGTAAAGAGTCGGCATCCGAAGAGACGTGGCGCGGAATGCTCAGCGACCAACAGGCACAAGCCATTGCTAAGAGCGGCTCGATGGGGATTGCGAAGTTACTTGAAGACCAGCTTCGCGCGAAAGTACTGGGAGATGCGCCGCAAGAAGCGCACTCTCAAGTCGATGGCAGGATCGATCCATGACCGATTCATGGGATACCTTTATATCGGCGCTGAGTGAAGAATCGGCGCTCCTTGCCGGAACGAGCGACGCCGCACTGCGTTTAACGGCAGCGCTTGTAAGCAACAACCTGGATGCAATATTCGCAAGCGAACGCGATCTCGATACCGCGCGACGGGCGTATCAGGCGGCCTGCGGCAAGCGGCGCGGCATGCAGGTACGTGGCTTTGGAACCAAGACGTTGCGTCAAGTCTGCGCGTACGCTCCGCGAAACCTGCGCTTGGCGCTCAACCAGCGGCTCTCCGAGCTTTCGGTCGGATCGATCCAGCTCGGGATAACGACGAACAACAATAAGGCGCTCATTGCAAGCGGCATGGAGCGCATCATAAAAGTCACCTCCGCATTGCAGAAGGCGACGAACGACGGGCCCGGCACCTACCGGCGCCGCGGGTTCGTTCCGCCGCCTTCGAACAGCGTCTTGATGAGCAGCAAAGTATGAGTTTCTTTCCGCAAAGCACGTTCTTCGGTCTCGACGCGATGGCGACGTCGCTGCAATCGTTTTCCATTGCGGAAAACGTAACGGCGGACAATCTTTCAAATGTCGATACGCCCGGAGCTTCACGTCAACAGGTAGATTTCACCGAAGCGACGCCGATCGCGGGATCGCCGTTTATGGCGACGCACGTGTACGGCACGGCGGGTGAAGGCGCAATCGTCAGTCAGATCCAGCGCATTCATTCCGACGCCTACGACGCGCTCTTCCGGGGAGCGTCGTCGTCGCAAAACTACTTCTCTACGCAGCAGCAGTCGTTGCAAGCGGTTCAGGCGACGCTTGGCGATCCGAACTCCGGCATTAACACGCAGTATACGAATTTCCAAACCGCTATCTCGCAGCTCGTAGCTCAGGGACCGAGCGGCCAAAGCGACGCCGTCCGGCAAAACGTGCTCACGCAAGCGCAAGCGTTGGCGACTTCGCTCAACAGCGCGGCAAACGCAATCACATCGCAAAAAGCGCAGACCTTGCAGCAGGGCGCATCGCTCGTAAGCGCCGCCAATAACATCCTCGACCAGATCGCCGCACTCAACGGTCAGATCCGTGCCTCGACTGCCGTGGGCGATAGCCCAAACACGTTTGCGGACCAGCGCGACCATCTGATCGATCAACTTTCGCAATATCTCTCGACGCAAACGTCGATTCAAAGCGACGGTTCGACCCTCGTGAGCGTGAACGGACAGGCTCTTGTGAACGACACGGTGGCCTACCATCTGGCGCCTCCCGTCATAGGGCAAGCCGCCGATGGAACCGCGACGTTCAAGATCGATTTCGCGACAAGCCCGGCGGCGCCGCCCTCGCAGGCGGGAATTCCGCTTGGAAGCGGCCAGCTCGGCGCGCTTCAAGACCTCTACAACAACAAGCTCGGCGTCTATGGAACGCAGCTCGATCAATTCGCCTCCGGTCTCGCTACGGAAGTAAACCGCATTACTAGCGGAGGGTACGATCAAAACGGACAAGCCGGGACGCCGCTCTTCGTACCGATCGTCTCGTCGCTTCCGGTCACCGCGAGCAACATTCAAGCGGGCATCACGAACCCGGGGCAGCTATCGGTTGCGCTCGTCAACACCGATGCCGGTACCCTGGTTCAGCCCATGAACTCCGCGAACAACACCGTTGATACGTCCGCGGCCATCGACGGCTACACAAATCTTGCGAATCCGCCGGCTGCCGACGTTCCGGGGCCCGGGGGGACGAACGGAACGCTGACGATTACGGTCGACGGGCAGACGCAAAGCTTCAACTATCAAACGAACGGCACCAGCCCGGGCGCCAACGCAACGACGATCAATGCGTTCATCACGAACTTCAACGCGGGGCATTTCGGCGTCACCGCTTCGTTCGATGCGACCGCGCAGCGTATCGTCTTCGCGCGCGATCCCAACAACGAAGATCTGGTCCTGCGCGGCAACCAGCAGGCCAACGCGTCGACGCCGGGCTTTACCATCACGGATACGCCAAACGCGGGCGCCGGTGCCGGAATTCTAAGTGCACTGGGAGCGAGCGGAATCGGCGGCGTCGCGCAAAACGCGAGCAATGCGTTCGCTGCAAACGATTACGGCGGCGCCAATGCGCTGGTCAAGATGTTTCAATCCAACGTAGGCGTTCCGCCGCTGGAGACACAAAGCGCGGCGGCCGCTACGGCAGGCTCGCCGATTACGGTAGCTCTTCCTAGCGGTGAGAACAATGTCGGCATGGGAGAAGTGCTTACAATCGGAGCGCAACCGGGCGGCGCGGCGCCACAAGAAAACGTCGTCGTCTCTGCAGTTAGCGTGAATCCGGCGACCGGCATAGAGTCTGTAACGTTCACGCCACAGAACAACCACGCCGCAAATTTCACCATCGCATCGGCGCAAACGCAGACCCTTCAGCAAGCCTACGGCGCGACGATCACCCAGGTTGGTCTCGACGCACAAACGGCGATCACCGGAACTGCAACACAGACGCAGCTTACCGCCAACATCGATCAGGTCAGGCAAAGCATTTCCGGGATCAATGCCGATGAAGAAACGCAAAATTTGATCAGATTCCAGAGCGCTTACCAAGCCGCCGCGCATACGATCAGCGTGCTCAACTCCCTGTTGAATACGGTGATCACCTCGCTCGGCGGCGCACCATAGGAGGAGTACCGTGCGCATAGCGACGTCGACAATCTATAGCGAACAGACGCAATCGATCGATAATCTCCAGGCCATCTACCAGCAACAAGGCCAGGAGTTATCGACGGGGAAGTCGCTCAACGTTCCCTCCGACGATCCAACCGTTATCGCGCAAGATCTCGCGGTGCGGAACGACTCGGCGGTTTCGACGCAGATTGGAAACAATCTCACCAACCTCAACAACGAGTTGACGACCGTTGACGGATCGCTTTCCAGCCTGACCAATATCCTTCAGGGCGCCCGGCAGCTCGCGGTCTCGGCGGCGAGCGGCACGGTCACCCCGGCGCAGCAAAAGGTCATATCGACGCAGGTAGATCAGCTTCTGCAAGAAGCGGTCGGGCTTGCGAACACGCAGTATGGAGGAGCGTACGTGTTCACCGGGACTGCGACTGCTACGAGCCTTCCGCCCGTGCAGACCAACGGAACTCCGATCTCCGGGGTAACGGCCCAAACCAACGACGTCGTGCAGCAACAGGATCTTCCGAACGGCCAGAAGATTGCGAGCAACCTTACGCTCAAGCAAACGTTTAATTTCAACGCACCGGACGGATCGCCCGACGTCTTTCAGACGCTTATTGCATTGCGCGACACGCTCGCGACCGGCCAAGTCGTCGATGCGAGCGCTCAGCAGGTCAATGTCCCCGGTAACGCTATCAACCCCGCCGTAACGACCGTGGCAAATCTCGTGGCCGGTGCATCGCCGCAGATTATGGCCACCCCGCTTCAGCCGGACGCTTCAGGAAACGTTTCGATCAATATTGCGAGCGCCGCAAATACGTCGGGCGTCAACGTTACATTTTTGCCGACCGATACGGTTGCGAACGTGATCGCAAAGATCAACGCTGCGGCAGGGCCGCTCGGGATTACCGCTTCGTTCGATCCAAAGTTGCAGCGCATCTCCTTTAACGGCGGAACCGGCGCCTTTCAAATTAACGACGTTCCAAGCGCGGGATCGGCAACTTCGTCCAACTTCACGAAAGCGTTCGGGCTGACGAATCAAGCCGACGTCGTGAATGATGTATCGACGCAGTTGGGAACGATCGACCACGTTTTGCAGGTAGCGCTCAATGCCCGAGCCACGCTCGGTGCGACGCTGCAATCGGCCGCGGCATTGCAGGGGACGGAAAGTGCCCAAGTGCTCAACGACACGAAGGTGCAGTCGGGACTGGAAGATGCCGATATAGCGAAGGTGGTCGCGCAGTTCTCCGCGACGCAGACGGCGCTTCAGGCAGCTTATGGCACGACGTCGCGTCTCGAACAAAAATCTCTCTTTGATTACTTGCAGTAGGATCGGCATGAGCGTATCGATGGAGTTGATGATGAACGGCGGCCCGACGACGAAAGACTTTCCGAGGTTCGGAGAATGTTCGTTCAGCGAAGCGGACGTAATTAGTTTCCCTTGGGGTCTCCCCGGTTTTCCTAACCTTCGCCGTTGGCTCGCGCTTACGGTAGAATCGCAAAATAGCTTTGTGTGGCTGCAGAGCGTCGACGATGTCAAGATAGCCCTGCCGACGGCCGACCCATATTCCGTCTTCGGGGATTATAATCCGAAGTTACCGGCGTATGCAGCGACCGCGCTCGACATCGCCGAGGCCTCCGACTTCACGGTCTTATGCGTCATGGTCGTAACCGAAGACGCGGACGAGATGACGATGAATCTCTTCGCTCCAATCGTCGTCAATCTGCGTAGCCGTACGGCTCGGCAGGTGGTGTTGGAGAACTCCGGTTTCTCCGTCCGGCAGCCGGTACCCAGAAAGGCCGGAGCGGAAGCCTAAGCACCCGATCGCCGGCGGCGGGGGGCGGCGGGGGGCGGCGCTCTCCGTCCAGAACCTCCCAGCGCAAAACGCAAAACCCTTGCCACGGAGGGCCTTTCCGATGCTCGTCCTAAGCCGTAAGGTGAACCAGTCGATTGTAATCGGCGACGATATCCGCATCGTCGTCGTTGCGGTGGATCGCGATCAGGTGAAGATCGGCATCGAAGCCCCGCGCGACGTGTCGGTTCATCGGTCCGAAATCTACGAAGAGATCCAGCGCGCCAATCAAAGCGCGGCCGCCGCGCCGGACGCCCATAGTGCTAAAAGCGCCGTCGCTCCTGCGAAACTCGGCGCCGTATTACCCGCTAAAGTACCCGGCTCGATGGATGACAAAGACCGGAGCTTATAAGGCTCCGCACGCCTCGCTAAAGTTGTTGCCGCGTCCTCCCGATAGAGAGATGGGGACAGGACGTTCCCCTAACTAGACTAGTCATTACAATACGCGCGTGATCAACGCGTGATCATGGAGGAAATATCGTGTCTGACGGCATCAGCATTGCCAACAACCTGTTGGCCAACAACGTTCAGTACAACCTGAACAACAATCAGAACGCTCTTAAGAACATCGTCAATCAGCTCTCGTCGGGTCTGCGCATCAATTCCGCTGCAGACGACCCGTCGGGCCTTGCCATTGCGACGAACCTGCAAACGCAGGTCGACGGTTTCAACGCCGCCGTTCAAAACGTGCAGACGGCGAACAACGCGGCTCAAGTCGCGGACGGCGCCCTGGCAACCACGACCGACATCCTTCAACGCATTCGCGGCCTGGCCGTGGAAGCTGCGTCGGATGTCAACAGCCAAAACGACCGCGCGAACCTGCAGTCGGAAGTTTCGCAGCTTCTGCTCGAAGTCAACCGCATCTCGCAGAACACGAACTTTAACGGTCAAGCTTTGCTCGACGGCAGCCATGCGGGCTTCCAGGCAGAGCAGAACGCATTCGTCAACGTTTCCGCGAACGCGGCGCTTTCGACCAACGGCAACACCGCAATCATCAACGGCGTCAACTACGGCTTCCTAGCCGCATCGGTCACCGCTTCGAATGCGAACTTCAACACGACCGTCGGTGCGGCACAGGCGTATAACAACGGCGCCACGTACGCAACCGTCGATGGCACGATCGAATTGCAGGTCATCAACACCGGCGTTTCGATCGCAGTGCAGGAAACGTTCATCAACAGCAGCACGGGCCAGATCTCGGTCAGCTCGACGCTCTACGGTTCGGAGCAGGTTTCGGCCGACTTCGAAAATCTGTCGATCTCGATCGGTGCCGTCTCGGCGGCCGATGTCGGCACGACGTCGTACGTCAAAGTGAGCCAGAACGTGGCCGCGCTGACCAACCCGGCAAACCCGGCGTTCAACTTCCAATCCGGTGCGGACGAAGGCGACGTCATCCAAGTCGGTCTGTCGGCGACCAACACGCAGACACTGCGCGTTTCGAACATCAACGTGGCGATCTCATCCGCGAACAACCCTTCGCTCGGTGCGGAAGACGCGATCGGACAGATCGACAACTCGCTCCAAGTGCTGCTCAGTCAGCGGGCGAACCTCGGAGCCGTCATCGTTCGCCTCAACGAAGATGCGAACAACGACAACGTAGCGGCGGTAAATCTGCAGGCGTCTGAATCGTCGATCCGCGACCTTAACGTCGGCCAGGCCACGACGGAGTTCACGAAGCTTCAGATCTTAGTGCAAGTCGGTACTTCGGTGCTCTCGCAATCGAACGCCAACGCGCAGACGGTCCTGGGTCTCTTCCGCTAAGCGGAAAAGTCCTTAGTCCAACGCTAAACGAGAAACGAGGACCCGCCACGGCGGCCCTCGTTTCTCGTTATGTTTGCGAATCGCGATGCCGAAAACCCTAAGGATGCCTATCCGGGTTACATCCAAACGCAGCGCGTCCGCCATGCCGAGCGCCAAACATGCCTATAGCGCCGTCCCGTTCGGACTGGCGCAACCTCCCCCCGGCCATCGGCAAAAGCCCCCTGGAATCAGCCTCTGCATGATCGTTAAAGACGAAGAGCGATTTCTCGCGCAGTGTCTGCGCAGCGCTGCGGACGTCGTCGACGAAATCATTATTGCGGACACGGGCTCCACCGATCGCACGATTGTGATCGCGAAATCTTTTCGCGCAACGGTCATCGAACGCGCGTGGCGAAACGATTTCTCGTGGGCCCGTAACGAATCGATCGCGCAGGCGACCAAACGCTGGATCATGTTTCTCGACGCCGACGAGGAACTAACGCCCGACTCGAAGGCCGCAGTGCGCCAGCTCAGGGACGCGCCGGCCTACCGTGAGGCGCTCTGGGTACGCTGTTTCAACGAGTCAGACGATTATAGCGGCACGGGCGCGATGTCGCATGCGCTCATTCGCATCTTCCCGAACGACGATCGCATTCGCTTTCGAGGACTGATCCACGAATTTCCGACACTCGATAACGATAACAACGGGCTGCAGGGCCGCGTCGCACCGATTTCGATCGTTCACCATGGATACTTAAAGGACGTCGTTGTCTCCCGAAACAAGGCGGACCGGAATTACGCGATCGTCAAAGCGGCGACGGAAGCCGAGCCTCACGACCCGTTTCATTGGTTCAATTTAGGATCGACCGCATTTCTGCTCAAAGATTTTGAAGCGGCGCGCGACGCACTGGAGGAGATGCGCCGCATCAACGGCGCGAACTTGCGTGGATTCATCCCCAATGGCCTCGCGCTGCTCGCTGAAGTTTATTGCGATAAGCTGCACGACGCCGGCAAAGGCGAGGAGATCGCACGCGAATGCATCGCGGTGTCGCCGCGCTATGCGAACGCCCATTTTCAACTGGGGAAAGCTCTTGTAGCACAACGGCGGCTCGGGGAAGCGCGGGCCGCTTATGAAGCCGCCATCGAAGACGGGAAATTCGCGCACCTGCAATTCGTCGTCGACGATCAAGTCTACGTTTGGAAAGCGCACTCGGAGATCGGTTCGACGTTTGTCATGGAAAACGACGACGAAGCCGCTGCGCGCTGGTTTTCACTCGGTCTGAAGAACGCTCCGGGAGTCGAGCCGCTTGAGATCAATTTAGCGCGCTCGCTCGAGCGCCTCGGGCGCGTCGACGAAGCTGGATCGCTGCTGCGCCGCGGCTACGAAAAACATCGCGACGATGCAATGACCGCGGAGATCGTGAACTTTTTGTTGCGGCGGGGCGATGGTCTCGCAGCGCTTGGAATCATCGAAGAATCGTACGAGCGCGTGTCCAAAGAGGCTTCCGTCGCGCTGCTCTTCGCGGCGGCGCAGATTGCGACGAAGCACGATCTCGGCAGCGGCGTTTCGTTCTTGGAGCGGGCTGCGGCGCGCGCCCCCCACGCGGCGGAGATTCTCAACCCATTAGAAGCGGCGTACCGAACCGCCGGCAACACGGCGGCGCTCGAAGCGCTGCTTGCTGCCGAACGTGCAACGCAAGCGCAGACTCATGCCGATTACATGCGCCGCTCGTTTCAGGCACTCGCCGCCTCGGAGTACGAGCGCGCGTGCGAATTGGCGGAACGGGGTCTCAAGCTTTCGCCCAATGACGGCAGACTGCACTACAATGCGGCGCTCGCATGCTCACACCTGGGTCACAAAGACGACGCGATAACGCATCTCGAACGGATTACCGGCGATCATCACGACGTTTACGCCGCCGCAGAGTTACTGCGTGCGGCAACGGAGCGCGAGCGTGGCGACACCGATGCCGCAGTCGCTGCCCTCGACCGTTTGGCTCTCGTCGATCCGGAGAACGTCGACGCAATGCTGGTTCGCGCCGCGCTTTGCGAAGCCCGTGGCGAACGCTCCGTCGCCGAAACGAATCTGATGCGAGCGTACGGCGCCGACCGCCGGCGCGGAGGCGTAGAACTGGCCGGCTTCTACCTGCGCGTGGAACGCTACGAGGATGCCGCGCGCGTAGCAAATGAGGCATTGCGGGCGTAACGATGAAGTACTCGATCATCATTCCGGTGTTTAACAAGGTCGCTTTTACGAAACGTTGTCTCGACACGCTTCAGGCGACGCTTGCGGGAGCGGGAGACGGCGAAGTCATCGTGATCGACAATGCATCCAGCGACGAGACGCCGGAACTGCTCGAGACATATCCGTGGATACGGCATCTTCGAAACGAGCTGAATCTCGGTTTTGCCGGTGCAAACAATCAGGCCGCGCGCGCGGCGCGCGGCGAATTCCTCATCCTGCTCAACAACGACACCGAAGCGTTCCCGGGTTGGCTCGCTGCGATGCTGAAGACGGCCGAAGATCCGTCGGTCGGCGCCGTGGGTGCGCGGCTGCTCTTCGAAAACGGGACCATTCAACATGCGGGCGTGGTCGTTGCGCGAACGACGATGAGCCGCACGACGTTCGTTCCTTTTCACCACAACAGTATGGTGCCGCACGGCGACCCGGACGTTAATCTCCAAACCGATTTTCAAATCGTTACCGGCGCCTGTCTGATGACGCCGCGAGCGCTGTATCGCGACCTAGGCGGCCTCGACGAGACGTTTTGGAACGGCTACGAGGATGTCGACTATTGCCTTAAAGTCAGGGCCCGAGGCTTGCGCGTCGTATACGAACCGAAAGCAAAACTCTTTCACTTCGAATCGCAGTCAGGCGTACAGCGTTTCCGCAAGTCGTTGTGGAACACCGAGATGCTGGCGGAACGGTGGCGCGGAAAAGTCATCTTCGACGGCGTAAAAAAGAACTTTCGGCGCGGCTGCACCCGCCGCGCGACCGCGGCGCCGCATGGCGGTTCGGATTGGTCGGTGATGCCGCTTCCCGCTGTAACGGTGCTGGTGCACGGTTCCGAAGCGATCGCCGATCGCGTGGCGTTCGAGCGCAGCGTGCGTTCGAACGATACTCCGATCGCGCAGGTTATTTGGGCGTCGCAGCCGGGCTGTATCTCAACGGCGCGCGACCTTATGGAATTACGCGGAAATCGCGCGATTGCATTCGTGGATGTTCGAGCGAAGTTGCGGCAAGGATGGCTCGACGAACTGCTGTCTCAGTGCGAAGGCTCGTTAAACACCGTTGCAAGTACGGCCGCACCTGAGCAGCCGCATGGGGACAACCTTCGCGTCATTGCCGCGGACGCCCGGTGTTCGCTGATACGGTTGGACTCGTTGCCGGCTCATATCCGGCTGCGGGATTTCGATACGCTCGATGGTTCGGTTGCCGATCTAACACTGCGCTGCATAGAACTCGGTATCGGAACTCGGGGAGCAGCAATGCCCTTAGGCGCTTTCCCGGCCGTCGGATTCGACGCTTCGTTCGAAGCGGCGCATGGCATGCCGCTGCCCGAAGCACTCGGCGACAATCCCGAGTTCGTGGAGAGATCGCTGGAACGGGCGATGGCCCGCGAACGCCGACTGGTTTCGATCGTAACGCTGAGCTGGAATGCGCCGCAGTACACGAAGATGGCGCTCGACTCGATCCGCGACCACACGAGCGAGCCGTATGAAGTCATCGTCGTGGACAACGGATCGCAGCCGGAGACGCTCGCGATGCTGGCCGGCATTAACGACCCGCACGTGCGCATCATCTACAATGGAAAGAACTTAGGCTTCGGAGGCGGCAACAACGTCGGCATCGCGGCATCCCGTGGCGATTACGTGATCGTGCTCAACAACGACGTCATCGTCACCGACGAATGGGTCGATCGCCTCGTCGCGCCGTTCGCGCGGGTGCCGTGCCTTGGGATCTCGGCACCCCGAAGCAATAAGGTGACCGGACATCAGCAACTGCACGACGCGCAATACGCGGGAATGGAAGGCGTGCACGATTACGCACGCGATCGCCGGCTAACGTGGGATTCCTTCGGATACGTTGCAGACCGCGCAATTGGGCTCTGCTTGTGCATCGATCGAACCGTTATCAACGAGATCGGTGGTTTTGACGAGCGGTTTCGCTTCGGAAATTTTGAAGACGACGACCTGTGCTTGCGCGTTCGTGCCGCCGGATACAAAATATACATCTGCGACGATGTGTTTATCCATCACTTTGGGAGCCGCTCTTTTGCGGCAAATAAGCTGGACTATGTGGCAATTATGGCGGAAAACGGGCGGAAGTTTTCCGAGAAGTGGAATTACACCGCGACGGAACTTAATGCCGGCTACAATCCTCGTACCGCAATCGCAAGGGGGTTCGACCGGGAGCGTCACTTTGCGCCGCTGCCGTGCGGTGAGGGGGCAGAGAGGCCCGTTGCCACAGCGGCGCACGAGGCGGCCTTCGCAGCGTTCCACGCGTCGGTTACGAGCGAACGCGACTGGCAGGAACTAGCGCAGTTCATTCGCCGGTACATGCGCGCCTTTACGAGCGACGACGGAACGGTGCTTCGCGTTGCTGCATTCGGCGACTCGCTCGGTGCGGCCGCCATCGGCAAGCGCATCGAACGGTTGGCAGAGCGGGCCGGCGTTTGCGCGCAGCGTATTGCGGAGATCGAAGTCAGCGATGAAGAGCATGCCGATGCGTGGCAAGCGACATTGCCTGCGCATTCGATCGATGCATACGGGATCGAAGGGTGCAACCCGAGTGCGCTGCGCCGGATCCTCGTCGTGGCAGAAGCCGTATGAGGTATCATCGGCGCGGACGGCCATACGTTCTCCGGCACGATGCAAGTGCTGCCGCCGCGATAATGCACGGCGAGCATTTAGCAATCGCGCGTTTAGAGCCGGCGCTCTCAAATCGGGAAGAAGCAATTCTCGACCTTGTTTTTGAGAAGGACGGCCGATTTGCGGTCTTGCCGCTAGCAATTGTCGACTCGGCCTTTATCATCGGTCGTGAGTCGAGCCCCTTCGCTTGGCCCGCCGGTACCTCGGAATTCGTTGCCGAGCCGTTGCTCTTGCAGCTTGAAAGAAGACTCGAGCCGTGGTTACGCAGCCGTCTGCTCGCCCGATGCGAGAACGACGAAGTCATAAAGTTTTTCAAGGACGAAGAAGGCGTGCGCGATGCTTTCGAACGCGCGCGAAGCCTCGAACTTTACGGGGCGACGCCGCTCGCGCAGGTGCTTTCCAGCGCTGCGCCGGCAGTCTACGCCTATCGCTTCGCCGCGGGCGGCCGCGTCGCGTTTCCCGATTGCGGTTTTGCGAACTCCGCCGCCTTGCTTTACGGCCGCGTCGAACGCGTCGATGGCGCCGACCGCTCCGTGGACGACGAATGTTTCGCGCGCAATTGGTTCGGCACGCAAGCGATTGATGTGCTCGACCGCAGCGCTGCCTACGATCTCGTAATCGCCAATCGCGACCCGAATCTTACGTGCGCTGTCGAAATTCGCTGCAATGCTCGTGTACACGGAGCGACCAACGTGTCGTTCTCGCGTCCTTTGCCGCTCGCGACGTTTGTATCGTTCGATACGGCCGATTCCGCGCTGCAGGGTGAGTTTTCCGTAACCGTTCACGCGCGATCGCAGACGGCCCGCACTTCGCACATTCTCGCTCCGGCTGCGGTCGGCGGATCGCGTGGTCGAGTCGCGCTCCTCGTGCGGGAGGACTGGTCGCGTGCAGACGATGCCGATAGCGATGCGATTCGTGCGCTGGACTGCCGCTTGAGCGCCGAGGGTTTTTCGGTTCGGATCATCGAGGGTTGGTCGAATGTCGATCCCTCCGATATCGATCTCGTTCATGTGATGGGCATCTGCCATGCGTCCACGATACGAGCCAAGATAGAACGGCTGCGCGATGCCGGAATACCGATCGTAACATCGCCGCTTATCGACGATCCCAAGGGCGAGATGCCTTGGGGCGTGCCCCTCGCGCAGAGCGCGTTTAGGAACTCGGTCGAGGACGCGACGCTCGATTATTATCTGCGCGCGATCGCGCTGCGGCGCCTCAACGCAGACGGCGTGCCGCTCCATCAGTCATTGCCACTGGAACCGAGCGATGACGCGAGAAGGGTGTTGAACTGTTCGGGTGCCGTCATCGTTTCCGGCAGCGCTGAAGAATCGCTGGTGCGCGCGCGCTTCGGCTACGCGGGCTTATGTGTAACGGTTGCGCCCTTCGTACGAACGGTCGACGCGGTAAATGTCGATGCGATCGTCGGACTGAACGATTTCATCTTAATGCATGCGGCCATCGATGCTCGCAACGCGGTTGTCATGGCGGCCCTTGCAGCGGAGATAGAGCGTCTTCCGGTCGTGCTCTGCGGCCCGGTTGCCGATGCCGAAACGATGCAGTTTCTCCACGCCTTCGCCGGAAATTCGCTGCGCTATGTGCCGGGAGCGTCCATCTCCGAGCAGCATGTCGAAGGACTCTACGCTCGCGCGCGCGTCTTCGCGGACGTCTCTTGGGGAGGCCGCGGGCTCAGTCGGCTCGCGCGCGCAGGTGGCTATGGCGCGTCCCTCGTTGCAAGCATGTGCGGCAACGCGTCGTCGGTATGGGGAGAAAACGTCCATCTCGCCGACCCTGCGGACCTTCAATCGATCGCAAACGCGTTTCGCGTTGCCTGGATTAGCGCGCCGGCGGAACGCGAAAGAATGGCCGCGCGGACGGCGACGCAATGCGACCAAGGGTCGGCCCTGGTGGCGACGGTTCGGGCGTATCAGCAGGCCGCCCACGCGGGGCGCAAGACTGCACTCGGCGTTTAGCGGTTCGCTAAATTGGCTCTCTAGCGGCGCCGACATATAGAGTAGGGTACTCTTTTGGAGATCGTTTCACATGGACGTTTCAACGGTCACCACGGGCACCGGGGCGCCGGCTCCCGCGGTCATCGATTCAGGGCTTCCTTCGGCGGCAGCGCAAGAATCCGCGCAGCCGCGAACGCAGCCGCAGTCAACCGCGCGTGCGTTGTCGCAAGCGGGCATCGCGCCTGCAATCGCCAAACTTTTCGGCGGCTCCTCCGTCCCGCAACCGATCGCGCTCAACGTCTCGTACCGCGTCGTCAAAGATTTAGACGAGATCGTTACGATATTTTCCGATCCGAAAACCGGTAAGGAAGTCGCCCAATTTCCGGCCGAGATTTTGATCGGCCTCGCGCAATTTTTCGATCACGAGCGTGGCGCCACGCTCGATCAGAACGCTTAGGAGGACAGGATGTCCAGCAGCCAGATTCCAGGGACGAACCAGCCGCCGATCTCTTTTCCGGGCATCGCTTCGGGTATCGACTACAATTCGATCATCCAAAAGCTGACGTCGCTTACTCTCGCTCCGGAAGTTCAGCTCAACGCGCAAGTTGCGACGCTCAATGCGGCCAATGCCGAGCTGATAAACATCAATAACCTCTTTGCGTCCGTGCAGAGCGCGCTCGGTGCGCTCTCCGATCCGAGCCTTTTCGATTCCTGGAACGCCACATCAAGCAACCCGGGAGTTCTCACGGCTAACGGAATTCCGAGCGTCGTTGCGACGCCCGGGACCTACGTTATTAACAGCGTTTCGGTGGCAACCGCGACTTCGATGGAAAGCAATCCGCTCATCGGAGCGAGCGAACGTTCTAATATCGCCGGCGGCGCTTATGCAGGACAGCCGGCCGACTCGGTTCCGGTAGCCGATTCCTACGCGGCGATTACGCCGTCCAACGGGCCCAACGGTTCAGGAACGATCACGATCGACGGTGTCAGCGTCGCGTACAACGTCAACACGCAATCGGTCAACGCCATTTTCGCAAGCATCAACGCCGCGGTGCAGACGGTCGATCCCAGTTTCTCAATCGGATTCATCGGCGCAACCGATACCGTCGAGATTCAGGGATCCAAGCCCGTCACCATTGGAAACGCGACGGATTCCGGAAACCTCGAGCAGGTGCTTAAACTCGATCAGGCTCCAAACGGCGGAGCCGGCCCGCCATATACGGTCGTCGCAACCTCGGGCGTCGGCGGAATCAATGCCACGGCATCGCTCAGCAACACGGCGACGAACGCCGGGTTCACCGCCCCGGTTACGGGCGGTGTGTTCACGATCAATGGCGTCGCCATCAGCGTCGATCCAAACGGCGATAACGTGTCGTCGATCCTCGCGAAGATTAACGCCAGCGCGGCCGGAGTTAACGCCAGCTACAATTCCGCAACGAATCAAATCACGCTTACGAGTACCTCGACCGGTCCGCAAAGCATCGTCGTCGGCGCGCAGAGCGACACGAGCAACTTTTTATCGCTCGCCGGCTTGACCACCGGGTCCGGAGCGACATCGATCATCGGAAAACAGGCGGCGGTGCAACTGCAGCAGCCTAACGGCTCAACGAGTACGGTGTACAGCAGCAGCAATACGATTACGAATGCCATTCCGGGCATCTCGCTCAATCTTGTCTCAAACGATCCCTCTACGCCCTTTAGCGTCGTGGTGGCGTCCAATACGAGCAATCTCGTCAACGCGCTCAACACTTTCGTGTCGAGCTACAACGCAGCAATCACCGAAATGAACACCGCGACGAGGGCGCCGATCGTAACGCCGAGCCAACCGGGAGCGCTTCCCAGTTCGGCCTCATCCACCGTCGGCGGCGGCATACTCTATGGTAACGCCGACGTCAGCACCATAAAAGACGAGCTCTCCAATCTCGTATCCGGATTTTTCGGATCGGGAACGCAGTATAATTCGCTCTCGTCGATCGGACTGAGCCTGAGCAGCAGTTTCTCCGTCATCACGACCAGCAACAACGGGCAAAGCAACGGAGGCTCTACGACGCCGGGCCAAGGCGGAGCGGCGCAGCAGACGACGTATCAAGGCACCGACGGAACGCTGCAACCCCTCAACAGCACGACGCTCCTTTCGGCGCTCCAGCAAGATCCAACCGCCGTCGCACAAATATTTCAAGGCGCCAATAGCTTAACGACGCAAGTTGGCACCTACTTGACCGGCGTCACGGGATTCCCGACCCTGCTCTCAACCGGTACCGTCGGCCAAGTTCCGACGACGTCGCTAATGCAGAACTACGAAAATTCAATTACGGCCGAGATATCGTCGGCGCAAGAGCAAATCACGCAAATTACCGACGACGCGAATCTGCAGGCGGACGGCTTGCGCGCGCAGTTCGTCGGGACGGAAACAACAATTGCCGGCCTGCAGTCCGAACAGTCGCAATTAGCCGGATTTTTCAAGTCATCAGGTGGCTAACGAATGAAGCGCTCAGCCGAGCACACGTATTTGGAAACCTCCATCGCAACCGCGGCGCCGGAAGACCTTATCATAAAAATATTCGATATTCTCGTCATGGCATCGCAGCAAGCGCACGAAAAATTGACGTCCAGCCGCCACGATATCGAAGGCATCCATAAAGCACTTCTTCGCGCCCAACGCGCGTGCAGTCTGCTGATGGGTTCGCTCGACATGGAGATCGGCGGAGAGCTTTCGAAGAATCTTTTTCGCGTCTATGAATTTTGGCATCACGAATTGGTGATGGCCAACATGCAAAAGGACCGGACGAGAGTCGAACGCATCGTCGGCTATGCGAAGGAATATCGCGCGACCTGGATCACCGCCATCGGCCAGTTCAAAGCGCAAAAGAACGTACCGATGCAAGAGACGGCTGGGGAGTCGGTGTCCTTTGCAGCAGTCGGATAGCGGCGGGCTCGAAGAAGTCGGCAGATACGTCGCGCAGCTCGAAGAATCGTGCAACGAGATCGAAATCAGCATCCGCGCCAGCGACTGGAATCGTTTAGGGGAGGCGTTGCGTACTACGCGGCGCGCGATGCATGCCTTCGAGAACGCGATCGCGGAAACGCATCAGGACCGCGATGCTGAGTTCGATCGCGCAATCTTTGCTCGACTGCAGCGGGTTTACGCGGTAAGGGACGAACAGCTGCGGCGCATTATGGCGATCCACGACGGGATCGGAGAGCGGTTGCGCGCGTTATCGCGCTGGAAGCAATACGCTCGCGCGGTCGGTCGGCCTCCGGGCGCGAGGGCTCCCGCCCTTTTCCAGTACATCCGCTAAGAGAACCGCCCTTTACCTCCAGGTCTTCGTAGCCGCGGCCCTCGCGTGCCTGTGCCGCTTCGGACGCGATATGTTCCTAAACGTTAACGTAAGCCGCAGCTTTCTTGCGCTGCGGTTTATTAGCGGGTGATGGCGGGGGAGAGCGCCGAGAGAACGCTGCGGGCGCAGGCGTCTAAGGCCGGTTCGTATGTGAAGAGGGATCCGGTAGTGCGGTCGGTGCGAATACGTACGAAGAGTTTTTGCAGCATCGTCATCGATGCTTGCGCGTACTGCCGTAACGCGGCTTCGATTGCGGCTGCGTGAATTCGGTCCGCCACATCGGCTCGCTGTGCCTGGAGTGCAAGCGTTAGTTGTCGCGCCTTCAGGAAATCCCAGCGGTCGTGCTCCGCGCCGATTCGTTCGATAACGGCCACGGAGGGTTCGCTCAGTTCGGTACTGAGCGCCACGTATTCGCCCGGCGCGAATTCTTTGTGCGCCTGTACCGGCGCTGCCTGGAATTGGCTCAATTCCGCCAGCAGCGCGCCCGCATAGCCCGCAATCGGTTCCTTCTTGCCGAGCCGTTCGTGCAAAGCGATCCGATGAAGTACCTGCGATTGCGCGTCTAAGTGCGCCTTGATTGCCATGTCGTCGGCGCCCCCGGCCGAAAGAGCGCATGCTAAAGCGTTTGCGAAGATGCAATGCTGCAAAACCGCCGGTTCTTTCGATCCTAAAAACGTGCGCTCGAAAAAGACCAGCGTCGTGCGATCGAATCTGCCGTAACGCATCACGGCTTCGCGTTGTGCAGGCGTCTCTTCCGGCTCCGGATGCGGCGTCTGCAATGCCGGCACCGACGCAGTGGTTTGCGTCGTTTCGATCGTGGGAGCTGCCGATGAGAGCGCCGCATCGGCGGCTTCGTGAACGAGCTGCTCTTCGGAATCGAGTTCATAGAAGGGTAATTCTTGCGCAGATACGGCGCCGCTCGGTAATTCCGCGACGAGTGCATCGCCGGCGCGGTCCAATTCACTCGTAAATACGGTTTTCGTTTGATCCTTGCGCGTTACGATAACCTGATGGGCACCGATTACGGCACCGTGGCCTGCGCGAACGTGAGGCGCGACCAACAGAGACTTCGAACCCAAGCGCACGCCTACTTTCCAGAGAAACGACGTTCGTGAGGCGCTGCGCAATTCGTCGATTGAGAATCCGTCGCCAAAAAATTCTTCGGCACGTTCGTCTGCAAGGGCGCGCCCATCGTGCGTAAATGATCCGGCGCGATACACGGCACC
Organism: Vulcanimicrobiota bacterium; assembly: GCA_030854045.1. Lineage (GTDB taxonomy): Bacteria > Vulcanimicrobiota > Vulcanimicrobiia > Vulcanimicrobiales > Vulcanimicrobiaceae > JALYTY01. The sequence continues at coordinate 16,431 of JALYTY010000025.1, read as the reverse complement.
GCCGGGAAGCGGCGCCGTAACGACGATGTCGCGCGCGTCGGCTGCTCCGTCGTTGGCAACACTCAGCGAAAAAGTGACGATCGCACCGGGAATGACGCCGCTTTCCGGGGTTGCCTGCGCGACCACCGAGAGAACGGGCGTACCGGCCGGTTCTTCCGGCGTATCGAACGATTGAGGAGCCGGCATGCCTTCCAGCCCGTACCGCGTTTCCCACGAGCTGCGGTTGGGAGGCGCGAGGCCCATCGCGGTGCGCTGCAGTTCGATGAGGCGCATGTCGGCGCTCGCATCAAAATCCGGATCGTGATTCATCGGCGTGCGAAGAGGCGCGCAAAGAAACTGCGTTGCCGCCGAACGTCTTGCCCGCCATCAATGCGGGCGGGTTGCGCCGGAATAACGTGTGCTTGCGCGGGCGCTTTGACTTCGGGAGTTATTCCGCGTGCCAGCATCGCGGCTTTCACGTGATCCTCGTTGATGAGGCTGCTTGCGCGGTCTGCCGCTTCGCGCATCGAAAGATGGGCGAGCATCATCAGGCGCCGCGGAAGTCCTGAGCCGGCGTCGATCAGGCGTGCCTGCGCATCCGGGGTGAACATCGGCGTTCCCGCAGCCAGTCCCGCGCGGGTTAAGCGGAAATCCAGAACCGCGAGCGACATGGCGTCGTCTAAACGGCTGAGGCGTATCCAGCCGTCCACGCGGTCTTCCAGATTGCCCTTGCGTAATATGCGCGTTTCGAGTTCGCTTTGCCCGAAGAGCAATATATTGAGCAATTTTCGCTGCGGAACGTGATAGTTGAGAAGCAGGCGAAGCGCTTCAAGGTTCTCGTCGGTCATATTTTGCGCTTCGTCGATTGTAAGGACGAGCGTTCGCTTCTCGAGGATAGCAGTCTCGAAGAAGAAGTTTTTCAGCGCATTTTTCAGAGAGGCGCTGGATCGCGGTGGAAGCACTAATCCGAAAACGCGTCCCACCGCAATGAGAAACTCCACGTCGGTTGCAAAGCTGGGATCGAGTATTTTTCCCAAAAGAACGCGGTCGTCGGCGAGCAATTGTTCTTCAAGCGCCCCGGCCAGACTCGTCTTGCCGGTTCCCGGGTCGCCGACGATCACGATGAGTCCGCGCGATGCATCGACGGAGGCGCTGAGGCGTTCTTTTGCCTTGCGAAGCGCGCCGAATTCGTAATAGAAGTACGGGTCCGCCGTATCTAAGAACGGATCGCGCTCGAGCCCGAAGAAGCGGTAGTACGGATTCATGGGAAAATGCGCGGCATCCTCATCGATGGCTGAGGTTGGCCTGCGGCATCTCCGAAACCTCGGAAGCGCCGATTGCGCTTCTGCTTACCAGGCGATTGGATCGATGAGTGGCCCGACCCGCGCCGCCGACGCCAGCATGGACGACATTACGGTTTGCGCGGCGTTTCCCGGATCCGCAGCCATTCTCGCGCGATTCCGCTGCGCGGCGAGGCTCGCCGCTTGCGATGCGAGCAGCGAAGGACGGTGCGCCGTAAACTGCGCGTAGCGCTTGGTAATGATCTCGTAACAGTCGGCAAACTGCTGCTGATAGCCGATCGTCATGTTACCGCACTGCGGATCGTGGCGCCACGAATATTCGCACGTCGCTCGGTCGACGCGTACCCAGCGGGCGTTGCGGCTCGTGGCACGGAGCCAAAATTCCCAATCGTCCGTTACGGGCAGAGTTTCATCGAAGTATCCGTAGCGATCGAAGAGATTGCGCGAGTGCACGATGCTGTGGATAGGCGCGAGGTTTCCGACGAAAATCTCGTCGCGGTTAAAATCGCGGTCGATGAAAATTTGCGCGCCGAGCACGGTTTTAACACCGTTGTCTATCTGCGCGTATTCCGCTACGCAGGTGGTGTACGCGAGATCTGCACCGCTGCAAGCGAGCGCGTCGATGGCGCGAACGCAGTGGTCGGGATAGAGCAGATCGTCGTCGTCCAGATAACCGACGTACGCGCCGCTCGCCGCTCGAGCGCCGATATTCGAGGCAACGCCGATATGGCGGCGATCTTCGGACCTCTCGTAGCGGTACGGACGTCCCCCTACCGCGTCTTCAACAAGACTCCGGATGTCGTCTCCGCCATTGTTTACGACGACGACTTCGACGTCGTCGTGCGTTTGTCTCACGACGCTTGCGATCGCGCGCCGCAGTAGGGCCGGGCGGTCGAACGTCCGGATAACGATCGAAATTCGGCCCGGACGCGGCTGCGGCGCGCGCGTGCTCTCGATCTGCGCGACAACGAGCGTGGACGAAATTTCGGCACGGGGCCCTTGCGCCGGCATGCTCCACGCAAGATCCAGCGCCGAGCCGAGGCGCCGAACGTCGAGTTGAGCGTAGCTGAAGATGCGGCCGTCGAGCTCTTCGGGCGCGCTAATATCGGGAACGATGACGTTATGCCCGCGTTCCGATAACGCGCGAACGCGTAAGGCGCGCCACCATTCGGGCACAATGACTACGTGTGCGCGAATGGGCTCGTGGCGGTTCTCGGCCGTAATGAACTGCGCGCGAATTCCGCGATCGGCAAGTGCGAGTTCGGTGAGTCCGAGCAGCACGCGCGACGTTGACGGCGCGTAGACCGTAACGGACGGCGAAGGCTTCGGTGCCGCGGCCGCGTTGAGGCCTGCGGCCGGTAAGACGGCGAAACGCCGGATCACGCGACCGAGAATTGCATTCCATCGCGCCCGTTCGGTGACGGAGCCGATAAGGACGATATCTGCGAGCCGCAGGCCCAGCCAGATTGCGTTTTTGGTATCCTGCGGAATTGCAGATAGCTCTTCGAACGTATGGTTTTCGACTTTGAGCGTCCCGGTTCTCAGCGCCGCCAACTGCTCGTAACGTCGCTCCGGGTCCGCCGTGGTAACGATGCTCGCGCCGATCTTGAGCATCCACAGTTCGAAGGGATCACGAAAAACAGGAAGCAGCGCAATCGTGCGACCGCGCCTGCGGGCATCCAGCATTTCCGCGAGCCCGGCGGCGGGGTCCGCGAAATCTATTCCGACGACGAGCACGTCGTCCGATACATCGAGCGCGCGCGCGGCCGCTGCCTCTTCGGCCCAGTCCGTTTCGTTGAAGTAAATGCTGGGACTGCAGCGGGCTACCGGTTGTAATGCGGTCATGCGACTCGATTCATGGCAAAAGACTCGATCGCTTCCACAACGCGCAGCTGCTCGTCCTCGGTGATGTCGTTATAAAACGGGAGCCGCACGAGGCGGTCGCTCGTTGAATCCGTCACCGGACAATGAGCGTCGCCGGCACCGAGTTCGGCTGCCATCTGCGAGCGATGCAACGGTACGTAATGAAAAACTGCGTTTATGCCTTCGTTGCGCAGGTGCGCGATCAGCGTCTGGCGATCGTCAAGCGACGGCATGAGAAGATAAAACATATGGTACGCCTGACGGCAATGCGGCGGCACGTACGGCAGTGTAATGCGCGCGTCGGCCGCCCAGGGCTTGAAGGCGTGCTCGTATGTCGTCCAAATGCGCCGCCGCGTCGACTGAATGCGTTCTTTGGCTTCGAATTGAGCGAAAAGAAATGCCGCCAGAATATCGGATGGGAGATAGCTCGAACCGGCGGAAACCCACGTATATTTATCGACTTGTCCGCGGAAGAAGCGGCTACGATCCGTGCCTTTTTCGCGCACGATCTCCGCGGCATCGATATAGGCGGGATCGTTTACGATGAGCGCTCCGCCCTCGCCGCACGTGAAGTTTTTCGTTTCGTGAAAACTCTGCGTGGCGAACGTTCCGAACGTTCCAAGCAGCTTGCCGTGATACGCTCCGAATAGTCCGTGCGCGTTGTCTTCAATAACCGGAATGTTGCGGCGTCTTCCGATCGCAAGGATCGCGTCCATCTCGGCCGCAACGCCGGCATAGTGTACGACCACGATTGCGCGGGTCCGCGGCGTGATTGCGGCTTCAATGAGCGTTTCATCGATGTTCAGAGTGTCGGGTCGGATGTCGACGAACACCGGCTTTGCGCCCTGCAAGACGTACGCATTAGCAGTTGATACGAAGGTAAAGGAGGGAAAAATCACCTCGTCGCCCGGTTTTATGTTTATCAGGAGCGCCGTCATTTCCAACGCGTGAGTGCAGCTTGTGGTCAAAAGCGCCTTGCGCACGCCGAGTTGCTTCTCCAAGAAGTGACTGCAGGCTATCGTGAATGGTCCGTCACCCGAAATATGAAAATTCGCAATAGTTTCGGCGATGTATCTTTGTTCGTTTCCCGCAAAGCACGGTTTGTTGAATGGTATCGTGGTCACGCACTGCCTGCCATTAAGTATCGTGGCTGACGCGATGGCGAACCGGAGCTGCGCAATGCTGCGAGGTGCTGCAGGCGTCCCGCTTCGATCAACGGCAAATGCGGTGCGGGATACTTTTCATACATTGCCTCGTAGCCTCGTAGGAACAATCCGGCGTTGGATGCCGTCAGTGAACCCTGCCAATTCTTGCGGACGGTATACATCGTGGTTGGGCGTTCGACGTGCGCCATCGCGACGTTCGAGCATAAGCGGAGCCACAGCTCCACCTCCGAACCGCCGAGCAGTCTACCCGCATCGAAGACGCCGACGCGATCGTAAACGGCCCGCCTAGCGAAAACCGTCATGTACCCGATCCGGTTGGTTATCATTAGCTCGTGTGGCGTTACGGCCTTGCCTTTTTCGATATCGTAGCCTAGAAGGCGTTCCGAACCATCGTCCTGAGGGTCGACGATTTGAAGAAGAAAATTCGAATAGACGACATCCGTCCCCTGAGAACAGGCGCTCACCATTCGTTCGATGTGATCGTTGAAGAAGATATCGTCATCGTCGAGCCACGTTATGAATTCCCCGTTCGCGATTCTATAGCCGTCGTTTCGCGGGATTCCGGCTTCACCGGAATTCTCGTCGCGGTGCAGATAACGAACGTTCGAAAACTTCGAGCAAATATTATCGGCGCGGGGGCCATTGTTGCTGACGACCACAACTTCGATGTTGGGATAGGTCTGCCGCTGGAGGCGCTCCAGATTGCTCTCTAGGTGCGCAAGCCGGTCGTAGACCGCCATGACGATCGATACGAGCGGAGCTCGGTGCGGATCGACGTGTTGGAGCGTTTCGTATTCTGGGAACGTCCCCGCTTCCCGTACGATTCGCGGAACGGGTGCCGCAAGGGCACGAAGAAACGCGTCGATCGTATCGCTTGCATTCCAGATGTCAAACGTCTGTACGCCGTCGATGTATTCGCTTGCGCCATGAGTCGCAGAACAGAGCTGGCGGCCAAAACGCGCCAGCGACCGGGCACTACCGGGATCGTCGCTTAGCGACGCGATAAGCTGAGCCGATGAGAGCAAACCGGCGCAGCCATCGACAGGCCGCGTGGCGATTCCTTCGAGCGGCTCGTCCCGCACCACGACAGTCTCCATGCGTATATCGGACGCCATTCTTACCGTGGCGTGGATGAGTTCGTCTGCAACGCCGTCTCCCCATAGTACGATTCGGGGCTGCGCCGTGCCGACCGATACCGGCTTGGGTACGCGCCGATCGTCGGGTGCGAAGATACGAACGTTCGCCGGCCGGATACCGAAGAATGCGGAAGTGGATTCGCATTCGTATCGCGACCGGAAGATGACCGCGTCGGCTGTTACGCAAAGATCTTCCCACGCGCGTGTAATAAGCGGACCGAACGTGCATTGCTCCGCCGTGGTCTGCGTTTGTTCGTTTATCATGAGTTTGCCGGCGGCTAACACCGCCATGCGCGCAAGGAACCCATCGTAAGCGAAATCGTTAGTCAACTGCTTTACTACGGCGCGCATCAGGATTCGACGGGGGTGCTCGAAGATGGCGAAGAGCGCGCGCGCTTCCCCCTCACGCCGTGAAGTGACGATGTCCACAAATGCTTCGCCGAACCCCGTTGGATCGGCAATGGTGAATTGATGCGGTAATTCGACTCGGCGCACCCAGGCGTTGGAATGCGCCCCAAACGACCGCGAGGCGCCGATAGAAGCATTCAGGTTCAAGAAATTACCCCTGATCCGGCTTGTACGGGCGTTCTTCGGCGGGCAGATGGTACTCCGCAAGCGACGAGGGCATGCGGACGTTAAAGCCGAGAAACCTCCGCCCGACTTCTCCGAGATGGTTTAGAACGTCGCAGTGGTCGACGGCCATTCGTGGAAAATCAAACTGCTGCCGCATGTAAGAGCGGCAGACGTTTAACGTAACGGCATGTCGCCAACGATTCGTTCCGTTATAGCCTCCGCGATGCCACGTCCGAGCGTTGAACACTATTGCGTCTCCGGCGTGCGGGTAGACCGGGATCGCTTCCCGCTCGAATTCTTGCGCTGTGGGCTGGATTGGGCGGCGGTGCGATCTCGGTAATTGAAGCGTCGCTCCGTTTTCTTGGGTGAAGTCATCGAGCGCCAACGTAATTCCCACGTTCGAAACGTAGCCTTCGATGAAGCGCGGGCAGTCTACGTGGATACGGTTGGAATAGTTCGTTCCATGCGGGGGCATGCTCGACGATGTGTAGGCATATACTATGCACGTATCCCCGAGAATTGACGTAAGGTAAGAGTGCAGAAGATCGTTTTCGAGCAATCGAACGAACGGTGCTCCGCGCAGCATCAAGTTCATCACCATGTGGGCGCCGCGATAGTCGCGGCCTTCCCACTTCCGTAGATCCTCGGCGACGGCCACTTCAAGAGCGTCGCGAAGAGCGGTTATTTCTATCCTAGGGATGACGTCGTGGACGATCGTGAAGCCGCGCGAGTCGATTTCGCGGAGGTTGCGACCGAGCATAGCTTCGCGCGCATTTCGGTCGAGGACTATTTCACGCATACGAAGCGTATGTATTTATACAGGTTCGCGGTGAGCGGAAGGGCGCGACGAAGGTAGGCGTCTATGGTTAGCATATCGGATTCCGATTGTCCGTGAAGAACGGCTCCCTGCCCGAGATACCAGTCGAGCGTAGTCTCGCAACGGGAAAATCCGGCGGCCAGTACGTCGGCTTGAAACTCATACGGATCGAAGCCGCCCGAAACCGACTTTATGGGCTCGGCGTCTAAGAACGTTTGGCTTGGAATACCGAAGCCGCTTTCGACCGCCTCGTCGGTGTGAAGCACGGAATCGATCTCCCTGCTAACGATGTCTGAATATCCGTCTCCGGCTTTTTCAAGTTCGACCATCGATTGCCAAAAGAGTTTGTTCGGCTCGAGATCTATATAGAACAGGCCCCCGCCTCGTAACACTCTCGCGACCTCACGCAAGATCGCGCGATGATCGTGCACGTGATGCATAAATGCATACGAGGATACCATATCGAAGGCGGCGTCTTCGAAAGGCAGATCTTCGGCGTATCCTTCGTGTAGCGCAACGTTTTGACTGGATGTGTCGACGCGTTCAAGCATTGCTTTCGTTACGTCGATCCCATCGATATGCGAGAATAGGTCCTGTGCGAGCGAAATGATAAATCCCGTTCCACATCCGACATCGAGTAGTTTGCCATTGCCGACGCGCGTCGAAAGCTGCTGTAGGACGCGGCGCACTTTCGTACGATTCTCCGGGCGGAAATGCGGTTCGTTGGAATCGTAGGTGTCGGCCATCTTCGAGTGAACTTCGATGTTGGCTTCGATTGTGCGCGCATCGACGACGCCGCTTGCCTGCTGTATCATGCTCTTCGAGCAGCCTCCAGTATGCCTTATAGTTCTCTTGGATTTTCGGCATCGCATCGCTTAACATGAGAAGCGCATTTTTGTAAAGGATCTGACCTAATATGAAACGTGAGGCGCCTGTTGAATTGCGCGCCGTCGAACGCCGCGACGTCGATCAATGGCGGGCATGGATAAACCGCGAAGATGTAATGCAAGGTCTGGATCGGGTACTACCGGCAACTGAGGAAGATCACGAGAAATTCATCGCCCGGCACGTAGCGGGCAACCAATCGGGCGTCTGGTTTTCCGTGGACAGCGACGGAACGTATGTCGGAACAATTTGGCTTTGGGATCTGCACTGGAGACATCGTAGGGCAGAGGTAAGGCTGTTCATCGCGCACCCCGACTTTCAAGGCCGAGGAGTAGCGACGGCGGCAATTTCCTCAATTTCGTGGTACGCCTTCAACTCACTGGGTTTGCACAAGCTTTATGCCTATGTCCACGTTTCTAATCAGGTCTCTCGCAGAGCGTTCGAGGCCGCCGATTTTACAATCGAGGCGACGCTGAAAGAAGAAGCGTTTCGCGACGGGGCTTATACGGACGTGTTTCGAATGTCGTCGTTTTCGGGCGTGAGCGGAACGAGATAATCGGGCGCTCGCGGCCCGGTCATCATCAGTAGGTCTATGACTGAAACGTTCGGTTCGTAATCGCCGTGCAGTTGTGGATAGGGCGCGTATCGGTAATTGATGTATTCCAGAGTAATTCCAACTTCGGCAAAACGGGAGGGCTCGATGTACGATCGAGCTGACGGCCCGCTGATATAGTGCGTCGCGTCAACGGCCCGCAGTGTCGCCATCAGGCGATCCATTTTGTGCCCGGTTACGGGCAATTCCGACGAACGTGAAAATTTCGATTGAATTCCCATCCTGCGCGCAAGCTTCTCCGTTACGTCGATCGTGAATTCGGCCAGGAAGCGGCTGCGGTTAGCATAGGCATTCCGTAAAAATTCGTACGTCTCATCAAAGTATGGCGCTCTGCGGTAAGCGTGTCGGACAGACTCGAGATGTTTCGCTCTCCAATCGCTGCGCTCGTCGATTTCAACCTCCTTTACGCTCGCGTGACGCGCGAGAGTGCCCTTGGAGAGGACCGGTATTGTGAGCCATGTTAACCCGTTAGGTGTCTTGATACGATTACGATTTCGCCATCCGTGCTTGTCGTATTGAACGTCGTCGTAAAAGATAAATACGTCAGCTCGCCGGACCAAGTCAAAATAGCCGCGCCATGGAATGTAGGATGGCTGAACGATGGTGACGGTTCGTTCCATTCGAGCGCCCTTCGCGCTAGATAGCCGGTGTCTCTGCCGATATACCGTAGTAATGATTGCAGTGAGCAAGCCTACCGTCGCACAGATCGCCGGTGCCTTATTGGACGAATCGACCCGCCTCTATGGGGTGCCCGGCGGCAAGGAAGACCCGACGTACTGGAATCTGCGCCCGTACCTCACCGATATCAACGGGCAGGATTTTCGCATAAAAGACATGATCGAGGTTCTGCCGCCGAACCTGCTGAAGTCGTCGCGCCGGTTGCTGGACCTCGGCTGTGGCCCTGGGATATTCGCGCTTCGGATGCAGGCGCTCGGTCACGATGCATACGGTATCGACTTGGATGAAAAGAAAATCGCTCTCGCTCACGCGCATTGCGGCGAGTCGGCCATGCCCGCTCAATGGGCGGAAAACATTTGCGTCGGAGACGCCGGCCGTTTGCCTTTTGAGAACGGCTCGTTCGAATTGGTAGCATCGTACCACGTGTTGGAACACGTTTCGGACTTACGATCGGTGCTCTACGAAGCGGTTCGAGTTACGAAGCCCGGCGGATATTTGCACCTGCAGGCGCCGGACTACCGATTTTCTTACGATACCCACTATATGATGCCTTGGCCGCGGATGATGCCCCCGGGTCAAGCGGCGGCGTGGGTCGCGGCGATGGGGCGCCCGACGGGCGGAATCGAAACGATCTACCGGGTAACGATGCCTGAAGTCGCCGCTATATTGGATTCTCTGGATTGTACCATTGAAACGACGCTTCTTCGCGAACACCGCGATAACGCCGTCCATCCCTATCGCGGATCTATACCCGCGGATCCGATTGTATTTCCTGCGGGGATTGACGTGTCGCCGGTAGCCTCAGAGCTGAAGCGACAAGCCGCCGAAGGACGGCTTGCAGACATTTACAAGACCTGCCTAGAGTTCACACTCGTCGCGCGTCGTAACCTATAGTACGATGACAACTTCTTAGCGAAGCTATACGCCGCGTTCTCCGGCAACGAGCTGCGTTGCCCGGTAGAGCGATTCGAATTGGCCTGCATCGGTCCACCAACCGTCTAGAACGTCGTAAAACAGATCGCCCTCTTTAATATACGCGTTGTTGACGTCGGTGATTTCTAGTTCGCCGCGTTCTGACGGCCTCAATCGTTTGCAGAAGTCGAAGACGCGCCGATCGTACATGTAGACGCCGGTTACGGCGTAGTCGCTCTTGGGGTCTTTCGGTTTTTCTTCGATGCGCACGATTCGCTCGCCGTCAAGTTCGGGAACGCCGAAGCGCTCGGGATCGTCGACGCGCTTGAGCAAAATACGCGCGCCGGAATCCTGATCTTGAAATTTCCGTACGTACGGACTGATGTCGTCTTGTAGGATGTTATCGCCCAGAATTACGGCAATGCGCTGACCTTCGGCGAAGTGTTCGCAGAGTTTGAGCGCATCGGCGATGCCGCCTTCGCCCTCCTGGTACGTGTAATAAATGTCCTTAAGGCCGAACTCGCTGCCGTTTCCCAATAAACGGAGAAAGTCGCCCGCTGAATTGCCGCCGGTGACGATCATGATGTCGTGGATGCCGGCGCGCACCAGCGTTTCGATCGGATAGTAAATCATTGGCTTGTCGTAAATCGGCAACAAGTGTTTGTTCGTCACTTTTGTAAGGGGACGCAGCCTCGACCCCAAGCCCCCGGCGAGAATGACGCCTTTCACGCCACCTCGATATGTGACGATCTGCGTTCGTACTGGCGCTTGTAGTACTCCAAAAATGCTCCGGATTTTAGCGGTCGCCACCAGGCTTCGTTGGCGCGGTACCATGCAATCGTGGAATGCAGCCCATCCTCAAAACGCGTGCGCGGGCTCCAGCCGAGAGCGCGCGCTTTTGCGGTATCCACCGCGTAACGCCGATCGTGTCCAGGGCGATCGTCCACGTGTTGCACGTGCGTTTCCATCGAACGACCGCATCCTTCGATCAATAACTCCGTGATGTGCAGGTTCGTGCGCGGATTGCCGCCTCCGATGTTATAAATGTTTCCCAGTTCGCCGTTTTCCAGTACGTGCATGATGCCCCGGGCGTGATCCTCCACGTAGATCCAATCGCGAATCTGCATTCCGTCACCATACACCGGGACGGCTTCGTCGTCGATCAAATTCGTAAGGAAGAGCGGAATCAATTTCTCGGGGTACTGATAGGGACCGTACGTATTGCTGCCGCGCGTGATCGTAACCGGCGTTCCAAACGTCGTCCAGTACGCAAGGACTTGGAGATCGCCGCCGGCCTTGCTCGCCGAGTACGGGCTTCGCGGGTGCACGCCGTCGGTCTCCACAGAGTCGCCCGTTGCGATGTCTCCGTATACTTCGTCGGTGGAAACTTGCAGAAAGCGCGCGATTCGGCGCTCGCGTACGGCTTCGAGCAGCACGTGCGTACCGATGATATCGGTGCGAAGAAATTGCGCCGGTTCCAAAATGGAGCGATCGACGTGGGTCTCCGCCGCAAAGTTTACGATGGCATCGATTCCGGACTCGCAAGCTTCTGCGACGGCCGCCGGATCGCAAATGTCGCCGTGAACGAAACGATATCGCGGGTCGGTTTCGACGTCACGCAGGTTCGCCGGGTTTGCCGCGTATGTCATCGCATCGAGGTTGACGATCTCGAGGTGCGGACGCTCTAGCAACGCGAGACGGATGAAGTTCGAGCCGATAAAACCGAGTCCGCCGGTAACGAGCCAACGCATCGTCTCAGTCATCGGTCCAACGCAAGGCGCGCTTAACGAAATGAGTCTTTAGATTCAAGGAGCGGCGCGGGCCATCCCCAACAAACGATGCAGTACTCCAACGGTTTCCATAGGCACTTTTCGTTTCGCATTTCAGACGAGAGTCGATTTGATCTACATTCCTTTCTACCGCCGAATCGCCTCGATTATGAGCCTCTACAGCTTTGCAGTGGTTTGTGCGCTTGTCGCCGTGATGACGCCCCCGAAGCGACAACGCTCCGCCCGCAAAGCTCGCTTCCTTAGCAAATAACCGAGCCGGATCTCCGCGTTTTTGCAATACCTTCGGCGTATGCTATACTCCGGGGGTTGTCTTACTACGCCCTGCACGGATGCGGGGCGCGTATGGTTCCCTCGACACGACCGCACCGCCACGACGGCATCCGGCCGGGAATCAGAAGGAGTCCTCCGTGTCCGTTATTACCATGCGCGAGCTGCTTGAAGCAGGCGTCCACTTCGGTCACCAAACCCGTCGCTGGAACCCGAAGATGAAGCCGTTCATCTTCCAGGAGCGCAACGGAATCTACATCATCGATCTGGCGCTGACCGTGCAGAAGCTGCGCGAGACGTACGAAGTCGTCAAGACGATGTCGCGGGAAAAGAAAGTGATCCTCTTCGTCGGGACCAAGAAACAGGCGCAAGAGGTCGTTAAAGAAGAAGCTGAGCGAGCCGGCACGTACTTCATCAATCAGCGCTGGCTCGGTGGCACCCTAACGAATTTTTCAACGATTCAGAAGCGCATCTCGCGCCTGCGCGAGCTGGAAGGCATGAAGTCTCAGGGCGACTTCGACCGCCTGCCCAAAAAGGAAGTAGCCAAGCTCCAGGACGAGATGAACAAGCTCGAACGATTCCTGGGCGGCATCAAGGACATGCACCGCCTTCCCGACGCCATCTTCATCGTGGACCCGAAGAAAGAACGGATCGCGGTTTTGGAAGCGCAGAAGTTGCACATTCCGATCATTGCGGTAATCGACACGAACTGCGACCCCGACGAGATCGACTATCCGATTCCCGGTAACGACGATGCGATTCGCGCCGTCAAGCTGATGGTCGGTAAGATTGCCGACGCGATCATCGAAGGGCGCACCGAAGGCGAGAGCGCGATGGAAACCGAGACGGCCTACGCCGAACCCGCATACCACGAAGAGGCGCCCACAACGCTTGCCGAAGCCGAAGCGGCCGTTTAACTTCTATAATAACGCTGAAACTGGAGAGAACTGGTGTCCACGGGAACGTATCAACCCAAGGCCGATGAGATTAAGGCGTTGCGCGACGAGACCAGCGCGCCGATGATGGATTGCCGCAAGGCACTCGTCGAAGCCGCGGGCGACACGGTTAAAGCCAAAGAACTCCTGCTCGCGCGCGGTGCCGCGCAGGCGCAGAGAAAGGCCGAACGATCCGCCAACGAAGGCATCGTAACGAGCTACATTCATGCCGGCGGCAAGATCGGCGTGCTGGTGGAAGTCAACAGCGAAACCGACTTTGTGGCCCGCAATCCGAAATTTTCCGAGCTTGGGCGCGATATAGCGATGCACATAGCTGCGATGTCTCCCAAATATCTCGACCGGGAATCGGTCCCGAAAGGCGTCATCGAGGACGCTCGGGCGGGGTTCCGCGACGCCGTTCCGCCCGGCAAACCGCCGGAAGTCGCGGAGAAAATCGTGGAAGGCAAGCTCAATAAGTGGTACGAGGAGCACGTCTTGCTCGATCAGCCGTTCGTCAAGGACGACTCACTTTCGGTGAGCGATCTGGTAAACGCGGCAGTCGGTTCGCTCGGCGAAAAGATCAAGGTTCGCCGCTTTACCAAATTCGCGCTTGGAGAAAATTAGCGGCCGGGAGGCCAAGGATATAACGTCTCGCTTGGAACCAGAATTTAACGGTACACCCGCGCCGCGTCCGAGATTCAAACGGGTTCTCCTGAAGATATCCGGCGAAGCCTTTGCCGGAACGGAGACCGGCGTCGACGTCAACACGACGGGCGCGATGGCCGAGCAGATTGCCGAGGTCAGCCGCGCCGGTGTCTGCGTCGGCGTCGTTGTCGGCGGCGGAAATATTTGGCGCGGTAAAGTTCACGAAGAGGCCGGCATGGATCGCTCGACCGCGGATTACATGGGCATGCTTGCGACCGTCATCAACGCGCTTGCGTTGCAGGACGCGCTCGAACGCATCAACGTGCCATCGCGCGTTCAAACGGCCATCGCGATGCATCAAATCGCCGAGCCGTACATCCGCCGTCGAGCTATGCGCCACTTGGAGAAAGGGCGCATCGTTATTTTCGCGGCCGGAACCGGCAACCCATACTTTACGACCGACACGACCGCGGCGTTGCGGGCTGTAGAAATGAATGCCGACGCAATCCTAAAAGCAACGAAAGTGGACGGCATCTATACGGCAGATCCTAAAAAAGATCCGACTGCGACGCGCTTCGAGCGCCTGGAATACATCGAAGTGCTCCAGCGCGGCTTGGAAGTAATGGACTCCACCGCGATGGCGCTCTGCATGGACAATAATATTCCGATTATCGTTTTCGATATGGCGGTGCCCGGGAATATTCGTCGGGTCGCTTTCGGCGAAGCGATCGGCACGACCGTTGAACGCAACGTCGATCGCATTTCGGTTGGGGGGTTGCAGTAATGGCGGATTCGTTCAAAGACGTCGAAACGAAGATGAGCAAATGCATCGACGCGACGCGCGCTGAGTTCGGTTCCATCCGGACGGGACGCGCAACGCCGGCATTGCTCGACCGTTTACACGTCGAAGCGTACGGGCAATCCGTGCCGCTCAAAACGGTCGCCGGCGTTACCACCCCCGACGCCCGAACGCTCGTTATTACGGCTTGGGATCGGGGTGTTGTAGGCGACATCCGTAAGGCAATCGAGAAGAGCGATCTGGGACTGACCCCGAATATCGACGGGACTTCGATTCGCCTGGGCATTCCGCCGCTCAACGAAGAACGCCGCAGAGACTTGGTGAAGGTTCTTAAGAAGAAGGCCGAAGAGGGCAAGGTCGCGGTGCGAAACGTCCGACACAAAGCGCACGACGATCTCAAGACGCAGCTCAAAGACGGCGGCATTACCGAAGACGAGAACAAACGAAAAGCGGAGCAGTTGCAGAAGCTCACCGACCACTACGTCAAGGAAATCGACGCTCTAGCGACTGCTAAAGAGAAAGACATAATGGAGCTCTAGTGCGCAACGATGCGGGCGATTTTGCGATGATGCCGGAGGTCGAAGCGCGCGCGCGCTTGAGTGGCCGGCGCGTTCGCTTGACGGTGCTCGCGCCATTCGGCGCTTGGGCGGGGCGCGGAACGTTGCGCGTTCTTCGAACACGGACGCTGGACGACGACGCGGTCGATCTCGACTGCGGTTACGAATCGTACGAGCGCTTGGAAAACGTGCGATGAGCATGTCGCTCGAAGCCGCCGCTGCGGTAGAACTCGATCGCGACCGTATTCCGCATCACGTCGCCATCATCATGGACGGGAACCGCCGCTGGGCGCGTTCGCGGGGATTACCGGCGCTGGAAGGTCACCGGCGGGGCATAATCGCGCTGCGCGAGGTCACCCGCGCGGCGAGCGATTTCGGCGTTCGCGTCGTTACGGTCTATGGTTTTTCAACCGAAAACTGGCGTCGCGATGCGAGCGAGATATCGTTCCTCTTCGACCTCTGCGTCTACTTTGCGCGGACCGAGCTTGCCGAACTGAACCGCAATAACGTGCGCGTGCGCATCATCGGCAATTGGACGCAGCTTCCCGAATCATCGCGTAACGCGCTCGCCGGCCTACAGGCAAAAACGGCGGCGAATACGGGCGTGGTGCTAAATCTCGCCGTCAATTACAGCGGCCGAAGCGAATTGGAGCGCGCCGTGCGCGCCATCGCGGCCGATGTTGCGGCCGGCCGCCTTGCGAGTGAAGCAATCGACGAAGCGTGCATCGCCTCGTATCTCGACACCGCAGGCACGCCCGACCCCGATCTGCTGATTCGCCCCGGCGGCGAACAGCGGCTTTCGAATTTCTTGCTCTATCAAGCGGCGTACACCGAATTGGTTATGACCGACGTCTATTGGCCCGACTTCACCCGCGAGCGGTTCGCAGAAGCGTTGCGCGAATACCAAGCACGCCAGCGTCGCTACGGGTCGTGATCGCGCGAGCTACGGCCGGCGCAAACCCCATAACGCTGCGGCGCGTCATGGTAGGCGCGATCGTCGCCGTCTGCGGTCTTACGTGCGTCGTCGTCCCGTGGGCGTTTTATGGGCTGATCTTTTTGATCGGGGTCGCTTCGCTCTTCGAACTCAACGCGCTTTGCGAGTTCAAAGGCCAGGCATTGGAGTTTCCGGTTGCGCTGCTCGGCGTATCGGCGTACATCCTGCTCGGCATATTCAACATGCTTCACAAGTGGGAAGGGGTATTGCTTTCCGGTATCGTGATCGCAACGTTTTGGATCGGAATGTACGGCGAGCAGAAAGGCTACTTCGCGCGTACCGCTTACACGCTACTGGCGGTTCTGTACATCGGAAAACTGCTGACATATTTCGTTTTTATCCGTCAAGTGCCGGCGATGGGAATGTGGTTTACGTTCGAAGTGATCGTGCTCATCGCGTGCACGGATATCTTCGCGATGGTGGTGGGCACGTTTGCAGGACGACATCAGCTCACAAAAATTTCGCCGAAGAAAACCGTTGAAGGCGCGCTCGGATCGGCGGCAATCGTCACGGCCCTGGGG